>JAABTM010000442.1 GCA_011389855.1 Desulfobacteraceae bacterium
CAAGAAATCCGTCTCATCCCTCATGGCGGAAGACAAGAGCTTCAACTGGATGGGCGAGGAGGTGACGGCCCTGGAATCCATGATCGAAGAAGTGGCCGGTCCCCTGGCGGCCGACGGCGGTCTCCTGCAGGCGGACGTTTTCGGGAACCTGCCGGATCTGGGATGGAAGAACCTGACGAGCCGATTCCTCAAGACCTGATTCATCGACGTGATCGTCACATGGAGGGCGGGGTCCGAGAGGCCCCGCCGCCTCCGTCTCATCGAAAGGCATACCCCATGCTAACACTCCAAACACAAAACGGTTCCAAAGATTCCCTGCCGCAGTGTTTCTGGATGCAGGCGGGCGTCGTCCGGGAAAAACGATGCGCCATCGATTTTGAATGCGCCGCTTGCCGGTACGACCGGAAGCTGCGCGGGGTCGCCCGGGAAAACCGACGGCTCCGGCAATCGGGCCGGCATCCGGAGGGAAAACGGGGCCTCATCACCTTCTGGAAAGACGAACTGCGGAAACTGCCCCAGTGGAAACGCCCCTGCGTCCACCACATGAAGGGCCGCATCGCCTTCCGGGCCTGCAACCATTACTATAACTGCCGGGACTGCGAGTTCGACCAGTATTTCCAGGATCATTATACGGTGCGCACCGTCGTGCGGCCGGTGGATGTCCTCGACGTGGAAGGGTTCCGGCTTCCCCAGGGATATTACTACCACCCCGGCCACACCTGGCTGAAGATCGAGGACGGGGGAACCGTCCGGGTGGGGCTGGACGATTTCGCCCTCCGCCTCATCGGTCCGCCCGACGCCATCGAGGCGCCCCTGGTGGGAAAGCCGGTGGAGCAGGGCAGGGGCCACATCGTTGTCCGCCGAGGCGAAAACCGGGCCGCGCTCCTGTCCCCGGTCACAGGGGTGGTGACGGACATCAATCCCCAGTTGCGGGAGAAGGGAAGCCTGGCCAACGACGCCCCCTATGCGGACGGCTGGGTGATGCGGGTCCACGCCAAAAATCTCCGCGGCGATCTGCGGACCTTGAAAATGGGCGGGGAAAGCCGGGAGGCGTTGAGATCCGAGGTGGACCGCCTCTACGGCATGATCGAAGAGGTCGCCCCCCTGGCCGCCGACGGCGGCTACCTGGGCAACGACATCTTCGGCAGCCTGCCGGCACTGGGCTGGGAGCATCTGAATCGCGTGTTTCTTCACGCGGAATAGGGTTAATTCCCGCAACATTCTTCAGCGCATCCTCAACAGAAACCGGGTTTTCCGATATCGGAGAACCCGGTTTTTTTGTTTTCCATCCCGCCCCTTTATGGTATTGATGAACATCGGGGAGGAGCCCGCCGTAAAAATCCCCAGGGATCGGTTGAAAACCGATTTGAAACGGGAACTGGCGCTTCAGCTTTTATGAAGATTGTGCGTTAGCAAAGGGAAGACTGACTGCCGCCAATGTGTAAATGCGAACAGCCCCCATTCCACTATAAGGACTTTGAAACTGAATATCTCGGAGAGGACGACAACTTCGCATCGGTGACTATTGATCGATGCAGTCTCTGTGGTCAAAAGAATCGGCCGTTTCCAGCCTCGTAATCGATGTTTTCAACGAGTTCGTCGCGCCGCATCTCAACAACAACAGAAATGGATCAACACAATGAAAACAATCGGTCTTCTCGGCGGAATGAGTTGGGAATCCACGGTCTCCTACTACAAAGCGATCAACGAAGGCGTCAAAGCCAGATTGGGCGGTCTCCACTCGGCGAAGATCCTACTATACAGCGTCGATTTCCAGGAAATCGAGACCCTCATGCGCCAGGGACAGTGGGAAGCTATCGGAGAAATACTGACCTCAGAAGTCAACAGGATCGCATCCGCCGGCGCTGAATTTCTTCTGATCTGCACCAACACCATGCACATCGTCTTTCCGCGGATTGAAGCCGCCGTCGATGTCCCTCTTCTCCATATCGCCGATGCCACGGCGAAGGTCATCCAATCCAAAAACTACAAAAAAGTCGGTCTTCTCGGCACATCCGCCACAATGGAAGAACCGTTTTACAAAGACCGGTTGCTGAACAAATACGGCATCGAGACGGTGGTCCCGGAGTCGGCCGACAGGGGCCTCGTTCACAACGTCATTTTCGATGAACTGTGTCTGGGAAAAATCGAAGACCGATCCAGAACGGAATACCTCAGAATCATCGAAAACCTGGCATCTCAGGGAGCGGAAGCCGTCATTTTGGGATGTACTGAGATCGCGATGCTGGTCAGCCCGGACCAAACACCCGTTCCGTTGCTGGATACCGCGGAGATCCATGCTCAAAGAGCGGTGGAAATGGCGCTGGCATAGATTGAACAACCACCGAATCCGTCGAATCCGCGAAACAAAGCCACAGTTGTCGAGAACAATTTAGCCCATCGAAACTCGAAAACAGGATACCGCACAAATGGTTTTTAAAGCTGAAGATAAAAAACTCACCGCCACGCTGGATATCAACGGCAAACGGCAAACCTACTCCGCGATCATCGCGGGATGTCCAAACCCATGGTGTCACTGCACCGCCGCACACATACGGCTGACGCTCCTGGACGAAGACGGAACCGAAATCGCCGAACCCGTCACCGTCCTCATTGATTTAGAGACCAAAAAGCCGACATACGCGGACCCGGAAAACGTATCGGACGAGGATAAAGTTCTGGCCGAAACCCTTGCGGCGTCCCTGACCGACGACGATATGGAGGTGGTCCAGACGTTATATTTTGCCTATAAACGGCACATCACGGACAACGCCGATCTGGATTCCATTGATATTGATTTGCCCGTTGACATGATCGAAAACGAGGGGGCAATGATTGGCTACAGCGAGATCCTGCCATACAGCAAGGAATTCCGAATTTCCGCCAACGACAAGGATTTCATGGTTCTCGATCAGTATTGTCTTCGAACTGGATGCGGATGCAAAAATGTCGTACTATCGCCGGTTATGATCCATGAGAACGGCAAAACCAAGGAATTGCCGGCCTTTCGAGTGGATTACCACGCCAAAAAGTGGGAAAAAGCGAGCGAATCCAAATTATGGGGAAAATCCATCAAACTCGACGTTTTCCGGGAAAAGATGCTGGAGGCGCATCCGACCATTTACAGCGAGCTGAAGCAGAGACACCAGAACCTGAAGAGAGTGTACGCCAACTCCAAGCGATCCCATGCCGCCTCTCAACCGGTTTCTCCGGTGAGATCGACCAAAAAAGCAGGCAGAAACGATACATGCCCCTGCGGCAGCGGGAAAAAATACAAGAAGTGCTGTCTAAACGCATAAGGAGAGCAGAAAAATGAACCCCAAAGACCTCTTGTGTCAATTCAAAATCGAACTGCTGGAGATAGAGCCCGCCATCTGGAGATACGATTTCGGCGATGGATGGGAGCACAGCATTACGGTCATGCCCAAAGCTATTGGCCGGACAATCCCGACGG
>JAABTM010000443.1 GCA_011389855.1 Desulfobacteraceae bacterium
GGACTCAAGGAGAAGATCCTCGCCGCTCACCGCGGGACCATCGCCAAGGTGCTGGTTCCCTCGGATAATGAAAAGGATCTCAAGGACATTCCTGCCACCGTCTCCAAACAGGTCGACATCGTCCTGGTGGAACACATGGACGAAGTCCTGACCCACGCCCTCGTGCTGGAGGAAGGCGAAACCAGCCTGTTCAAAAAGCACGACGTGCCATTCGAGATGCTTCCTAAAAAGGGCGAAGGGGCGAATCAGCCGACCGCCATCAATTAGGCGACGTATTTTTTTTCAACCGCTGTGTTTTTTTCGCTTGACTTTGAGACCCGCTTTTTGCTAAATATATTCTTGTTCGCGGGGGCAATGTGGGCGGATAGCTCAGTTGGGAGAGCATCGGCCTTACAAGCCGAGGGTCACAGGTTCAAGCCCTGTTCCGCCTACCAGATTTAAGGCAGGCATCCCGCAAGCGGCAAAATGACACACATTCGGGGGCGTAGTTCAGTTCTGGTTAGAACGCCGGCCTGTCACGCCGGAGGTCGCGAGTTCGAGTCTCGTCGCTCCCGCCACTTTTCCAAGGGGTTAACGACCATGGTCGTTAACCCCTTTTCTGTTCATGGATCACTCCACACCCAATCTTTTTATCAAATCCGGGCCCGGGATGCGGCCAACCAGCGGGATGGTCCCATTACACCATCCGTCCCCGATAAATACAGCCTTGACCTTATTCCCAAAGCAACGGATATGCGGTATATATTCCCGGTGAACATGGGGCGTGTTTTCTCCGCCCATCACCAAGCCAATGGCGTGATCGAAACCGGAGGAAAGATGGCAAAGAAGACCCCGTCCAAAAAGAATATCGTCGCCAAACCCAAAGGCGAAATGAAGAAACTGGCGCGGCCATGAAAATCTCCGATTTCGGACAGCCGACCGACGGGGCCGCCGCTGTTCACACCACCCAGCCCCTGGGCGCCGATTATCTGGGGGACGGCCGGTGCCGGTTCCGGGTCTGGGCCCCCTTTGCCGACCGGGTGGACGTCCGGCTGGTCTCGCCCCAGGAGGCCGTCGTCCCGCTGACGGCGACAGAGAGAGGCTATTTCCATGGCCTTGCCGAAGACATCGCCCCGGACAGCCGGTATCTTTACCGTCTCCACGCGGGCATGGAAGAAGCGGACGTCAAGGAACGGCCCGATCCCGCGTCGCGGCTTCAGCCCGACGGGGTCCACGAGCCGTCCCAAATCGTACCCCCCGGTTTCCACTGGACCGACTGGCTACACCGCCCTGGAGCTGATGCCCCTGGCCCAGTTTCCCGGCGGCCGGAACTGGGGATACGACGGGGTCTACCCCTTCGCGGTCCAGAATTCCTACGGCGGACCCGACGGTCTGAAACGGCTGGTGGACGCCTGCCATGGAAAGGGACTGGCGGTGATCCTGGACGTGGTCTACAACCACCTGGGCCCCGAAGGCAATTATCTGCGGGACTTCGGCCCCTATTTCACCGACTTCTACAACACGCCCTGGGGGGATGCGGTCAATTTCGACGGCGAACACAGCGACGAAGTCCGCCGCTATTTCATCGAAAACGCCCTCTACTGGGTTCAGGACTGCCGCATCGACGCCCTGCGCATCGACGCGGTCCACGCCATCCTCGATTTCTCGGCCCAACCGTTTCTGCTGGAACTGGGCGCCGCCATCCGCCGGGCCGGGGGACGGCTCAACCGGCGGATCCACTGCATCGCCGAAAGCGATCTCAACGACACGCGGCTCATCCGGCCCAAACACCTGGGCGGATTCGGTCTCGACGCCCAGTGGAACGACGATTTCCACCACGCCCTCCACGCCCTGGTCACCGGGGAGCGGGACGGGTATTACGAAGATTTCGGAACCCTCGAAGACCTGGCCCTGACCTGGACCGAAGGATACGCCTACGGCGGCCGGTACTCGGCCTATCGGAAGCGACGCCACGGGAACCCGTCCCGGAACGTCCCGGCCCGCCGGTTCGTCGTCTTCGCCCAGAACCACGACCAGATCGGCAACCGGCTCCGCGGGGACCGGCTCAGCAGCCGTCTTTCCCTAGGGGAACTGAAACTGGTCGCCGGGGTCGTGCTGCTGTCGCCCTTCGTCCCCCTGCTCTTCATGGGGGAGGAATACGGCGAGACCGCGCCGTTTCCCTATTTCGTCAGCCACGGCGACCCCGATCTGGTGCAGGCCGTTCGCGAAGGCCGCCGCCGGGAATTCGCCGCCTTCGGATGGAAAGAGACGCCGCCCGACCCCGACGCCGGTGAGACCTTCCGGTCGGCCAAAATCGATCCGGATCGTCGGACCGAAGGGCGCCATAAGGTCCTCCTGGATTTCCATCAAACCCTGATCCGGCTCCGGAAGGAGATCCCGGCCCTTTCCCGGCTGAGCAAAAAGCACACCCGGATCGCCCTGGATGAAACAGCGCGGATCTTCTTCGCCCATCGCCGGGACGGCGAAAGCGAAGTCTGCATCGCCTTCCACTTCGACGGTTCGGACCGGACCGCCGCCCTTCCCTTTCCCCGGGGCCGGTGGCGCCGACGCCTCGACTCCGGCGGAACCCAGTGGCAAGGGCCCGGCGCCGCGGCGCCCGACCGGATCGAAACCGACGGCGACGCCGAAATCCGCCTGACGCCCCACAATGTGCTGCTTTACGAAAGGACCCATTCATGACCGACCGCTGTCTGTGCATCCACGGCCATTTCTATCAACCGCCCCGGGAAAACGCCTGGCTGGAAACCCTCGAAGTTCAGGATTCGGCCTATCCCTACCACGACTGGAACGCCCGCATCAACGCCGAATGCTATGCGGCCAACGCCTATTCCCGGATCATGGACGACGAGGGCCGGATTCTGCGCATCGTCAACAACTACGCCCGGATCAGCTTCAACTTCGGCCCCACCCTTCTAACCTGGATGGCCGAACACGCGCCGGACATCCACGAGTCGATCCTGGATGCCGACGCCCGGAGCCGCAAGCGGTTCTCGGGCCACGGATCCGCCCTGGCCCAGGCATACAACCACATGATCATGCCCCTGGCCAACCGCCGGGACAAATACACCCAGGTGCGGTGGGGTGTGGAAGATTTCAAACACCGCTTCGGCCGCCATCCCGAGGGGATGTGGCTCCCGGAAACCGGCGTGGACACCGAAACCCTCGACATCATGGCGGATCTGGGGATTCATTTCACCATCCTGAGCCCCACCCAGGCCGGAAGGGTCCGGCCCCTGGACAACCCCGCGGAGGACGCATGGCTGGACGTGTCGGACAATACCATCGATCCCACCATGCCCTACCTCCAGCGGCTCCCCAGCGGCAGGACCATCGCCCTTTTCTTTTACGACGGGCCCATCTCCCACGCGGTGGCCTTCGAAAAGCTCCTGGAAAACGGCGAAACATTCGCCGACCGGCTCACCAGCGGCTTTTCCGACGAGCGGGAGCGGT
>JAABTM010000154.1 GCA_011389855.1 Desulfobacteraceae bacterium
ACCACTGATCCGCTATATCGGCTTTTTGCTGGAGGACAAACGCCTCCAATCGCTTCATCCGCTCGGCAATGGCCGCGCTCAAAACGTCTTTGGCGCCAGCCCACAGGGGTTCCGGGAGATCCTCGCCGATAAACAGGGCCCGGACGTGATCATACCAGCGGCTCAGGGCAATCAGGTTGGCGATATAAAGGATGTTGCTTTTGATGATCCGCTTGCCGCCGGCCCCGCCGCCGACCGTGGTCGGCACATTTCCCGGTTTCATGCCGCCGCCGAAAATGAGGCGGTCCTCCCGGAGTTCGTCCTTGCGGCAGATGGTCCCGGCGGCCACCACTGTGCCGTAGGCCAGTCGTCGGGGGCCCACCAGACCGCCCTGGCCGCCCAGAAAAATGGGGCGTCGGTTGAGCATCACCCCCTTGGGTACATCCCCGATGAGGGAAGCGGTGGCTTTGTCGCCGCTGGGGGTGAAATTGAAATGGATGTAGGAACTGCCCACCTCGCTGTGATCTTTGCGGCTCGTGCCGCCCGCCATGAGGCAATCGCAGAAATTGATGAGGCTGCCCAGGGTAACGAAGGGAAAAAGGAGGGTCTGTTTCAGGCCCACGGTGTGGGCCCCGCCGGCCATCTCTTCGAGCAGCGTCCCTTCCCGGACGTGGGCGCCCGAGCCCATGGAGGCCCCTTTGAGGAATACGGCCCCTTTGAAATAGCCGCCTTTGAGAGACGCACCGGGGCCGACGCGGCAGTTTTCAACGGTGGCGGGCGCCTCGCGTCCGATCTCGGCGCCGGGCGAAAGGAGCGTCGATTCGCCGTGGATGCGGCATGCGGGATGGATAACGGCACGGGAGGCGATTCGGTCGAGATCCACGTCCTCCCCGATGTGGACGGTTTGGGGCTGATATATCACCACCCCCTTTTCCGTCAGGATCTCAAGGCGACGGTCCCCAGCGGTTGCGGCGTCGGCAATGGTCGGATGTTTTGATTGCGTCATGATTCGCGCATCTATTGGGATTCGGATCTGATCTGGACATAAAACTTGAGACCATTAAAGGTGCCCTGACCGATCCCTTTGACTTCTTTCAGCTCTTCGACGGATTCAAAACCGTCCTTTGTTTCCCGCATTTCCGCGATTCTCACCGCCAGCACCGGGCCGATGCGGGGCAGGGCCACCAATTGGGGCAGTCCCGCGGTGTTGATATCGATGGGTTCTTCGAGCCCCTTTTGACGAATCTCCTGGATGAAAGGATCGTAAAAAGATTCCAGCTTCCGCCTTGCAACCGCTTCGTTCCGGGGATCGACCCAGTTTTCGTTTTCCAGCGTGCCGAGCACATAGATCAATTGATCATAATCGACGGTCCCGTTGGCGTCCTTGAACGGACAGTGCCGGACCTTCCCTCCGCCGTCCCGGTATTCCACCACTGCAAAGGAGCTGTCGGGCAGGATCCGGACTTTCAGGTCTTCCCATCCCAGGGCGCCGGCCGCCGACGGTCGGACCGTCAGGGCCAGAATGACCAGACAGCCCAGAAGGCATGTCCGTTTGAGGATCGATCTGTGTTGGATCATAGCGTCCCTTTCGGTTGTTATGATGGATGGCCGCGCATCCCGCCATGGGCTGCGCGGCCTTTGGATCTCACCATACTGTCCTTTTCGGATCAGCTTTTGGGTTTGTCTTGGGACTTGGGGGCTTCCTTCGACGGGGTCTTGGGCGTTTCCTCCGCCGGCTCAGGCGTGCCGACGACAATGCGGTCCTGGTTTTTCTTGAAGGTCGACGGCCCGATGCCTTTGACGTTTTGAATATCCTGGGGCGTTTTGAAGAGGCCGTTGTTTTCTCTATATTCGATGATCCGGTCCGCCAGGGCGTCGCCGACGCCGTTCAGGGTTTCGAGCTGCGTTTTCGACGCGGTGTTGATGTCCACCTTGGCGGTTGCATCCGCCGCGGCGGACGCGCCGGCAAAGACGAAGAACGCCGTCAGTACGGTCAAAACGATGGTTAAACGCGCTGCTGTACTTTTCATTCCCTCTCCCTTCGTTAAAAAATGGATAAAAGTCCATGGCCCGACATCAGGCCATGGAGAGGACCTGGTTCACCAGCTTTTCGATGCCGGCGGCCACGTCCTTGATGCCGGGACCCAGCATGTAGGCCGGGGTCGAGACGATCCGGTTGGGGTCGTCGATGCAGATCTCGTCCACGGCGCACTCCTGGTGCCGCCCCCCCATGCTTTCGATGGCGGCGGCCGTGCCGGGATCGTTGCCGATGGTGACCTTTGGTTTTCGGTGCGCCAATGCCTTGACCAGCGTGGCCGGCGCGATGCAGAGGGCGCCGATGGGTTTGCCGGCGTCGGCCATCTCTCCGATAATGCGGGCCGTCCCGGGCTCCACCGTCGCATCGGCGCCTTTTTCGGCGAAGTCGCTCAGGTTCTTGGCGGCGCCGAAGCCGCCGGGCAGGATCAGCGCATCCAGGTCGTCCGCGGATACATCCGCCACATCCCGGATCTCCCCCCGTGCGATCCGGGCCGATTCCGTCAGCACGTTGCGCCCCTCGCCGGTTTCGTCCTGATTGAGATGGTTTATGACGTGGCGCTGATCGACATTGGGCGCCATGCAGACGGCCCGGGCCCCGTTTCGGTCTAAAAACAGCAGGGTGAGCGTCGCTTCATGGATCTCGGCGCCGTCGAACACGCCGCAGCCGGACAAAAGAACCCCTACCCGTTTGGCCATACATGCCTCCTTTTATTCTATTCGTCGGTTTCGCCCCTGAACAGGGCCTTCAGATAAAATTGACGGATTTCGTCCAGATGGTCGAAGGAATGGGATGGATCGGCGTTTCGGGCCGCCATCTCCTTCCGGATATCGCCCGCCAGGACCTTGCCCAGTTCGACGCCGAACTGGTCGAAGGGATCGATGGACCAGATAAACGCCTCGAAGACGGTCCGGGCCTCGTAAAAGGCGAGCAGGCGCCCCACGCTTTCCGGAGAGAGATCGGGCAGCATCAGGGTGGACGACGGTCGGTTGCCGGGAAAGGTCTTTTCCGGCTTTTCGTCGTCTTTGCCCTCCGCCAGGGCCATGGGCTGGGAGATCAGGTTCGCCCAGAGTTCCTGATGATTGGTCACGCCTTTGGAGACGGCGGCGTACGCCTCATATTGGGGCCGGACGACGCCGATGAAATCAATGGGAAAGGGCCGGCCCTGGTGGGCCAGTTGGAAGAAGGAGTGCTGGGCGTTGGTGCCCGGTTCCCCGAATAGGATCACCCCGGTGGGGTGGTCCAGGGATCGTCCGTCCTCGGTCACCCGTTTGCCGTTGCTCTCCATATAGAGCTGCTGAATGTGGGCCGGCAATTCGCTCAGCGGATCGGCGTAGGGGATGACCGCCTCGGCCGTATAGCCAAGAAAATTGTTGTTCCAGATGCTGATGAGGGCGGCCAGGAGCGGCAGGTTGTCCCGGGCGTCGGCGTCCCGGGCGTGGATGTCCATTTCCTGGGCCCCTTTTAGAAACCGTTCGAAAATATCATCGCCCAGATAGAGGCTCAATGGAACCCCGCCCACGGCGGAGCTGACGCTGTAGCGGCCGCCGATGAAATCGAACATATGGAAGGCCCTGAGCACGGGATTGGCGGAGTCGTCGCCGGGGCTGCCTTTGGCCGTGACCGTTGCCACGTGCTTTGCGGGATCGAGCCCCTTTTCGGCCATAAAATCATAGGCCAGACGGGAATTGGCAAGGGTTTCCGGCGTGGTGTAACTCTTGGAGATCACGATCCACAGGGTCCGTTCGGGATCGATGAGCGAAACGATCTTTCCGAAGTTGTGGATGTCCACATTGGCCAGGTAGTGAAGCCGAAGCCCGCCGGTCGCATAAGCCCCCAGGGCTTCGGAGACGAAAAGCGGCCCCAGGTAGGATCCCCCGATGCCGATGACCACCAGGTCCCGGAAGGGTTTGCCCGTGGAGCCGGTGACGCGGCCTTCCCGGACGGCCCGGGCGAACGTCCGGGTCTCGTCCCGGACCCGCCGGATCTCCGGCATAACGTCCTCTCCGGCAGCGGTGACGGGTGCGCCGGAAAAATCCCGGCAGGCGGTGTGCAGGGCGGCCCTGCCCTCGGTGACGTTGACCGCGGCGCCGGCCATCATCTCCCTGAAGCGCCTCAAAACGCCTCGGGATTCCGCCAGATCCAGCAATCGGTCCAGGGCGGCCCTGTCGATTCGCTGGCGGCTGAAGTCGAAGAACAGGCCGCCGCCCCGACGGGAAAACCCGGGGAACCGGTCCTCTTCCCGGAGCAGATGCTTCAGGTGCTTTTCCGGGCGGTTGAAGGGCGCGGCGTGCTCCTTTAAATCGGTCCACGCCGGAAGGTCCGTCAAACTGCGTTGGGTCATGACGCCTCCTGAATGGTGTGTCCTCTGATGGCAAACGCTATTATGACTTTTTACCACAAAAAAAAACCGGCGTCAAGTACACGGCGGATTCCAACGTTTTTAGTGAATTTAAAGGGTTACGCAAAAACGGTCTTCGCCGGGGCCCGCCGGAGCGCCGGCATTGCTCTGCGTAGTTATTGACAGGCATGGGCGCGGCTGATATTATTCGCTCTGGATTAATCTCAATTTGGCTGATTTTTCTAAAAATATTTTGACAGCCAAAGGTTTTTTCGGATAAAAGCCCTGTAAACGCAACCTGTACCGGATCGGATTTCCCTGCGTCCTGCCGCCCGCACAATGCCATCAGACCGCCTGGGTCGCTGGGTCGACAGCTTGGGGATCGACGCACAATTTGATCGACGCACAATTTGGGGGAATAGACATTGGGTTCCAATTACGATGATTACAGCTTCTCCGAGATCGTCTTAGGTCAGGAGCAACTCGACAGCATAGAGACGATTCTTACAGACGAGCTGGTGGAAAGCGGCGTCCACAGCGTCCTGCTCATCGACCTGGCCGGCAACATCATCGCCCATCGCGATAACGGCAACTGCGATCACGACGTCTACTCTCTTTCCGCGCTCGCCTCGGCCAACTTCGCGGCGGTGGACACCATGGCGAAAATTGTGGGAGAAGAAGAGTTTTCTCTCCTTTTCCATAAAGGCGAAAACGAGAGCATCCATTTCAGCAAAGTCAACGACGAATTCCTTCTGATCGCCGTCTTCGGGAAAAAAGTCACTCTCGGCCTGCTGCGGCTGAAAGTGGCGGAAGCGATTGAAAAGATCAACACCATTATCCAGCAATAGCGATGCGCGGCATCGATCTTCTCGTCATGTTAACCATCGACCGATATAACGAACAACTTACCGGGTAGGAGGGATCAGTCTTGGCGTTCGTCAATATGAAATCGAAGGAAGTCCAGGCGAAGATCGTTTTTTATGGTCCTGGAAGGGGCGGGAAAACCACCAACCTGGAATACATCTACGGTAAATTCCGGGAGCGCATCAAAAGCGAGATGGTCAGCATCAAGACCCATGGCGACCGGACGCTGTTTTTCGATTTCCTCCCTTTTGACATCGGCAAGATCATGGGATACGATGTAAAAGTGCAGTTGTACACCGTGCCGGGTCAGGTCAAGTACGACGCCACCCGGAAACTGGTGCTGAAGGGCGTGGACGGCGTCGTGTTCGTGGCGGACTCCCAAGTGGAACAGCGGAAGAAAAACGTGCAGGCCCTGAAGAACCTCCAGGACAACCTCGCCACCTACAAAAAGAGCATCTTCAAAGTGCCCCTGGTGTTGCAGTACAACAAACGGGACCTTAAAGACGTTCCCATTCTGCCCATGGAAGTGATGGAAAAAGACCTTAACAGCCAGCTCAAAGTCCCGTCTTTCGGGGCCAGCGCCGTCACCGGGCACAACGTGGTGCCGACCCTGAAGAAGATCATCTCCGCAACCATGGCTTCCATGCAAAACGTTTTAAAATAGGAGGATAAACAGTGGGCTCCGATTATGACGACAACGCCTCTTTTTCGGACTTCTCCCTTGGCCCGGAGCAGCTGGAGGCCATTGAAAGCGTTCTCCAGGAGGAACTGATCGACAGCGGCGTACACAGCGTCATGGTGATCGATATGGCCGGAAACATCATCTCCCAGTTGGACAACGGCAACTGCGACCATGACCTGTATTCCCTGGCCGCCCTAGCCTCGGCCAACTTCGCGGCCGTGGACACCATGGCGAAGATCGTGGGGGAAGAGGAGTTTTCCCTGCTCTTCCATAAGGGGGAAAGCGAAAACATCCACTTCAGCAAGATCAATGCCGAATTCCTGCTGATCACGATTTTTGGGAAAGACGTGACCCTCGGCATCCTCCGTCTGAAGGTGGCGGAAGCCATCCAGAAGATCAACGCCATCTGGGAATAACCGCCTGGGAAGGAAGACGATTGGCCGCTAAAGACGAAACGAATCAGGACGGCGAGATGGACATCCGCCTGAACGACGACCATTTCGGAGATGAAAATGCCGACGAAGGGCCTATGGATTCGGAAAAGGCCAAGGAGGTCGACGACCGGCTAAATGCGTTTTTCAGCGAAGACGACGACGGCGTCGGCCCGTTAAGAGAAGAGGCGGCCCCTCCGAAACCGGCCGGCCGCCGGCCCGCCGACGCAAAAAAATCGAAACCCAAAACGAAAACGGGTATAAGTGCCATGGATGTCGAAAATTCTACGCTCAAGGAACTGAAATCGATCATCCTTTCGCTGGAGTGGGAAATCAGCGACGAGGTGATGACCCGCCTTGTGGAAGAAATCGCCAAACTTGAAAAAAAGCACAAAAACGACAAGATCGCCGTGGCCTTCTTTCAATTGATGGGCGCCCTGGGCAAATATATCCAGAAAAAACAGGCCGACGCCCACCCCGATTCCATCAGCCTCATCAATTCCGTCTATGAAAGCCTGGAGCAGGCGCTGGTGGCCAAGGGCATTAGCGAAGGGGAAAAAAAGAAGATGCTCATGGTCGAGCTGGACAAGTACAAACAGCTCAAGGAACATATCAAGGACGCGCCCAAAAAGAAAAAAGCCCCGCCCAAACCGCCCCCCGAGCCGGACCGCGCCGAAGCAGTGGAAGCGGGCGTCGAGGAGGACGAACCGGCGCCTGCGACGTCCGATACCGATTACGGGGAGTACGACGACCCGGATGCGCCGGCCACCAATCGCGACATGTTGAACGTGCTGATCCGGATCCAGCAGACCCTGGAAAGGGAGTTCCGATCCCTCCGGGAAGAACTGCGGTCCCTGAAATCCTGATTGCCGTTCATCCAACCCAACCGAACCACAGCGTGTATGATTTACCGATTTGTTAACCGCATCCAGCCTGGAGAGCTTGGGTTATGATCGTCTTTTGTGAGGAATGCGGCTCGCGAAATATCGTAGACAAGGAGGCGGCCAAAGAAGGCGCCGCGCCCCGGTGCGACAGCTGCAAAACCATTCTCCTGCTCCACGGGTCGCCGCTGTCCGCGTCTATCTCCCAGAAAAAAGGCCCGCGCCTGGAACTCAAATTCCAAGACATCGCCATGGAGATCAGCCAGGCCCGTCCCAGCATCACCATGGGCCGTCAGAGTCACAACAACCTGGTGGTGGAAGACACCCGGGTCTCCCGGTCCCATTCCCGCATCGTCTATCGGCAGGACGAGTTCGTCCTAATCGATCACAGCACCAACGGCACCTATGTGTTCATCAAGGGTGAAAAGGGGATGAACCTGAAGCAGAACGAACTGCTGCTCCAGGGAAGCGGGATTTTCGGGCTGGGCAGAAAGGTCGCCCCCGATTCTCCGGAGGCGATCCACTTCAAGGTAATGTCCTCTTAGCGCCAATACCCGTGAATGACTGAGATTCAGTCGGTTTTTTTTACCCGTAAAATAGCCTTCCAGGCTGTTTAGGCGAATTACGGAAATAAATATCCTAACAAGGCGAATTCAACGGCGCCGCTCGCCCTTTGCCGCGCGGGAGTAAACTCCCACGCTATTTTATGATGTCCCTACAGGACATTTTTTGCAATTACAGTCCTGTAGGGACTACACATAGTAGCGTGGGAGTTCACTCCCGCGCGGGTCTTAAGGGCCGCCGCCGATATAGTCGTCTCAGGCGCTCTGGCTGGCGGCGGGGTTCTTGACCAGCATGGTGGAGGGGTCGAGCACCAGGGTCGAGGGCACTTCTTCTTTCCCCCCCTTCAGCGTCTGAACGAGGACGGCCTTGCCATCGGGCTTCAGTTGAAACGCCACGTCGAACATCCCCGCGACCCGGCTTACGGTGACCGGCATGCCGTCTTCCCCCACCGGATCGTCACGGTGGGTCCGAACGGCGAACCAGATGTTGAGCCCGTAGGCCTCCGCCAGCCCCTTCAGGTCCGACAGCGTTTCCGCAATATCATCGGCTTCGAAGGGGAGGCCGTCGATGAGCATGATCCGGGGTAGGAAGATGTCCTGCTCGGCAATGTCGGAGAGCCGCTCTTCCAGCTTGGGAACGCTGAACCCGCCTTTTTTGAAGGTCATGATCAGGCGGTGGGGGAGGAGGGTCTCCCACATCTGATCCATCTGCTGGAGATCGTACTGGGCCGCTATGTTCCGGAAGACCTCCTCGTACCAGAGGCATACTTTCCGCACCGGGTCCGCCAGGCTGACGTGGAGCACGTTCCGCCCCCGCAGCAGGCCGTCCAGGGCCAGCTGGACGAGGAGGGAGGTCTTGCCCAGCCCGGCCCGGGCCAGAACGGCGCCGAATCCGCCCACCGGCAGGATGTCTTCATGGTCGTTTCCCATCACGCGGAGGGGATTACGGAAAATCAGATCCTTCTTCAACATGCTAAAAAACCTTTCTCTCAGGTGGATGACATCCGCCATTATGCGACGTTCTTCTTTTCCTCGGCCGCCTTTTTGATCAACTCCTCGGCGATGGATTTGGGCACCTGCTTGTAAGCGGCGAACTCCATGGTGAACTGGGCCTTGCCCTGGGTTGAAGACCGCAGCACCGTGGAATACCCGAACATGTCGGACAACGGCACTTCCGCTTCGATGACGCACATGGGCCCTTCGTCCTGGGACCCCAGGATGATGCCCCGGCGCTGGTTCAGGGTTCCCATGACCGCGCCCTGGAATTCGGTGGGGGTCTCCACCGCCACCTTCATGATGGGCTCCAGGATCACCGGCCTGGCCTTGTTGTACCCTTCGAGAAAGGCGCCCCGGGCCGCGGCCTGGAAGGCCATTTCCGATGAGTCCACCGCATGGGAGGACCCGTCGTTGATCACCACCTTGACGCTGGTGACCGGAAACCCCAGTTTGGGCCCCTTGGCCAGGCACTTCCGGAACCCTTTTTCGCAGGCCGGAATGAACGGGGTGGGGATGGACCCGCCCACCACCTTGTTCTCGAAAACGAAGTCGGCTTCGGTGGTCGGCTCCATATACCCGGCCACCCGCCCGAACTGACCGGCGCCGCCCGTCTGTTTTTTATGGATGTAGTTGAACTCGGCGGTTTGGGTGATGGTCTCGCGGTAGGCCACCTGGGGCATGCCGGTCTCCACGTCGGCTTTGTACTCCCGCCGCATCCGCTCCAGGTAAACCTCCAGATGGAGTTCGCCCATGCCGGAGATGATGGTTTCGTTTGTCTCGTCGTTGACGAAGGTCCGCAGCGTCGGGTCCTCTTTGGTGAACCGGTTGAGGGCCTTGGACATGTTGATTTGGGCCTTGTTGTCCTTGGGCACGATGGCCAGGGAGATCACCGGCTCCGGCACGTACATGGAGGTCATGGTCAGTTCCATGCCCTGATGAACGAAGGTGTCGCCCGAGGCGCAGTCGATGCCGAACAGGGCCCCGATCATGCCGGCGGGGATGGTCTCGATCTCCTCCATCTGGTTGGCGTGCATCCGGACCAGGCGGCCCACCTTCACCTTTTTGCCGGTCCGCACATTGTAGATGGCGTCGCCCTTGGCCAGCGTGCCCTGGTAGACCCGGATGTAGGTGAGCTGGCCGTAGGCGCCGTCTTCGAGTTTGAAGGCCAGGGAGACCAGCGGGGCTTTGGGGTCGGCGGTCAACGCCACCTCCCTTTCCTCGTCGGTCATCTCCATTGCGAAGTTCTTCACCTCGTCGGGGCTGGGGAGAAACTGGGCCACGCCGTCCAGAAGGGGTTGAACGCCTTTGTTTTTGTAGGCCGATCCCATGAAGACCGGGGTCATCTCCCGGGCCAGGGTCCCTTTTTTCACGGCGTCCAGGATCATCGCTTCGGGGATCTCCGCTTCCTCCAGGATCGCCTCGGTCAAGTCGTCCGAGAACAGAGATGCCGCATCCACAAGCTCTTCCCGCTTCTCCCGGGCTTCATCCAGCATCGCGTCGGGGATCGCGTCCTCACGCACAATCTCCCCGTTGTCCCCCTCGAAATAAAGGGCCTTCATGGAGATTAGATCGACGACGCCCTTGAAATCCGCCTCCAGGCCGATGGGGATCTGCATGGCCACGGCGTTGTGTCCCAGCTTCTCCTTGAGCTGCTTGACCACCCGGAAGGGATTGGCGCCGCTTCGATCACATTTATTGACAAAGGCGATCCGGGGCACCCGGTACCGCTTCATCTGCTGATCCACGGTGATGGACTGGGACTGGACCCCGCCCACGGCGCACAGCACCAGAACCGCCCCGTCGAGCACCCGCAGGGCCCGCTCCACCTCGATGGTGAAATCGACATGCCCCGGCGTGTCGATGATGTTGATCTCGTGGCCCTTCCATTCGCAGAAGGTGGCGGCCGAGGCGATGGTGATGCCCCGCTCCCGCTCCAGCTCCATGGAATCCATGGTGGCGCCGATGCCGTCTTTTCCCTTGACGTCGTGGATGGCGTGGATCCGCTTGGTGTAGAAAAGCACCCGCTCCGTCAAGGTGGTTTTGCCCGAGTCGATGTGGGCGCTGATGCCGATGTTTCTGACTTGTTTGTTCGCGATCATCTTCGTTTCACTCCCTGTGGATGAAGTGCCGATCCCCGTTGCCGGGACCGAATTTTAAGGAATAAAAAAATCCCTCATTCGGAAGCCGCTCCGATGGGGATTCGGTACATTCGATCATATAAATATATATATGTAATCCATTCGGAATGGATTGTCAAGCAATTTTTTAGCGTCAAGGCGGTTGATTTCCACGGCGCCATGGTGTAGGGTCGTGCTCTGGTGGACATTAAACGATAGAGAACGGGGATATCCCGGCTTAACATGACACATGACCCCAAACAAGATTTCAAGCAGGGCCTCGCCGCCGCCTGGCCCATCTGCTTGGGCTACGCGCCCATCGGCATGGCCTTCGGCGTCATCGCCCGGCAGGCGGGGCTGACGCCCCTTCAAATCGGGCTCATGTCGGCGCTGGTGTTTGCCGGCAGCGCCCAGTTCATCGCGGTTTCCATGATCGCCTCGGGCGCCGCGGCCCTTTCCATCGTGGCCACCACTTTTATCGTCAACCTCCGCCACTTGCTCATGAGTTCGGCCCTGACCCTGTTCGTGAAAAATGAAAAAAAGGGCAGGCTGGCCCTTTTCGCCTACGGCGTCACCGACGAGAGCTTCGCCGTCAATTTTTCCAAATACCGGGAGTCTTACTGGAACACCAACCGCTCCCTGGTGGTCAACCACGCCGCCAATCTGGCGTGGATCGCCAGCACGGTAATCGGCGGCTACGGCGGTCAGTACATCCCGCCGGGGGCCTTTGGAACCGACTACGCGCTGATCGCCATGTTCATCTGCCTGCTGGTCTTCCAGCTCAACGGCGCCCGATACGTCCTCGCCGCCCTCCTGGCCGCCGCCCTGTCGGTGGGCCTGGCCCTGATGATGCCCGGCAACCTTCATATCGTCCTGGCGTCGGTGACGGCCGCCGCGGCGGGGGTGATCTTTCGGCGCAAATTATCTTGAACTGTGATTCTTGTGATTTTTATGATTTATCGTGATTAACCTGTGGACATGACGAACCAAG
>JAABTM010000444.1 GCA_011389855.1 Desulfobacteraceae bacterium
AGAGAGCGAAAAGGACGTCCGGGAGACCGAAAGCTCGCCCCTTCCCAAGAACATCAAGGACTCACTGGACGACTACGTCATCCAGCAGGACGCCGCCAAGAAGGTGCTCGCCGTGGCGGTTTACAACCATTATAAACGGCTCACCTCTTCGGTGAAAACCGACGACGTGGAGATCCAGAAGAGCAACATCATGCTCATCGGACCCACCGGGTCGGGAAAAACCCTGCTGGCCCAGACGCTGGCCCGGTTTCTCAATGTGCCGTTCACCATCGCCGACGCCACCAGCCTCACCGAGGCCGGCTACGTGGGGGAGGACGTGGAGAACATCATCCTGTCCCTGCTCCAGAACGCCGACTACGACGTGGAGCGGGCCAAGCGCGGCATCGTCTACATCGACGAGATCGACAAGATCGCCTCCAAATCCGACAACCCTTCCATCACCCGGGACGTCTCGGGCGAGGGGGTCCAGCAGGCCCTGCTCAAGATCATCGAAGGCACCACGGCCAGCGTGCCGCCCAAGGGGGGCCGCAAGCACCCCCAGCAGGATTTCGTCAAGGTGGACACCTCCAACATCCTGTTCATCTGCGGCGGCACCTTCAACGGCCTGGAAAAGGTCATCCAGCGGCGCATCGCCCAGAAGGCCATGGGCTTCGGCGCCAAGCTGGTCAAGATGGAGGAGAAGAACATCGGCGAGACCCTCAAGCAGATCCAGCCCGAGGATCTGATCAAATACGGGCTGATTCCCGAATTTCTGGGCCGGCTGCCGGTGATCGCCACCCTCCACGAACTGGACGAGGCGGCGCTGGTGCGGATCCTCAAGGAGCCGAAAAACGCGCTGATCAAACAGTTCCAGAAGTTGTTCGAGATCGAGGGGGTCAACCTCCGCATGACCGACAGCGCGCTCACCGCCATCGCCAGCGAAGCGTTGAAGCGCAAATCCGGCGCCAGGGGTCTTCGGGCCATCATGGAAAAGTGCATGCTCGACATCATGTACGACATCCCCTCCACCGAGAACGTGAAGGAATGCGTCATCGGGGAGGACGTGGTGCTCAACAACGAAGAGCCGATCCTGCTGTACGAACAGACAAAGAAACAGGCGTGAATCGGGGTTTTATCCATCATGATCAATATTCCCAAGATATTCAAACAGGACGGAACCATGAACCCACAGATCACTCTGCCGCTCTTGCCCCTCCGGGACATCGTGGTCTTCCCCCACATGGTCGCCCCGCTTTTCGTGGGCCGCACCAAATCAGTCAACGCCCTTGCCGACGCCATGAACAAGGACAAGACCGTCTTTCTCTCCACCCAGAAAAAGGCCAATATCGATAATCCCAAGGCCAAGGACATCAGCCAGATCGGCACCATCGGCACGGTGCTCCAGCTCCTGCGCCTGCCCGACGGCACGGTCAAGGCTCTGGTGGAAGGCAAGTCCCGGGGCCAGATCCTCGATTTCATCAACGACGACAACTTCTTCCGGGTGGACGTGAGGCCTATATTCGAAAAGGAGAGCGTCACCCCCGAAGTGGTGGCCCTGACCCGCGCCCTGGTGGAGAGCTTCCGGGAATACGCCAAGACCAATCCGAACATCTCCAAGGATCTGGTCAACAATGTTTCCAACATCGCCAACCCGTCCCAGCTGGGCGACACCGTGGCGGCCCATTTCTCCTTCAAGATCGAAGACAAGCAGAAGCTGCTGGAGACCCGCGGCCTCCAGAAACGCCTCGACCTGCTCCTGAAACTGGTCAAGATGGAGATCGAAGTCCACCAGATGGACAAAAAGATCCGGGGCCGGGTCAAGGACCAGATGGAAAAGAACCAGAAGAACTACTATCTCAACGAGCAGATGCGGGCCATCAAGAAGGAGATGGGCGAGGACGAAGGCGCCGCCGACGAACTCGACGAGCTGGAGCGCCGCGTCCGCCGGAAAAAGATGTCCAAGGAG
This sequence comes from Desulfobacteraceae bacterium, assembly GCA_011389855.1. Classification (GTDB taxonomy): domain Bacteria; phylum Desulfobacterota; class Desulfobacteria; order Desulfobacterales; family JAABSP01; genus JAABTD01. The sequence continues at coordinate 1,946 of JAABTM010000444.1, forward strand.
GCCAAGTCCAAGGCCAAGGCGGAGTTCAAGAAGCTCAAGCTCATGACGCCCATGTCGGCCGAGGCCACCGTGGTGAGAAACTACATAGAGTGGATCATCAGCCTCCCCTGGAACGACCGGTCCAAGGTCAACAAGGACATCGACGACGCCGAAAAGATCCTCGATGAAGACCACTTCGGCCTGGAAAAGCCCAAGGAGCGGATCCTCGAATACCTGGCGGTCCAGAGCCTGGTCCGCAAAATCCGCGGCCCGATCCTCTGCCTGGTGGGCCCGCCCGGCGTGGGCAAGACCTCCGTGGCCAAGTCCGTGGCCCGGGCCACGGGCCGGAAGTTCATCCGCCTCTCCCTGGGCGGGGTCCGGGACGAGGCCGAGATCCGGGGGCACCGGCGGACCTACATCGGCGCCATGCCCGGCAAAATCATCCAGTCTCTCCGGAAGGTGGACACCGCCAACCCGGTCTTCTGTCTGGACGAAGTGGACAAGATGAGCATGGATTTCCGGGGCGACCCCTCGGCCGCCCTTCTGGAGGTCCTCGACCCGGAGCAGAACTACGCATTCAACGACCACTACCTCGATCTCGACTACGACCTGTCGGAGATTCTTTTCATCACCACCGCCAACACGCTGCCGGACATCCCCCTGCCCCTCCAGGACCGGATGGAGATCATCCGTCTGCCCGGTTACACCGAGTACGAGAAGAGCCGGATCGCCGAGGACTTTCTCCTCCAAAAGCAGATCGAGGCCAACGGCCTGAAGGATTACAACGTCCAGTTCTCCAAAAACGCGATCCTCACCATCATCCAGCATTACACCCGGGAAGCCGGCGTGCGGAACCTGGAGCGGGAGATCGCCTCCATCTGCCGGAAACTGGCCCGGGAGGTGACCCGGAGCGAGCACGACGAATCCCAGCTGCGGGTGACGGCCAAATCCATCGCCAAACACCTGGGACCGCCGCGCCACCGGGTGGGCATGGCCGAAAAAGAAGACCAGATCGGCCTGTCCACCGGCCTGGCCTGGACCCAGTTCGGCGGCGAACTCCTGAGCATCGAAACCCTCATCCTGCCGGGCAAGGGCAAGCCCACCATCACCGGCAAACTGGGGGACGTGATGAAAGAATCGGCCCAGGCCGCCGTCAGCTACGTCCGGTCCAGGGCCGACGCCCTGATGATCGATCCGGAGTTCTACCAGGACAGCGACATCCACATCCACATCCCTGAAGGCGGAATTCCCAAGGACGGCCCCTCCGCGGGCATCGCCATGTGCACCTCCCTGGTCTCGGCCCTGACCAAACGACGGGTCAGGCGGGACGTGGCCATGACCGGCGAGATCACCCTGAGGGGCCGGGTGCTGCCCATCGGCGGGCTCAAGGAGAAAATCCTCGCCGCTCACCGCGGGACCATCGCCAAGGTGCTGGTTCCCTCGGATAATGAAAAGGATCTCAAGGACATTCCTGCCACCGTCTCCAAACAGGTCGACATCGTCAGATCGGAAGAG
>JAABTM010000445.1 GCA_011389855.1 Desulfobacteraceae bacterium
TAGCGGTCCCCGGATCATTTACCGCGGGCGAAAGCGCGCGGCTGGCGGTCTCCGAAAGGACCAGCAATCCAAACCGCGGATCCTGATCAAAGACCCTCGATCCGCCAATCACGAACGTGGCGGCGATCTCTTCTGCGTCCTCGTCGGACACACTGCCTGACGCCTCACCGATGACCCACGCGACAGGGCGGTTTGGCATACAAAAGACGCCGGGCAACGCCGCCACGACAATTCTCAGTTTCGACTCCACGGCCCGCGTTTGCAACGCTGCGGTATCAACACGCTGTATGTAACCGATGGCTTTTCCGAAGACCGCCCGGCTCCCATCCGGGGGACTGATCGCCGCGACGCCCCCAAGGCGCGGCGCCGACTGCCGCTCCCGAATCGCCTCCGCGGTTGCCGCCTCCAACTTGTCGATCGTATGTCCCAGCCGGCCGAGCCGGGCGATGTTATCCACCCACCGGATGAAGGTGATAACGATGATTGCGAGCACAACGATTGTCAGGGAGAACAGGATAAACAGACTGGCCCTTCCACCATAAAACCCGTTCATCAGCGCAACGAGCGCGACCACGCTGTAGATAAACGCGCCGATGAACGCCGAGAGCGCATTCTGCGAAACGTCATCGGCGATGATCAGCGGAAAAGAGCGGGGCGTCGCGGACCTGCTTGCCGACGAATAAGCGGCCACCATCGAGGCCACGGCGAACGTGGCCATCATCAACATGCTCGACGCCATGATCTTGAGCAAAGTTTCAGTCGATTCCTTCATGATCTCCGGCAGGAAACGGCCGAGTTCGGTCATGTCCGTGAGATTGGCAAGAAAAACCGCGCCAACGGACAGCGCACACACGATGAGCGGCTTGACCCATAGCCGCTCGCGGAGACGTTTGATTAAGAAACTCAGGTGATCCCACATTTTCGGCTCTCCTTGCACATTAAATCAGCTTTCCAACGCTTCCCGCACCTTTATTGCCAGCTCCCGTTTGGAAGCCGGTTTTTGGATGAAATGCACCCCTTCATCCAAAACGCCCCGGTGGGCGATGACGTTGGCTGTATAGCCGGACATGAACAAAACCTTGAGACCCGGATACCGGGTCTGAAAGGTTTCCGCCAGCTCGCGGCCGTTCATCTCCGGCATGACCACGTCGGTGATCAGCAAGTCGATGGCGCCGGCGTGTTCTTCCGCCAGGGCCATGGCCTTGCCGGGGGTGGCCGCGGTCAGGGCATGGTAGCCCAGGTGCTCCAGGACCATTTGGACCAGTTCCAAAATAGATGTCTCGTCTTCCACGATCAGCACGGTTTCTCCCCGGCCGGCGGGGATTTCAGCCGTTTCCGGGGCTTTCGCCGAACCTTCTTCCTCTGCATGGGGCGGCAGATAGATTTTGAAGGTCGCGCCCTTTTTTGGCTCGCTGTACACATTGATGAACCCGTTGTTTTGCTTGACGATGCCGTACACCATGGACAGCCCCAGTCCGGTGCCTTCGCCCACGCCTTTGGTGGTGAAAAACGGCTCGAAAATATTGTCGAGCGTGTCCTTGTCCATGCCGCGGCCGTCGTCGCTTACGGCCAGCATGACGAAATCGCCGGGAATAAATCCGGCATGATCGGCGCAGTATTCCGCGTCGAAGCGGATGCGGCCGGTTTCGATGGTGAGCTTGCCCACCCCGCCGATGGCGTCCCGGGCGTTGACGCACAGGTTGGCCAGAAGCTGGTCGAGCTGGGACGGGTCCATGAAGACCGGCAGCCGGCCGGGGCCGGGCCGCCAGGAGAGGTCGATGTCCTCGCCGATGAGCCGGCGCAGCATCTTTAGCATCCCTTCCACGGTTTCGTTCAGGTCGACCACTTTCGGGCTGATGGTTTGTTTGCGTGCGAAAGCCAGAAGCTGCCGGGTGATGTCGGCCGAACGCATGGCCGCGCCGAGGATTTCGTTCAAATCCTCCCGCAGGGAATCGTCCGGCCCCGTCTTGTCCAGGGCAAGCTCCGCATAGCCGATGATCAGGCTGAGCATGTTGTTGTAGTCGTGGGCCACGCCGCCGGCCAACCGGCCGACGGACTCCATCTTTTGGGCCTGGCGCAACTGGGCGTGGAGTTTTTCATGTTCGGCTTCGGCATTTTTTCGCTTGGTAATGTCCTCGGCCGCGCCCAAAATACCGATGACCTCCCCATGGTCGTTTCGGACCGGCGCGACAGAGAGACTGACGGGAAACAATGCGCCGTCCCTTTTCAGCCGCATCAGTTCCTTTCCAGAAAAACCTCCGTCCGCCAGAACTTGCTTGCGTAACGCATCGAATTCATCGCGCTTGTCGTCCGGGACAATGGGCAGCGGGTTGCCAATGATGTCTTCGGCCCGCCAGCCGAAGATTCTTTCCGCCGAGCGGTTCCAGCTCAGCACGTTTCCATCCAGGTCGATGGTGTAAAGCGCCACGGGCGAGCAGGCGATCATGGCGCGCTGGTATTCCTCGCTTGCCCGCAGCACCCTGGTTTTTTCCGCCACCTGCCGCCGAAGCGCCCAGGTCCATGCAAAGGCGACAAAAAGAATCACCAGCAGCGGGACGATCACCAGGGCGGAGTAACGCAACGCCGTAACCAAAGAGGCGGGCGTTTCCTGATAGACGCCGAGCCACTTGTCATGAATCCTTCGGTATTCGCCGCTGTTTTTCAATGTTTTCAGCCCTTCGCTGAATTGGGCCAGCAGCGCCATTTGCCCCTTGGCCGCGGCATAGCAGTATTCCGGCGCCAGGAGCGGCTTTTTGGCCAAAACCAGGTGGGACCAGCCGTGTTTTTCCATCAGGAAAAGGGCCGTGACCCGAGGCGCCAGATCGCAGTCGTGTTCGCCCCCGGCCAGTCCGCGCAGCGCTTCTTCCGGGTCGTCCACCGCGGTTGTCTGATTTTCCAGCCCATGCTCCAGAATGAAATCATGCATGATGTCGCCGCTTGCAACCACGATGCGTTTCCCTTCCAGCGCTCTGACGGTCTCCGGCGCGGGGCCTTCGCCTTTTCGCACCACCGCCACGTAGTGGCTGACGGTGTGCGCCGGGGTGAAATCAAAATGCAGATTCCGGCCGGGCGAATAGAACATGCCCTGCATCACATCGATTTTTCCGGCCTTCAGGGCCTCCACCCGTTCCGGCCACAGACCCAGCCGGATTTCGACGTTCAGGCCCATCTCCCGGGCGATGGCGCGGGTCAGGTCCACGTTGTAGCCGGCGGGACGACCGTTTTCGTCGATAAACTCATAAGGCGGGAAGTTCCGGTCGCCGCCGACCACAATGGGCCGGTCCGAAGGCAACTGCATGGCGGCGAACCATTTAGCGTGGAGATGGCGATAGGTTCCGTCGGCCACAACGATGGCCAGCCCCTCGTTGAGCAGGGCCAGGGTGTCGCGGTCGCCCTCCCGGACGGCGAAGCAGAAATCCTGTTTGAAGCCTTCAATG
>JAABTM010000446.1 GCA_011389855.1 Desulfobacteraceae bacterium
CTCTTCCGATCTCTCCCCGACGAGGCGGTCTTTAACGCGCGGCGGACTGAACTGGCCCATCAGGATATGTGGATCGACGCCATTCTGGGCACCGGACTCGGTTCAGAGGTCCGGGGGCATTTCCGTTCGGTTATCGAGTACATGAACGAATCGGGCAAGCCGATCTTCGCCGTGGACATCCCCTCGGGTCTCCATTCAGACACCGGACAACCCCTGGGCGTCTGCATCCGGGCCGCCGCCACCGCCACCTTCGCCTATCCCAAAATCGGTCACCTGGCGTACCCGGGGGCCGAGCTGACGGGCGACCTGAGGGTGATCGACATCGGCATCCCGCCCCACATCGCGGGGGAGATCGGCCCCCGGCAGGAGATCGTGACGCCGTCGGCGGTGCGCCGGATCCTCGGAAAACGGGCTCCGGAAGCCCACAAGGGGACCACCGGCCACCTGATGGTGGTGGCCGGATCGCCGGGCAAATCCGGGGCCGCGGCCATGGCGGCCATGTCCGCCCTCCGGATCGGCGCCGGGCTCGTCACCCTCTGCGTCCCCAAAAGCCTCAACGCCATTATGGAGGGCCATGTGCTGGAGGCCATGACCTATCCCCTCCCCGAAACCGGGGCCGGGATTCTCGACGAAAACGTCTTCAAGACCATCTTCGACCTCTTCGCCGACAAGCAGTGCGTGGCCCTCGGACCGGGGCTGGGGGCCGCCGCCCAGACCGGCGCCCTGGTGCGGCGGCTCATCGCCGAGCGCAGGAAACCCATGGTCATCGACGCGGACGGTCTCAATCACCTGGTGGGCCATACCGACATCCTGAAGCAGAAAAAACCGGCGGTGATCCTCACCCCGCATCCCGGTGAGATGGCCCGGCTCACCAACCTTTCCACCTCTGAAATCCAGAGGGACCGGGTCGGCGTCGCCCGTCGGTTCGCCGTGGAATGGCAGGCCCACCTGGTGCTCAAGGGCGCCGGGACCGTAATCGCCCATCCCGACGGCCGGGTCCACGTAAACCCCACGGGCAATCCCGGCATGGCCTCGGGCGGCATGGGGGACGTCCTGACCGGCATCATCGCGGGGCTGGCGACCCAGGGATGTCCGCCGGACGCCGCGGCCCGGGCCGGCGTCTATCTCCACGGCGCCGCCGCGGACCGGATGGCCGGGACCATGGGGCCCTACGGATATCTGGCGTCCGACCTCATGGCGGCCCTGCCGGGAGAGATCGGCCGCATGACGTCGGCGGACGCACCGGAGGCCCATCCGTGGCGACCCGTGTTGGGCTGATCACCCGATCCCCCGAAGCGACCCGCGCCCTGGGGGCGGCCATGGGCCGGCGCATCGATTCCCCGGCGGTCGTCGCCCTGACCGGCGACCTGGGAAGCGGCAAGACCTGTCTCGTGCAGGGACTGGCCGAAGGTCTGGAGGTGCCGCCGGAATTCTACATCACCAGCCCCTCCTACACCCTGATCAACGAATACCCCGGCCGTTTCCCCCTCTACCACATCGACCTCTACCGCCTGGACGGCGTGGACGACACAGCCGATATCGGCCTCGACGACGCCCTCCGCGGCGACGGCGTCGCCGCTATCGAATGGCCCGACCGCCTTCCCGACGGGCTTATCGCCGACCGCATCGAAGTCCGCATTTCAGGGGATGCGGGGGATGAGACCTGGCGAAGGATCGAGATAACCGCGCAAGGTCAGGTGCGGCTGATGGACTACTTGAATGGACTGTCGGAAGAAGAAAGACGATAGAAGAACGATGATGATGACGCCCTCAAGGGCCGAGCTGTAAACTGAGATGCCGCGGTTCGGCAGGGAGCAACTGATCGTCGTGCTGGTGCTGGCGGGGATTGTTTTGGCGTTGGCGCTGTGGAGGGGCTGTTTCGGGGTGAGTTGAAGCTACATCTTCAACCGGATTCCGGCAAAAGCCGGGCTTTGGAAAATCCGCTTGCATGACATCCGCCATACCTACATCAGCTTGTTGATATCTTGCCGGGGCAAAGCTGAACTACGTCATGGAACAAGCTGTGCATCACTCCATCAAAATGACCGTGGATCGGTACGCGGATTACATTCCGAGCGGGGAAACCGCAGAAGTTAACATGTTGAACTATGGTGGCAAGGTTGAGGCGGGAAAATCGTCGCAAATGGGCGTTGAATGAGTGACGATCTATAATGGTTGCTAAGCTTTGTATTTGCTTACGATCTGAGGGTTTATAGGAAACTTCTATGGATGAAAACTTAAAATGTGGTTTAATGTGTCTGTAGGGAGAGTGCCTTTTGTGTTGAAGTTCTATAATATCCATGGTAAGCGGTCTCCTTGAACAACTGATCGCATTGCCTTGGTTTTGATAAGCAAAAATACAAATCAGTAACTTACACTTGCTATAAGAAAGCGAGTCATTAATGGCTTCTTTAATGCAGGCAAAAACGAAATATGGGGATTTTACAACTACTCTGAACAATATGATAAAAGGCAATATCGAGCCTAATGAGTTTCAATTAACAAAAATCAAAAAAGAAGCAATAAAAATTGCGCATGATGAACCGGTTGAGGCTTATCTTCTGCTTGGTATGGTCGCATGTGTTGAGAATGATGAAGAGAATATGCATAAGCACCACAAGAATGCGATAAGTTTGCGTAGTGATTTCGATACGAACGGTTTATATGCGATATCTTTGCTAAACTCTGACCTTTTTAGTGACGCATACGACCGGGCTCATGTGGCTTATGGGTTGTGCGGTGAAGATGTATATGATCTTATTTTGATATTAGATGTATTGATTTCATGCTGTTATTATTTGGATTACGAGGAAGAGCTTGATAGTCATTTGAAGAGCTGGAAAAAGGTAAAAAACGAAGATCACCCCATGCCTTTTTCTGAGGATAACAGCGATAATCTGGAAAAAATGTTTGAATGCTTAGACGCGCGGATTGCAAGTTGCCCCGACGAAATTGAAAAAATCGATCCTGAAATGGTTGCTCTTGCAGAAAGTTTGGTTGAGGGGGTGGAACTTTATGAGGATTAACAATTGGGATATTTATGTATTCAAGTTTTTTCGCCTTCTTTATTATAAACTTATTCATGAAGTGGAGGAGTTAAAAAGAAAAGAACCGGAAACATATAAGCAACATCCTAAAGCTAAGCTGCTAAAATCTTTAAATAACGCTATTTTAAAAGATGTACCTGCCGATCCTACTCATAAAGATTTCAGATTGGGAAAAACACTTGGGGTGAAATATAAACACTGGAAAAGAGTAAAAAAAAGAATGCCGCCAAGATATAGGATGTTTTTCAGATATCATTCAGAATTTCTTATAAAAAACAATACACCTCCGCACAAATGCATTATTTATGTATGGTTCAATGACGAATTAACGCTCCGTAAAGAAGGGTCAAAAACAGATTGTTATAAAGTGCTGGCAAGATTCCT
>JAABTM010000155.1 GCA_011389855.1 Desulfobacteraceae bacterium
CGCCGGCCAGCCTCCCGACGGCTTCCATCTTTTGAGCCTGGCGAAGCTGGCTCTCAAGACGGTTTCTTTCCTCCTCATCCGATTTGCGCCGGGTCGTGTCGGCGGATACGACCGTCAGGTATTCGATGTCTCCGTTGTCGTCAAAAATCGGGATGAGCACCGAATCGAGCCATACCTCATTTCCTTCGATATCATTGGTCAATGCCTCCATAATGATCGTATCGCCGGTTTCTTTGACTTTTTTCAGGTTCCGCGTCATTTCATTGCGAAATGTTGGTGGAAAAAACGAAAACGGATAAGGGTTTCCATAAACCTGCGAATTGTCGTCAAGCTTCAGCATTCTAAATCCATTGGCGCTCATGTATCGCAGATTGAAATCGAGATCCACGATTTTATGGCACACCGGCGAGTGATCCAGCAACGCCTGGTTTCTTTTCATCACCGTGCTCAGCATTTGCTTGGTCTGTTCTTTTTCAACGATCTCGCCGATCAGTTTTGCAAAAACGCCCAATAGCTTTTTAGAGATATGGACGATAAACTCGGGGCGTGATTTGTAGTTGTCTCCGATCTGTTTCAGCTTTTCCGGATGGAGGCCGAATGACTCCGCCAAAGCCGCCAGTCTGTCGGGATCTTTGGGCGGATCGCCGTAGCCGACATTAATCGTACCAATGACCTTTTGACCGGCGAAGATCGGCTCGGCATATAAATGGAGCCCCCCTACGCACTCGATATCCGTGCTTCTCTCCGTTTCGATCGCCTTTTTAGCGGAATCGTTCCAGCAGTTTTCATGACACAACCATTTACCGCAGGATAAAGCTTCCCGATTATCATCCGTGTCGCACAATTCACGGGAAGCCGCATCCATCGTTTTGCACCAGCCGGATGAAAACATCCCGAATGCATAATCCCCGTTGGCCTCGTAAATCGCGACGGATGTGTCGAGAAGGTAAACCGCGTGTTCTGAAATTTCTTTCAGCGTTTCTCTCCCTACGGAATCCATAATCAATCGGCGAGTGTTGAGTTTTGTTACGTCGCCGTATGGCGGGATGTAGTCCTCCTTTTTGTCGTTCGCCAACGAAACCGTCTCATCCAATATCGATTTCAGCATATTAAACTTGCCCTGATCTGTATTTTGCATATCTACTCCTCGGAGGGTTTTCATAGCACTTCAATCTTGCATAACTTCTCGAAATACAACGCAGTCAATTATATCAAACGCGGCTTGGGACTGTATACTAAGCCATGCCCGAGGTCAAACCGAAATTTTCTCACCGAATTTCGCCAATCCCCGGCCCTGTCGGCGTCACACCATTGGGCCAACGGTCCTGAAAGAACCAGGCGAAAAATACAGCGGTCCATCTTGCGGGCATGGATAGGGTTGCCATTTCCGGCGCGTTCATGATATCAGGTCCACAATGTTAACCGCTCATCCTGGAAAGGAGACGCAACGCATGAAAGTTGTCCGATTTAGCGAGGCCGAAACTTACGAACCCGAAAAGGACTGGAAGCGCGTCAGTCTGTGCAACGAAGAGGCCATCTCCATCGAGCATTTCGTCAAACCGCCGCGGCACGCGTCGCCGCTGCACGATCACCCCAACGACCAGGTGCTGGTGGTGCTCAAAGGGAGTCTGACCATCGTCGCCGACGGCGATGAACAGACCCTGGGAGAGGGGGACGCCGTCTTCATTCCCGGCGACGAACCCCATATCGTCAAAAACCCGCTGGATACGGTGTCGGTGGGCATCGATATCTTCGTGCCGGGGCGGTCGTTCGATTTCTGGCGGAACCGGGCCCGGCATTAAGCGCCCGTCCGGAAACCGCGGATTTTCGGGCTCCGGGCAAAAACGGCGGGAACGCCGCCCGGGGCCCAAAAATGCGGTATCCGTTGGATTTCTAAGCGGCGGCGCGGGAACCGGGGAGAAACGGTTTGACCGCCCTGATATAGGCGGAAAAGACGATTTTCTCCGTCCCTTTGCCGATATTCCAGCTCTGGATGATCTCGTCGCTTTGAAGCTTGGGCGTGATTGAAACATCCTGGAATCCCAGGTCGCCGAGAATCTGTTTCACCTCATCGGGTGAAATGGCGCCCGAGACTCAGCCGGTGTAGGCCGCCGGATCGTTTTTCAGCGCTTCCGGTATTTCGCCGGACCGCAACACGTCTGAAATGCTGATTCTTCCACCGGGCTTGAGCACCCTGAAGATTTCTTTGAAGACCGCTGCCTTGGACGAAGAAAGGTTGATGACGCAGTTGGAAATCACCAGGTCCGCCCGATTGTCCGGAATCGGCAGGCGTTCGATCTCCGACAGCCGGAATTCGACATTGGAGGCCGCCAGCTTGTCGGCGTTGGCCGTTGCTTTTTCGACCATTTCGGGGGTCATGTCCACGCCGATCACCCGGCCTTCTGGGCCGACCTGTTTTGCCGCCAGAAAAGCGTCGAATCCCGCGCCGGAACCCAGATCCACTCGATTCGATTCTTTCAGCTTTTCATGCTGAGGACTTTTTCGTGAATTTCCAAGTCCCTGCCGCTCTGAAGCACGAAACGGATCCTTTTGATGGATTTCAGGTTCGGAACGATCTCCATGATGGTTCGAAATGCCGCCTCTGCCGCCTCTTGCACGGGATACCCGAACGCGCCGGTGGAGATCGCCGGAAACGCTATCGATTCTATCTCATGCTCTTCGCCGAGCCGTAAGGAGTTGCGATAACAGTTCGCAAGAAGCTCATCTTCCGGTTTATCCACGCCGTAAACAGGCCCCAGGCAGTGAATGACATACTGGTTAGGCAGATTGTGTCCGCTCGTAATCACCGCCTCTCCCGGTTCAATGGGCGCTAATGGACGACATTCCTCCTCAAGCCCGGGCCCCGCTGCGCGGTGAATCGCGCCCGCCACGCCTCCACCCATCATAAGCCGCGCGTTCGCGGCGTTAACAACAGCCGTAATTCCCGTTTGCGAGGCGATATCGCCCCTGACACACTCGATCATGACGCCCGATATCGTTTTTTCCATGATATGTTTGCCTCCTTAGGTTGTTGGTCTTGATCAAAATCCCGGCCAAAAAGGGCGATCACAAGGATCGCCCCTACGGCGAAACCCGGCGAAAAAACCCCGCCAGATCGTCCAGCAGGGAATAGACCACCGGCGTGATGACCAGGGTCATGACGGTGCCGACGATGAGGCCGAAGCCGGCGGCCGTGCCCAGGGGCGACATCCGCTCCAGGCCGACGGCGGTTTCGTAGATGATGGGCAGCATGCCCGCGAAGGTGGAGACGGTGGTCATCAGCACAGGGCGCAGTCGCAGCCGCACCGACTGTTCCAGGGCCTCCTCGCGGTCCATGCCGTCGGCCCGGGCCTGCTGGATGAAGTCGATGAGAAAGATGGAATTGTTGATGATGATGCCGGCCAGGAGCAAAATCCCCATCATGGCCGGCATGCACATGGGTTTCCCGTAGAGCAGCAGGCCCCACAAAGATCCCATGATCGCCAGGGGGATGGCCGTCAGGATGGGGAGGGGCAGCAGAAACGAGCGGAATATCCCCACCAGCAGGACCACCAGGAAGACCAGCCCGATCCCCACCGCCTTCATGACCCGGGACATGCTCTCCTTCATCTCCGCGGCCGTGCCGCTCAGGAACATGCCGTAGCCCCCGGGCCAGGCCATGTCGGCCAGCCGGGTCCGGATATCCTCCAAAACCTGGGAAATCCGCCGGGTCCGGTTGTATCCGGTCAGGTCCAGGGTGTTTCGCAGGTTCTCCCGGGTGATGACCGTCTGTCCCCGGCTTTCGGAAACTTCGGCCATGGCCCGCAGGGGGATTTTTCCGCCGGGCGTGTCGATGTCGATGTCGGCCAGCCGCGACGGGCCGGCCACCCATTTTTCAGCCAGGGAAACCCGGATGGGGATGTCCAGAAACCCTTTCAGGCGAAAGCCGGACGCCTGAACGCCGTCCACGGCCGCCTGCATTTGCCCGGCCACTTCCGCCGGAGTCGCGCCGTAGCGCCGGGCCGCCCAGGGGTCCACGACAATATTCAGCTCCGGCTTGTCCGGCTGCCAGGTGCGGGTCAGGTCCACCAGGCCGGAGACGCCCGCGAGCCGTTCTTCGACCTCGCCGGCCAGCTCCTGAAGCACCCGGCCGTCCCGGCCGTGGAGCACGATGTCGATGGGGGCCCGGGAGGTGGCCATTGGCGTGGCCCCGAATTCGTACACCTGAACGGAGCGAAACCCCGGCATTTCGTTCAGCCCGGCCCGCCAGCGGTCTCCGATGGCCCAGATGCTCTCTTCCCGTTCGTCCCGGGTGTCGAGGGTGACGGTAATCAGGGCCGTCTGGCCCGTTTGGCCGCCGCCGCCGAAGGAAATCTCCCCCGGTTCGGACCCGACGACGGACGAGATCATGCGAACCGAAGGCGTATCCCGGATGACTGACTCCACGGCGGAAAGCCGCCTCTCCATCTCCTCGATGGTCGTGGCCGGGGGCATTTCGAACCGCACCTTGGCGATGCCGGTGTCCATGGGCGGCATCAACTCCCGGCCGATCACCGGGACGACGAGCCGGACCGTGAGAACCAGGGCGGCCACGACCAGGATCAGGGCGATCAGGCGCTGTTTCAGGGCGATGTGGAGCAGCCGGACGTAGAAGGCGGCCAGGGCGTCCACCAGCCGGTGAAACGGCCGGACCAGCCGTTCCACCCGGTTGGGCTTCCGGTCCGGCCGGATCATGCCTCGGGCGATGAGAGGCACGATGAAGACGGCCGACAGCAGCGAGCCGAGCAGGGCCAGGGACAGGGTGAGGGTGAACTGACGGAGCACCTTTTCCACGTATCCGCCGGCGAACATGATGGGGATCAACATGGCCACGGTGGTGAGCATCCCGGCGACGATGGCCGTCAGGATCTCGCCCACGGCCCCTTCCACCCGTTCCCCGGCGTCTCCGGCCTCGGAGAGGCCGAAATGCCGGTAGATGTTTTCCAGAACCACCACCGTGGCGTCCACCACCATGCCGGTGGCGATGATCAGCCCCGACAGGGTGACGATGTTGAGGGTGTAGCCGGTGAACCTCAGGGCCGCCAGCCCGAACAGAAAGGAAAGGGGAATGCTGATGAGCGCGATGAAGGAGGCCCGGAGGTCGGCCAGAAAGACGAAGATGATCAGCACGGTCAGGCCGATGGCCACGAACAGGGACTGGCGCATGCCCGTGGTGTTGCGGTCGATGAGCGGGGCCTGGTCGTCGGTGATCCCGAAATGGATGGCCGGCCACATGGCCCGCATCCGGGGCAGGGCCTCTTTGACGTCGGAGATGGCCGCCATGGCGTCGCCGCCGTCGGCCCGGAGCACATTGAGCGCGATGGCGGCCCGGCCGTTGCCGTGGTAGAGGCTGCGCGGCTCACGAACGTCCAGCGCCGCGGACCCCACATCCGAAAGGCGGATGTAGGCGTCCCCCTTTTGGCTCACCACCAGGTTCTCCAGATCGTTCAGGGTCTTGAACTCCCCCAGGGTTTTGACCAGAAACTCCCCGTCAGGGGTTTCGATCCGCCCGGCGGGCGCCGTGATGTTTTGGTTTCGAATGGCCGAGACGACGGCTTCGGGGCTCAGGTCGTTGGCCCGCAGCCGGTCCTTGTCGAGCCGCACGTCGATCTGGAGGCGGTTGCCGCCGAAGGAATCCACGTCCGCCACGTTGGGCAGGCCCAGCAGAAAATCCTTGATGTCGTTGTCGGCCAGCAGGCGGACCTGGGCGAGGTTTAGGGGGCTTTCGGGCGCGGGGGAAAGGGCCAGGGTGAGGACGGGCCGGATGGCGTCGGTGATCCGGTAGATGCGGGGCTCCATAATGTCGCCGGGCAGGTCGGCCCGGATGCGGGAGATGGCGTTTTGCACGTCCACCACCGCCTCGCCGATGGGTTTTTCATAGAAAAATTCGGCGGTGACCGCTGAAACCGCGTCCCGGGAGGTGGAGGAGACCTTTTTCAGGCCCGACACGCTGGCGATTTCTTTTTCGATAACCTCGGTGATGCGCCGGCCCACGTCGGCCGCCGCGGCGCCCGGCTCCACCGTGACCACCGACACCTGGGGAGGGTTGGTGTCGGGGAAATACTCCACCGGCAGGGTGATAAAGGCCCGGGCGCCCATGGCGGTCACCAGGAGGGCGCAGACCAGCATGAGCCAGGGATTGTCGAGGGCGAAGCGGTGGGGCTTCATGAGGAGACCGCCATGCCGTCGTGCATCCGCACCCATTGCAGGTATTCGCCCACGGCCACGGACTCGCCCGGCGCCAGTTCGCCTTCGACCAGGACCCGATCCTCGTGGCGCAGGGCGATTCGAACCGGCACCGCCTTCAGGCGGCCGTCCCGGACGGCGTAGACGATATGCCCGCCCTCCGACGTCGGCGCCAGGGCGGTTCCGGGGACGATCAGGCCCCGGCCTTCCGCCGTCACCACCTCCAGCGGGATCAGGCTGCCCACCTTCATCCGTTCGGGGCACCGGCAGGCGAGATCGATTTCCGCCCGCACGGTCTGGTCCGATTCCAGGGAGGGGAAAATCCGGGTCACGGCGGCCTCCCGCGCGTCTTCGGACGTCGGGACGGGCCAGTGGATCCGAACCGGCTGACCGGGGCGGACATGCGCCAGGTCGTCCTGGACCAGATCAAAGGCGAGCCGGTAGGAAGAAACATCCATCATCTCGTAAATGGGCTTTCCCGGCATGGCCATGTCGCCGGCGTCGGCGTACCGTTTTCGGATGGCGCCGGAATAATCGGCCCGGATTTCGGTGTAGCTGAGGCGGGTCCGGGCCTCCGAAAGCTGGGCCTGAAGGGCGGCGATTTCCTGTTCGGCGCTCCGGATCGCTTCCTCGGCCTGGGTGGTTTGGGAGCGGGCTTCGTCCAGCCGGTTCCGGCCGGCTTCCATGGCCGAGGCGCTGATGGCGTTTTTCTCGAACAGGCTTTTATCGCGGTCGTATTCCCGTTTCATGTAGGCCAGGTTGCTCCGGGCCGCCGCGGCGCCGGCTTTGGCCCCGGCAAGCCGGGCTTTTACGGCCTGGATATTGGCTTCGACGGCTTCGATTTGCGCCTGGATGTCCCGGTCGTCCAGACGCGCCAGAAGATCGCCCGCTTCGACGGCGCTTCCCTCATTGGCTTCCAGGGAGACGATGCGGGCGCTGATCTGGGGGGCGATTTCCGCCGACGCCGCGGCCTCCAGCCGGGCCAGATACCGGAAGGTGCGGGCCAGTTCGCCTTCGGCGACCGCGGCGGTTTCCACGGGCGCGGGGCGGGGCGTCCAGACCGGGGCCGCCGCCATCTGCTTCTTGGCCTTGCGCAGGGCCATCGCCAGCCCGACTACAATGGCGACGATGACGAGGATCGCGAGGATTCGGATGAAAATGCGCTTCATGAGGAGGTCCTTATTGTGGAACGAATTTCAAACATGATAGTGATTAACGGGATCATGGATCGAAAGGAAAAATCTCAATGAAAGACCTGATTTGTTACTGTTTCGATTATACCGTCGCCGATATCGAGCTGGATTTGCGGCGAAGTGGACAGGGCCACGGATCGAATATCGCCTTTTTCCGCAGCCGTCAATGGCGGGGCCAATACATGATCACGCCGACGCCGATGCGCCGGGTTCATGTTGTCCTCCAAAACCATTATATTTCCGGATCACCGGCCCGGTATGCGCGCGCCAGGATTTCCAACGGATGGCGCACCGGGTAAGGCAGCAGATGTTGAAATTGCAGCCGGCAGCTCAGGCAGTCGGTGACCACCGCATCCGGGGCGACGGCCTGGATTTTGCGGACGAGCGGCTTGGCGAGCCGGACGGAGGCGTCATGGAAGTCCTTTTTAAATCCGAGACTTCCTCCCATGCCGCAACAGTCCATCGCGCCCCCGACCGGTTCCACCGTCAGACCGGGGATCCGGGACAACAGTTCCAGGTATGGGGCGCCGATCCCTTGTTCCCGCTGGTGGCAGGGCGCGTAATACGCCACGCGGCCGCTCAGTTCGCCCGGGCCGGCGTTCAGCGCGCCGTCCTGCCGCAACCCATCCAGATACGCGCCCATATCCAGCATGGTTTCGGACAGGGCGATTCTTTGCAGCGGGTCGAAGCTCGAAAAATAGCCATCATCTTTCAGAATGTTCTCATACATGGATTTTTTCAGGCAAGCGGCGCCCTTGCCCCCGCGCTCGGCCTCCGGGACTTTGATTTCGTCCGCCCCGGCGCCGAGCAGACGTTGGCAGGCCGCCGAATAAACGGCCCTTTCCCGGAGCAGCGACGTCATCAAAAAACCGCAGGTGGGGCAGGAACAGACGATGTCGAACCCCTCCCGCGCCGCCGCCAGCAGGGTGTTGAGATTGGTTTCCGCCCTCTGCAACGTGGTTTGGTCGTCGCCCTCCAGCAATGTCGGCATCCCGCAGCACTGCTGCGGCGGCACGAAAACCGAAACGCCGTTTCGCTCCAGGACGGCCACCGCGGCCCGGGCCACCTCCGGGAAGAGGTAACCGGCGGTGCAGCCGGCAAAATAAGCGACCCTGGGCGTCCGGTCCGGCGGACGATCCAGCCCCCTTCGGCGGGCCCAGGCAAAAAAACTCTCGTCGGGCAATCGCGGCAGGCTGCGTTCCGGGTGAACGCCGGCCGCCTTTCCGGCCATGCCGCAAAGCGGGGGGGACGAAAGGGCGCTTTTTAACATTTTGGGCGCCCGGGCCCCGATTTGCCCGAACCGCTGGACGTCGGCCAGCAGTTTGATCGACAGCGGCATGCCCCGGGCCCGCGCCCGCTCGGTCTTGGCCTGGATCACCTTCATGCGGATATCGGGGCACGGGCACAACCCGCAGAGGGTGCACATATCCGACAGGCGGCTCAGCGCATTCTCCCCAATGGGAACGCCGGTGTCTTTTTCCTGGTCGTAAAGACGATACAGCTCGGGGAAAAACAGGCAGCTTTCGTCCATTAAAAACCGGCAGACGTCGCAGTCGGCGCAGGCGTCCACAACGCTTCGCATTGTCGTCTCGAAAGCGATTGTCATATTTCACATGCTCTTAACGTTGGGTTCCGCGGGAAACCAGGACGCTGTCCGGTTGGCGATTTTGACCAGGAAAAGCATGACCGGAACCTCTACCAATACGCCGACAATGGTGGCCAAAACAGCCGGCGAAGCGGGGCCGAACAAGGTGATGGCGACGGCGACCGCCAGTTCGAAAAAGTTCGAAGCCCCGATCATGCCGGCCGGCGCGGCGATATTATGGGGCAATTTGAATTTTTTACAGGCCAGATAGGCGATAAAGAAAATAAGAGACGTTTGAATGATCAAGGGCACGGCGATCAGAACGATATGCAGGGGATTCTTTAGAATCACGTCGCCCTGAAAGGAAAAAATCAGGACAAGGGTCAATAACAATCCACCGATGGTGACGTTGTTGAATTTGGGGATAAAGGACTGGTTGAAATAGTCCTCGCCTTTGTTTTTGATCACCAGGTTGCGCGTCAACATGCCGCCGGCCAGCGGAATCACCACAAAAAGAAAGACCGATAAAAGCAGTGTGTTCCATGGAATGGTTATGCCGCCGATGCCCAGCAGCAGCGCCACGATCGGCGTAAAGGCAATGAGAATGATTATGTCGTTGGTGGCCACCTGCACAACGGTGTACGCGGGATTTCCCCGGGTCAAATGGCTCCAGACAAAAACCATGGCCGTGCAGGGCGCGGCCCCCAGAAGAACGGCGCCGGCCAGATAATCCCTGGCCAGGTCGGGCGGAATCAGCGCCTTAAAGACCACATGGAAAAAAAACGCGGCGATGCCGAACATAGTAAACGGTTTGATCAGCCAGTTGACTATCCAGGTGATGTAAAGACCCTTTGGATTTTTGCCGATGTCCTTAATGCTGGCAAAATCGACCTTCATCATCATGGGATAGATCATCAGCCAGATCAGCACCGCAATGGGGATGGAAACTTGCGCATATTCGAATTTGGCCAGGGCCGCCGGAACGGCGGGGAGGAATTTCCCTATGAGGACCCCGGCAACCATGCACAGAATGACCCATACGGTCAGGTTCTTCTCAAAAAAACTGATGCCTTCAGCTTTTTTTTGTTCCATTTCAGATACCCTCCTTATTTTATATAGCTTTTTGGCGAAAAAAAACATACAGGGTCAAATACGCCGAGACGGCCAAAAACGCCACATCCCGCAGCACCGTCCAGTGACCGGCCGGGCCTTCGGTGGTCTCGGTGGAAAAACAGCCGCAGTGAATGTCCAATCCGCGCATTTTATTGTAAGCCAGCGCGGCGATGAAAACCAGCAACAGGCCGGTGGAGATCGCCGTCGCGCCGGGCAGCCAGACCCCGGCGATCAGGCAGATCCCCAGCAGTAATTCCAGCCAGGGCAGCGTCAGGGCCGCCAGGTTGACGGCGGCGTCGGGAAGAATCTGGTAGTTGTACACGGCTTCGGCGAAAGCGGCGGGGTGCAGGATTTTGTCGAAGCTGGCGTACAGGAACACGCCGCCCATAAACAGCCGGGCGGCATGATAAGCCGCCTTGGACCGGGAGATTTCCAAATTTCTCATGATCGCTTTATCCTTCTACCGTGGGCAGCCCGGCTTGTTTCCAGACGGTCCAGCCGTTGACCAGCACCCGGACGTTTTCAAACCCCATGTCTTTTAAAAACAGGGCCAGCTCGTGGCTCAGATCGCAGCTTTCGCCGTCGCAATAGGTCACGATGGCGTCGGCGCCTGCGCCGTCCAGGCGATCCGCCGCCTCCATGAAATACCGGTCCACCTCCTGCCAGGGGATGTTCAGGGCGCCCTGGATATGACCGTCGGCATACTGGCTTGCCGGCCGGGCATCGACGAAAAGGAGGGCGTCCCGTTCGAACAGCTCCCGGACCCGATCCAGGGAAACGATCATGCTGCCGCCCGAAGCGTCCGCGAAACGGGCGTCCTCCGACCAGTCGCCGACAAGCGCGATGCCGTCGGCGCGCCAGTGGTTGACCCCGACGGCCAGCAGAACGGCCAGCGCCACGAGGGCGGGGATCTGCCACAGGGCCCGCCGGAGCGGTTTCGAAGGGGAACGGTTCCCCATCGATAGCGTTGCTTGATTCATCCGATGCCTCCTAAATGTTATATGCCGTCAGGACGCTGTTTTATCCTCCAAAGGGGGTCGCGATAAAATACAGGCCGAACAGCCCGATGGCGACGCCGGCCGCTTTCCGGAACCAGACGCCGGCCTGTTGGAAATCGCGGCTTTCCATGAGCCGCTGCACCAGCGCGGTGGAGCTGCCGGCAACGGCGATGGGGATGCAGTGGCCGATGCCGAACAACACGATGTAGAAAATGCCGATGGCCACCTCCTGCTGGATGGTTATGAAGGCCAGGATGGGGGCGATGAAACCGAAGGTGCAGGATCCGGAGAGCAGCCCGTAGGCCAGTCCCAGGACGAACGCGCCGAACAGGCCCTTGAGCTTGAACTTCGCCATGAGCCCGCCGGACATGGAACACGCCGACACCCCCAGCATGTCCAGGGCCACCCATATCAGGATGGCGCCCACCAGGATGGTCCAGTAGGGGCCGATTTCCCCGAGCATCCGGCCCAGCGCCGCGCAAACCACGCCCACCAGGGCGATGGTGATAAACAAACCGATGGTGAAGGCGACGGCGTATTTGGCCCCCTGACGCGGCCCCAGGGTTTGATTTTGTCCGCCCACATAGCCGACGATCAACGGAATCGACGCCATGTGGCACGGCGAGAACAACACGCTGATCATCCCCCACAAAAAACAGCCGGCCGCCGCTACGGCAATGCCGCCGGTCATCCATTGATTCACGGTTAAAAACAGGC
>JAABTM010000447.1 GCA_011389855.1 Desulfobacteraceae bacterium
GATGGCGATGGGCAAAAGCGTGCCTAAATCGCCCAGGGACCCGGCGAACTCCAATCGATCGAATTTGAACCGTTCCGACATGGGCTGTCCTTTCTATCCGGAAACCGATCGGTTTTTCCGCGCTATTCCATATCAAAAAGATTTTTGGCCATTTTATTCCATTCATCCAGTGTTTTTCTGTTCACCTGGTAATGAACGAAATACCCTTGCTTGTCCGCGGTGACGACTTCCGCATCGCGGAGGATCCGGAGGTGTTGAGACACGGCCGCGGGTGTTATGTCCAGGGCGCGGGCCAGGGCCTTGACGCATAATGAACGCTTCTTCAGCAAGTGGATCATGCGGACCCGCGTACCCACGGAAAGCACTTTGAAGATGCGGGCCTGTTTTTCCGAATCGGTCACGAATATCCCCTTTGATTAAGTGACTACGCGGATACTTTAAAAATAGATCGGCCGGATGTCAACAGGAAATTATCAGGCATCCCGTGCATCGAACGCTGCATTCAAAGATTCTGATTGAAACGAATTGGGCGGACTGAACGGGAAAAATGTATAGCATTGTATAACATTTTATAGTAAAGTTATAGTAGATCTCATTCATCAGCGGCCCGTAGCTATTCCGTGGGCCCGACTGTCTCACCTGTTGCCGAAAGGAGCATCGAAATGGCGCGACTCGACGAATTCCCTGAACCCATGCGGTCCCATCTGGCCGATTTGCCCTGCCCATCGTTTCAAACGCATCCATGGACTGAAGGACCGGATTTAAGCAAACGGCGCGTAGCCCTGATATCCACCGCCGGCCTTCACCGAAGGGGGGATCGCCCTTTCGAATCCATGACCGGGGATTATCGCGTGATTCCCGGAGACGTTGAAGCCAAAGACCTGGTGATGACGCATGTCTCGACCAACTTCGATCGAACCGGCTTCCAGCAGGACTGGAACGTGGCGTTTCCACTGGATCGGCTTCGGGAATTGGCCCAAGAAGGGGTGATCGGAAGCGTGGCCGCCTATCATTATTCTTTCATGGGGGCCGCGGACCCGGCCTCGATGGCGTCTTCGGCCAAAACACTGGCCGACCTTTTAAAAGGGGATGGCGTGGACGCCGCCCTGCTCGTTCCGGTCTGACCCTTTTGCACGCGCGCCGTGGGCGCGCTGGGACACTATCTGGAAGCCGAGGGCGTCCCCACCACGCAGATCAGTCTGATCCGGGAACACACCGAGAAGATCAACCCCCCGAGAGCGCTGTGGGTTCCCTTCGAACTGGGCCGACCGCTGGGGGCGCCTTCGGATGTCGATCTTCAACGCAAGGCGCTTACGGCCGCGATCGAGCTTCTGCAAGCGCCCCGGGGACCGGTGCCGGCGGATTTTCCCTATGAGGGTCCCGCGTCAACCGCCGACATCGATCAGGACCCGGCGGTCTGGGCCTGTCCGGTGACATTCGCGGCCTCCTCCGGGGAACCCGTCGGCGACGAAGCGCTGGCATCCAATTTTAAACAGGAGGTTGCCGAACTCAGGAACTGGCACGACCTGAGCCTGAAGAGTACGGGCCGAACTTCAATGGTGCATTTCGAACCGGACCCACTCTTACAACTGCTCAGCGACTACCTTTTGAGGGGCGATAAAAAGGCGCCGGGGACGGACATGCCTTTCGCGGTTGCGCTGCGCCTGGCGGCCCAAGATCTAAAAACATTTTATTTTGAGTCCGTTATCGCCCGGCCGGGCGCCACCACACCCACAAGCAAAGCCTTTACGCGCTGGTTCTGGAATGAAACAGTTGCGGGAGCGGTATTAAAAGCCATAAAAGAAAAATGCCTTGATGAAACGGACGAGGCGATGCGCATGAACGGAAAACTGCTGCTGGTCCCGATAGAGCAAGGATGACCGACATGCCGTTTCCCAATGCGGCCTGCATTGTCGCGACCGGTGCATTGTCGCGACCGGCTAAGGAGGATGTTTGGAGCATTTGTTGAATGTAAAGGAAGCCGCTGAATACCTGAATGTCTCCGAGATGACGATCCGGAGGTGGACGAACAGCGGATCGTTGGCCTGTTATCGCGTCGGCGGCCGGCGTGCCAGACGCTTTAAGATTTCCGATTTGACGGCGTTTCTTGAAAGCAAGCCCGCAAAGCGCCCATCCACCGCGGTTGCGCTGGGCCTTCAGGGACTCGCCGCGCCCGGCGGTTCCCACATCACCCATCTGAGCGCCGCGGAAAACGAATCGTTGGAAATCGCGGCATCCTATGCCCACAGGGGGTTGCAAGACGGCGAAACGGTTTGCATCGTGGCGCCCGATGACAAAGTGAACCGCATCCTGAACGCCCTCCGTCATAAGGGCGAAACGGTGGAAAAACGGCGTGCATCCGGCCGGCTCCATCTGAGTCAGGGCGCCGAGACGCCCGAGGAACAAACCCGTCGACTGTTAGATTTGGCGGAGAACAACGACAAAGGGTTTAGGGTCTTCGGCGATATGACGTGGACCAAAGACAAGGGCTGGCGGATGGCGGATCTGGAGCGGTTGGAAGAAGCCCTGAATAGATCGTCGCTGCCCGGCGGTTGCCTTTTTCTTTGCCAATATGCGCTGGACCACTTCACGGGGCGGGAGATCATGATGGCGATGGAAACTCACACCCATGGCCTGTACCGTGGGCAAATCAAGGAAACCCTTTACCGTCAATAGCTTAAACTATGAAAGGAGGGATGATGAAGACATTGCAGGAGCAGCTCCAGGGGATCAAAGCCAAAACAGCCGGCATGATGACGCCGGAAATCGAGGCCGCCATGAAGAAAGGCTTTGAACAACTGCGGGAAAAGAACGTGCCGGACAGGCCGCTCAAGGTGGGGGATGCGGCCCCGGCCTTTTCTCTCCCCGATGCTCAGGGCGAAATGGTGGATTCACGGACGCTATTGAAGCAGGGACCGCTGGTGGTTCTTTTCTACCGGGGCAAATGGTGACCCTACTGCAACGCGGAGCTGGCAGCTCTGCGAGAAAGCTATGCCGACATCCAGGCGGCCGGCGGAGAACTGGTCGCCATATCGCCGCAGCTTCAGACCTATGCGCGGGAGCTGGTCAAGGATCGCCGATTGCCTTTTCCGGTGCTCAGCGACAAGGGCAATTCGGTCGCCGACGCGTTCGGCGTCGCGTTTACCCTGCCCGACAGCATGCGGTGGGTCTACGAGGAGGTTTTCAAATTCGATATTCCGACCTACAACGGGGATGACAGCTGGCGGCTGCCCATGCCCGCAAGGTTCATTCTGGATCGAAACGCCGTGATTCAGGCGGCCGACGTCAACCTCGACCATACGGTTCGGCCCGAACCGGCGTCGGCCATCGAGGCGCTAAGGCGAATTATGTAAATGAATATCCCAACAAGGCGAATTCAACGGCGCCGCTCGCCATTTGCCGCGCGGGATCAAGTCTGGTATCATTAT
>JAABTM010000156.1 GCA_011389855.1 Desulfobacteraceae bacterium
TTCGCGGAATGGGCGCGGACCAGAGCGGGTCATTCATGCAGGTTATCGCCCATTGCCTGAAAAACAAGGGATGCGTGGCCGCGCCGATGACCGGCCGCACGGCCGGCGACATCATGACGGCCCCGGCCATTACCGCGGCGGCCGACATTTCCATCGGCGACGTTTCAGCCCTGTTGATGGAAAAGACCATTAACCGGCTCCCCATCGCGGATGCCGACGGCAAGCCCGCCGGCATCGTGACCCGCTCGGACCTTGTCAATGCGTTTTGCATGTTGGGATAAACAGGAGAACGGATGAGCTATTTTCAAAAAATGAAGGGGCGCACCCAGAGCCCGCCCCGGGTCGGCGCGGTGGAAATCGCATGGTCATGGATCGGCAGCTTCCTGGGCATCGCGGCCGTGGGCCTGATCCATTTCAAACTCCTGGATTCAACCGCGCTGGTCATGATCATCGGTTCCTTCGGGGCCTCGGCCGTGCTCATTTACGGCGCCGTCCGCAGTCCCCTGGCCCAGCCCCGCAATTTGATCGGCGGTCATGTGTTCTCGGCCGTTATCGGGGTGACGGCCTTTCAACTGGTGGGCGGCCAGTTGTGGCTGGCGTCGGCCCTGGCGGTCTCAACGGCCATCGCCTTCATGCACCTGACAAAAACCCTGCATCCGCCGGGCGGTGCAACGGCCCTGATCGCGGTGATCGGCGGAGACGCCGTGCATCAGTTGGGTTACCTCTATGCTCTCGTTCCAGCCGGGCTGGGCGCCGTCGTCATGCTGATCATCGCCCTGCTGGTCAACAACATTCCGCAAAACCGGCGCTATCCTGAATTCTGGTGAAATCCGCCCACGGCCGGGAGATCACGATGGATCACCCATATTTTTTTGAACCTTGACTCAAGTCAATGACGCCGGACCTTCTTCAGCATAGGTTGAACGAAAAGGAGGAAATCGTCATGGCGCCGACAAAAGGCAACGAAAGACGCGTTCCGGACCCCCCCAACTGCTGGGAATTCATGGGGTGCGGCAGGGAGCCGGGTGGAGCGAAAGCCGCGGAGCTGGGCGCGTGTCCGGCCGCGGCTGATCGGTCCTATGACGGCATCAACCGCGGGACCTGCGCCGGGCGCATCTGCTGGGCCGTGGCCGGAACCTGTTGCGGCGGCCGGGTCCAGGGATCGTTCGCCGAAAAACGGGCCTCCTGCCTGAGCTGCGATTTTTACCGGCTCGTCCATTCCCAAAAAGGGGAAACACACCGCAAGACCCGGTTTCTGCAATTCCTTGAAGGCGACCATCACAGCCCGTTTTTCGACCGGATGACCCACAAGCGCGTCCGGGCCGGCGAACGCTTCGTGGTCCAGGGGGCGGTGGAAGACAGGGCCTACATCATTCAGCGGGGCGCGTGCCTGGTCATTGTGGAAAAAGACGGGGAATTGCACCCCGTGGATCACTACGGCCCGGGAGACATCGTCGGCGGGCTGGGCATTTTGACCGGCGAGCCCCGGCGGGCCCATGTGGAGGCGGAAACGGACATGGACCTGTGGGTCATGACCCGGTCCCAGTTCGACGCCTTCGCGGAAAAAGACCCGGACCTGCTGGATTTCATCACCGAGCTGGTGGCCGACCGGTTCGACAGCCGGCGGCCCACGGCCTATCGGACCATCGGAAAATACACAACCACCGACATCATCGGACGCGGGGCCTTCAGCATCGTTTACAAGGGCTTTCACCAGGTCCTCAACATTCCGGTGGTGATCAAGATGATGCGCCACGACATGGCCCTGCGCCCTGAATTTTTCGAGGGTTTCTACAACGAGGCCAAAACCATCGCGGCCCTGGACCATGAACACATCGTCAAGGTCTATGATGTCGATGAGCGGTACCGCACCCTGTTCATCATCATGGAATATGTGAAAGGCGAGATGCTCCAGTCGCTGATCCGGCGTCTGGGCGTCGTTCCCCCGAAGACGGCGGCGAGGTTTCTGTGGCAGGCATGTTCGGCGCTCGCCTACGCCCACGAGCGCGGGATCGTCCATCGCGACATCAACCCCGCCAACCTTATCGTGGCCCCGAACCAGCGCGTCAAGGTCCTCGATTTCGGGCTGGCGTGCCCCACCGGCACGGCGGACTTTGACGGCCTGGGCACGGCCGCCTACATGGCCCCGGAGCAGATCGAGGGCGATCCCCTGGACGGCCGCGCCGATATTTACGCACTGGGCGTCACGGCCTTTGAAATGCTCACCGGCCGGCGGCCGTTTCCCGAAGACGAGGCCATGCGGTTGATGAAGCTGCATCTGACCCAGGACGTTCCTGATCCAAAAACCCTCAACCCCCATATTCCCGAAGCGCTCCGGCGATTCATCCTCACGGCCGGGCGCTGCGACCCGAATCAACGCTATGCCGACATGACACGGGCCATGGCCGACCTCGAACCGTTGCTTCCCGATTCCCCGGCTCCGGCAAACGCCGCCGCCGAAAAACCGGAACAAATATCTTTGTCCCTGACCCTGCCGGAAACACGGCGGAAAGACCTGGCGTCGATCATGGACGCGCTCCGGGCCGAAGCACGCCGCCTGGGCGCGGAACTCGTTGTCGGCGACCCCGCGGGGTCGTCATAACCTTTTTTTCAAGATAGGAGGAACCCATGCTGAACCCCAGAACCAGAGCGATCCTGTTGTTTTTGTTGGCATTGACCTTCGGCGTGCTGATCTTCGGCGGGTACCTGATCAACCGGGAAAAACCCCCGATTCCGGACCGGGCGGTCGCTGAAAACGGCGATGTCGTCTTCACCGGCGAGGACATCATGGCCGGTCAGCAGTTTTATTTTTCCAGGGGCGGCCAGCATATCGGCACCATCTGGGGCCACGGCAGCTATCTGGCGCCGGACTGGTCTGCGGATTATCTGCACCGCCTGGGCCTCTACCTGGCGGCCCGCCATTATGGCCTGAACGATGCAAAAGCCCGGAATTTTTCACAACAGGACTTCGACGACCTGCCCGCGGCCGAACAGGCCCGGCTGACGGGGCTGGTGGCCGAAGAGATCAAAACCAACCGGTACAACCCCGCAGGGGACGTCCTGACGCTGACGCCGCATCAGGCCGAAGCCTTCAAGGCCCTGCAAGACTATTACACCCAACTGTTTGTCAGCGGCCATGAACGGATGGGGATTCAATCCGAAATCGTCAAGTCGCCCGAGGAAGGTTTCCGGCTGACGAGCTTTTTCGCCTGGCTGGCATGGGCCGCCGGAACCCAGCGGCCCGACGCCGACCACACCTACACGGTCAACTGGCCCTACGACCCCCTGGTGGGCAACAGACCGGTCCCCGGCGCCCTGATCTGGTCCATCATCAGCGTGGTGGTGCTGATTTTCGGCATCTCGGCCGCGTTGTTTTACTACCTGCGATACATCCGGGAGGATGATTACGAAACTCAGCTTGTCACCGAATTCGCCGAGCCGGACCCGACCCCGAGTCAGAAAGCCACCCTGGCCTATTTTCTGACGGCGATCCTGCTGTTTATCATCCAGATCGCGATGGGCGCCGCCACCGGCCATTACACAGTGGAGGGCACACATTTCTTCGGCATCCCCATTGGTCACATCCTGCCTTACGCGGTGGTCCGCACCTGGCATCTCCAACTGGCCGTCTTTTTTATCGCCACCTGCTTTCTGGCCGCCGGGCTGTTCATCGGACCCTTTGTGGGCCACGAACCCAGGCGTCAAAGGTTCTGGGTCCTGTTTCTTTTTGCCGCGGTGGTGATCGTGGTGGTGGGGTCCATGAGCGGGGCGTGGCTGTCCATCGGCGGATGGATGGACGGCCTCAGCTTTTACCTGGGCCACCAGGGCTATGAATTCATCGAACTGGGCCGCGTCTGGCAGGTGCTGCTGATCGTAGGCATGCTGATCTGGCTGGCGCTGATGTTTCGATCCATCGCGCCGGCCCTGAAAACCGAAGACGACAAGGGCGGGTTGACCCACATGCTGCTTTACAGCTCGGCGGCCATCCCCTTGTTTTACATGGCCGGCCTGATGTACGGCCGTGAAAGCCATCTGTCCGACGCCGAGTACTGGCGCTGGTGGGTGGTGCATTTGTGGGTGGAAGGATTTTTTGAAGTCTTCGCCACCGTGGTGATGGCCTTTTTGCTGTCCCGGATCGGCGCCGTCAGTAAAAAATTCGCCCTCGTCACCGTTAACTTCATTGTTTTCCTCTACCTGGGCAGCGGCGTGATCGGCACCTTCCATCATCTCTACTGGAGCGGCAGTCCCATGCCGATCCTCGCCCTGGGAGCCGTTTTTTCCGCACTGGAAGTGGTGCCGTTGACGATGCTGGGCTTCGAGGTGGCCCAAAACCTGAAAGTGGTCCGGGAAGGCGGCGAATCTTACGCCTACAAATGGCCGGTCTATTTCTTCATTTCAGTTGCGTTCTGGAACCTGGTGGGAGCGGGCGTCTTCGGCTTCCTGCTCAACCCGCCCATCGTGCTGTACTACATCCAGGGAATCAACACCACGCCGATCCACTCGCACACGGCTTTGTTCGGGGTTTACGGGCTTCTGGCGATTTCCCTGATGCTGTTTTCGGTCCGCCATATCGTGACCCGGGCGGCCTGGTCGGACCGGCTCCTCAAATGGAGCTTCTGGGGGCTCAACGGCGGACTGGCGGCCATGGCGGTATTCCACCTGATTCCGTCCGGGTTCTACCAGATGTGGTTCGCGGTAAAGCACGGCCTGTGGTACGCCCGCAGCCCGGAAATCGCATCCGGGCCCGTGATTCGGACCCTGACGTATATCAGCACCGCGCCCCACCTGGTGTTCGCCGCCGGGGCGGTCCTGCTGCTGGTCTTTTTGTTGCGGGCCATTCGGATATCGTTTTTTACCAGAAACTGAAACACACCATCTAACCCAAAGGAGGCAACATCATGTTTTGTTTTCAATGTCAGGAAACCGCCAAGAATCAGGGATGCACGGTCAAAGGCATGTGCGGCAAACCGGAGGAAACCGCCGATCTTCAGGATACGGCGGGTCGTGGTGGCATCAGAACAAGGACTTCGAATCCTTCAACGGCGCGATCGTCCTGACCACCAAATCGTGGCCGGTTTCGCCCATCACCAGGTGCTGACCCTGGCCGACAAGGTGGTCGATGCCGTGAAGTCGGGCGCCATCAAGCGGTTCGTCGTCATGGCCGGGTGCGACGGCCGGCAAAAATCCAGGAATTATTTCACCGAAGTGGCGGAAAACCTGCCCAAGGACACCGTCATCCTCACCGCCGGGTGCGCGAAATATCGGTACAACAAGCTGAACCTGGGCGACATCGGCGGCATCCCCCGGGTCTTGGACGCCGGCCAGTGCAACGATTCCTATTCCCTGGCCGTGATCGCCCTGAAACTCAAGGAGGTGTTCGGGCTGGACGACATCAACGAGCTGCCCGTTTCCTACGACATCGCCTGGTATGAACAAAAGGCCGTGGCGGTGCTCCTGGCGTTTTTACACCTGGGCGTCAAGGGCATGCGGCTGGGGCCGACCCTTCCGGGCTTTCTGACCCCCAACGTCGCCAAGGTGCTGGTGGAAAAATTCGACATCAAGCCCATCGGTACGGTTCAGGAAGACATCGCGGCCATGATGGCCGGCCGGTAGAGACGGTAGAAGGTTGTAGAGACGCAATGCATTGCGTCTCTACAACTGATCCTCTATTTCCTGAAAGCGTTGCAGCGGGACTGTCGGTATCCCCGGCGAATCCTGGACGCCAATCTTGCCATGGACAAGGCAAAGATCGCGTATATTTCACAACTTCCCCAGGGCGCGTCGGTGGTGGCCCAGGCCATGAATGAGGGAGACGCCCTCGTGATCCCCGAACTGGCGGACCGCTTCGGGATCGAAGAGATGCTGAAAGAACACCACGACCGGACGTTTATGATCTCGCTGGTTTATTATTTCGGGGAAATTTCCAACTTGGCCATTCGCCGCCTTTATGTCGAGCGGCTCCACGAAATGATGCCCGGGAAGCCCTTGCAGACATTTACGGCGCCGACTTTTTGAAATTGCGCGCCTTCGCGGTGGTCTCGGCGGGATGCGAGCGGCTGGTCTGGCGGGAAGAGGGCTGACCGGCATCTCAACGTGATCTCCCTGACCGTCCCCCCGCTCCGGGAACGGCCGGAGGACATCCCGCCGCTGGCCGCGGCGTTTCTCGCCCATTTCAGCCAAACCAATCATAAACCGCTCCTCGGCTTTACGACCGACGGAGAGGCCGCGCTCAAGGTCCACCCCTGGCCGGGCAATGTCCGGGAGCTGCGCAACGCCGTGGAGCGGGCCGTGATCCTGTGCGAAAGAATCCTAACATTGCGTATTGCCAATCCTCATTGAGTTGCGCTAATATCTATTGCAAATCAATATATCATACGGCGTTGTTTATGAGATATATTTGGTTTGTTTATAAAAAGGCAAATCCTCCGAAAGGCTGTGACGCAACGCTGCGGGTCTACCTGCGATACGCCATGATAACACACCGCATCCACCAATGGCTTCAGCCCCTGGCCGCCGACTTCCGGCGCGTCCCGGGGATGGGTGAATCCCTTCGCCTCCTGTCGCTCACGGCCCTGGGCATCCTCGGAAACCATTTCAACATCGAGCTGTTCTTCGGGGTCCACTTCATCTTCGGCGGCGTGGCTTCCCTGCTGGCGGTCCGGATGTCGGGGGTTCTCTGGGGAACCCTGGCGGGCGTCGCCGTGGGATCCTACACTTTTGTTATATGGCATCATCCTTACGCCCTGGTGGTTTTCGGACTGGAGACCCTGGTGGTAGGCGGCTTTCTTCGGATCAGGCGGGATTCCCTCATCCTGGCCGACGCCTGCTACTGGCTGTTGATCGGCATGCCCCTGGCCTGGGTGTTTTACACCTACCCTCTGGGGCTTCCCGACATGTCGGTGAAGCTGATCATGCTCAAGCAGGCGGTCAACGGCCTGGTCAACGCGGTCATCGCCCGGTTGATCCTCCAGTTCGTTCCCCTCGGGGTGGCGGGGCCGGGCCGTTCCGGGGAGCGCCGCAACGCCCGATGGTCGCTGCGAGAGGCCCTGAAGCTCGTTTTCGCGTTGTTCGCCCTTTTCCCGGTTCTTATCGCCATGGTCGCGAGCAATCCCAACCGGCTGGACGACATCCGGGCCGATATGCGGACCCGGGCCGCCCGGCGGGCGGCGGCGGTGAGCGAAGACCTGTTCAGCGTCATCCGGACCCGCGCATCGACCCTCGCCGCCATCATTGCGGCGGACCCGGAATTAGGAGGAGAAGGCGGCCTCGTCCGGACCCTTCTGGCCGACGGACGGATGACGGCGCTGGCGCCCGGCCTGAAGTACCTGGAAATTATCGACCGGGACGGCGGCGTCCGGGCAGCCGACCCCCGCCATGCCCATAACGCCGGCGCCTATGCCGGGCTGACGGCCCTGGCCGCGGCCGACGGAATCGCTTTTTCCGATTTTTATACCGACGCCGATCCGCCGATCCCCCATTTCGACGTCGTGTTTCCGGTGGGTCAGGAGAACCTTTTCGCTGCGGCATGTCTGACGCCCGAGCTGTTTTCCGCCGATCTGAACCGTATAGCAATCGGCCGGGACCGCCATGTCCGGATCCTGGATGGAAACGGCGCCGTCATCGCCGACACCCCCGGGTTCCCGGACATGGCCGCGTACAGGGAGGGACCGCCGGCCAATCACCTCGTTCCCCGGACCAGCACCTCGGCCATGGACCGCTGGGTGCGGACGTACTGGCGGGAAACGGTTTCCATCCGTCCCCACGGCCGGTGGCGCGTGACGGTGCTGCTGCCCATGCGGGACGCCATCCTCGCCCTTCAGGCCGACCATGTGCGGCATCTGTCGGTGATGTTCGTCATCGCCGTCGCGGCGCTGGTCCTGTCCACCTGGGCCGGCCGATGGATGGGCAGGCCCATCGCGGAACTGACCGATGTGGCGGCGCGACTGGCCGACGACGTCCCTCCCGCCGACATTCGGTGGCCCCGAACCGCCATTTCCGAAATCGCCACCCTCACCGGCGGTTTCCGGCGCCTGATCGAAGATACGGTCCGTAAACAGGAGGAACTGGAGCGGGCGGCGGCCGAACTCGAGCGGCGGGTGGCCTTGCGCACCGATGAGTTGAGCGCCGCGCTGGCCGAAACCGAGAGGGGACGGGACCGGATCGACGGCATCCTTCGATCAGTGGGCGACGGCATCATCGTCACCGACCTGGAAAACCGGGTGCTGCTGATGAACCCGGCGGCCGAACGGTTGCTTTCGTGCCGTCCCGGGAGTTCTCTCAGCGATTGTCGGGAGATCTGCATCCTGGAGAAGACCCTCCGGGACAAGATCGACAAGGCCATGGCCCGGGACATGACCACCTATGAATTCGATTTCGAGCCGGCGCCCTCGCCGGGCGGCCGCCCGCGGATAATGCGGGGGCGAACGTCGTTGATGCGCGACCGGCGGGGCGTCCTCATGGGCGTCGTCACCTCGTTTAACGATGTCACCGTGGAACGGGAGGTGGACCGGATGAAAACCGAGTTTCTGTCCACCGCGGCCCATGAACTCCGGACCCCGCTGACCAGCATCCAGGGATTTTCGGAGATTCTGCTCTCCGGCCGGGCCCTGGACCCGGATGAAGAGCGGAAATTTTTGGCCTACATCAACCGCCAGGCCGTAAAGCTGGGCGGGCTCATCAACGACCTGCTGGACCTGTCCCGCATCGAAGCGGGCAAGGGCTTCGCGGTGAAATTCGAGGAGAGGGTCGTCGAGGACGTGATCCGGCGGACCGCGGAGGAGTGCGCGGATGCGTCCGGAAAACACGTCGTCCGGGTGGATCTGCCCGACGCCGGCACGGTTCTGCGGATGGACCGGGACAAAATAGAGCAGGTATTTCAGAACCTCCTGTCCAACGCGATCAAGTTTTCACCCGACGGCGGGGCTATCGAGATCCGGGGGCGACGGAGCGGCGACCAATACGAGGTCCGCGTCCGGGACAGGGGCATCGGCATGACCCCGGTACAGATAGAGAAAATCTTCGACAAGTTCTACCGGGCCGACGGCGCCGATTCGGGGCTGGGGGGCACCGGGCTGGGCATGGCCATCGTCAAGCACATCATCGAGGCCCACGGCGGCGGCGTCTGGGTGGAAAGCCAACCCGACGCCGGCACGGCGGTCTGGATATCCCTCCCAATCCAGACCGCCGCGCCGGCGCTGAAAGAAAGGAAACCGGATGAAGACCATACTGATCGTGGATGATCAAGTGGAAGTGAGGGAACTGGTGGACGTTACGCTGCGGGTGGGGAACTACCGGCTTCTCCAGGCGGGAAACGGGAAAGAGGCCGTCGAGACGGCCCGAAAAGAACAGCCGGACCTGATCATCCTGGACGTCATGATGCCCGGCGAGATCGACGGGCTGGAGGCGGCCCGGCGAATCCGAAAAGACCCGTCCACGGCGGCCTGCCAAATCGTCATGCTCACGGCCAAAGGTCAGCAGGTGGACCGCCGGGCCGGGTTCAACGCCGGCGCCGACGACTATTTCACCAAACCGTTCAGCCCCCTGGAACTCATCCAGAAGGTCGAAGAGATGCTATCATGATTGGAAAAGGAGGGAACATGGACCCGGAAGCCGAAGCGCTCCATCTTCAGGATCGCGAGCAACTGAAAAAATATGCCCAGGATCTGACGGCCGTTTACAGTATCGAGAAAAAACGCCGCAAGGACCTGGAAGCGGCCAATGACAAATTGCGGCGGACGACGGACCTGCTCCGGGAGTCGGAAGACCGCTACCGGACCCTGTTCGACAGCGCCGGCGACGCCATTTTCATTCATGATCTGTCCGGTCGCCTTCTGGAAGTGAATCAAGCGGCCTGCGAGGCCCTGGGGTACGACAGGGATGAGTTGCGCAAAATGACCATGAAGGCGGTGGAAGGACTGAAAACCGAGGCCGGGTTGTCCCGCCGGATCGGGGCGCTGCAAAACGCCGACAGCCTTCTTCTGGAGGCTGTGCATCTCAAAAAAGACGGCGACGAGATTCCCGTGGAGGCGAATTGCCGGTTGATCCGGTACCGGAATGAGACGGCGATATTAGTGGTCGCCCGGGACATCTCCGAACGCAAAGCGGCGGAAAAGGAAGCGGCGCGGCTCCAGGCCCAGCTCCAGCACGCCCGGAAACTGGAGAGCCTGGGGGGCATGGCGGCCGGCATCGCCCACGATCTCAACAATATCCTCTACCCGATTTTAGGATATACGGAATTGGCGATGGACGAGGTCCCGGAGTCGGGACCCTTAAGCGAATTCCTGACCCAGGTGCTCGAGTCCACCCGGCGCGGCAGGGACTTGGTCGCCCGAATCCTCGCTTTCGGCCGGGAATCGGTCGAAGACCGGCGACCGGTGGGTGTTCAAGAAGAGATCCGACAAGTTGTGTCGCTTCTGGAACGCGTTATCCCCCCCGGGGTCGAGCTGAAAACCGATCTTTCGCCGGTATCCGGGTCGATCATGGCCGCGGCGTCCGAGATCCAGCAAATCATCATGAATCTCTGCACCAACGCTTACCAGGCCATGCACGGGGCTAGCGGCCTGCTGGAGGTGTACCTGGCGGAAGCGGCGCTGTCGGACGTTCCGGAGGGACCGGACCGGACCGCGGCCCGCTGGGCCTGCATCATGGTGGCCGACACCGGGCCGGGCATGAACCGGGAGGTGCTGGAACGGATTTACGACCCCTATTTTACCACCAAGCCCAAGGATCAGGGGACGGGCCTGGGTCTCTCGACGGTGTACGGGATCGTTCGAAATCTCGGCGGCTGCATCGACGCCGTGAGTTATCCCGGCGTCGGGACCCGGTTCACCATCCATCTGCCCCTTTCCGACGCCCCGGCCGATGACCAATCCCCCCAACCGGCCGAACGGTCGCCGCGCGGGACGGAACATGTTCTCGTGGTGGACGACGAGCCGCCCATCGTCAAATTGTTGACCCAAACGCTGCGCCGGATCGGTTACACGGTGACGGGCCGGACCGACAGCGCCGAGGCCCTGGAGCTGTTCAGATCCGACCCCCACGGTTTCGACCTGGCGATCCTGGATCAGGCCATGCCCGGCTTGTCGGGCCCGGAGCTGGCCCGGGCGATGCACGGAATTCGGCCCGATCTCCCCATTGTCGCCTGTTCGGGGCATAAAGAAGCCATCACGCCGGAAGAGGCGAAAGCCGCGGGTGTTCGGGATCATCTGCTCAAGCCGGTGGATCGGGTAGTGCTGGCGAACCGGATCCGGCAAATCCTCGATCAGAATCGCAGAACCATCCTGGTGGTGGACGACGAAAAGCCCATCCGGACCCTGCTGAGATTGACGCTGGAACGCGCCGGGTACGAAGTCGTCGAGGCCCGGAACGGCGCCGAAGGGATGCACCTGTACCGCCTCCACACCCCCGACCTGGTCATTACCGATATGTTGATGGGGAAAAAAGGCGGCATCGATATGATCTACGAACTGGCGTCCGATTTCCCCGACGCCCGGATCATAGCCGTCACCGGCGGAGGGGCTTACGGCACTGAATCGCTCCTGGAGGCGGCCAGGGACCTGGGGGCGCTCAGGACTTTCTCGAAGCCGCTGCCCCAGAAGGCCCTGTTGAGGGCCGTTCGGGAGATTCTGTCGGCCGCGCGGCCTTGGGTTAAAACCCCAGGCTGAATCCGTAAAACCGGCTGAAAGCCGGTTATGGCCGCCTCGGGATAGATGGTGGTTTGCAATTTGAACCGGCTTTCAGCCGGTTTTGGATGATTGAGCCTGGGGTTTCAACCCAAGGCGGCGCGGCCAAGGCGTTGG
>JAABTM010000157.1 GCA_011389855.1 Desulfobacteraceae bacterium
CAAACGACCAAACAAAACATCGGCCAGCATCTGAAAAATATTTTTTCAGAGGGTGAACTCATCGAAAGTTCAGTTGTAAAGAAATTCTTTACAACTGCTGCGGACGGCAAAAGGTACAAAACTTCTTTCTACAATCTAGACGCTATTATTTCAGTAGGATATCGTGTAAAAAGTCATGTTGCCACCCGTTTCCGAATATGGGCCACCCACCGCCTTCGGGAATACATCATCAAAGGCTTCGTTCTGGACGATGAACGCCTCAAAAACCCGGATCAGCCCTTTGACTATTTTGAAGAACTGCTCCGACGCATCCAGGACATTCGCACCTCGGAGAAGCGGTTCTATCAGAAAATTACTGATATTTACGCCACCAGCGTCGATTACGACCCCACAACCGAAATCAGCATCCAATTTTTTAAAACCGTCCAGAACAAAATGCACTGGGCCGTTACCGGAAGGACGGCTGCGGAAATCATCCACGAGCGGGTGGACAGCGACAAGGCCAACATGGGGCTCACCAATTGGCGCGGCGCTAAAGTTCGAAAACAAGACATCGCCATTGCCAAAAACTACCTGACCGAAGAAGAGCTTTTGGCCCTGAACAATCTGGTGGAACAATATCTGGTTTTCGCCGAAGGTCAGGCCATGCGCCGCAACCCCATGTATATGACGGACTGGATCAAAAAACTCGATGCTTTTCTCACACTCAACGAGCGCGATATTCTGGATCATGCCGGCAAAATTTCGCATAAAATGGCCAAAGAACTGGCTGAAACAGAATACGACAAATTCAATCGAAAACGGATCGCACAAAAAGACAAAATGGAAGGGGATTTTGAAAAAACCATCAAAAAGCTGACGGACAGCAAACAAAGGAAGAAAAATTGAACCTTTCCGCAGTGAGATCGGATCGAGGCCATGATCAAGACGGTATTTGAACGCAGGCCGATGGGTGACCCCAAACCAAAGATGACGGCGGCCCGGGCCCTGCTCATCAAACTCATGAAGCAGTACGAGCGATTCGCATACCGGTTGACCCTTCTGGAGATACAGAAACTCGCCTATTTTCTGCAGGAATCTGGGATGGAGCTTAAACTCCGGTATGTTAAGCACTTCTATGGACCTTATGCCCATAACCTCAACAAGGTGCTGGAAATTCTCGAGGGCCACCATATCCGGGGATACGGGGATACCCAAAAACCGGATGTGGAAATCCACTTGCTACCGGGTGCCGATAAAGAAGCCGACCAATTCCTGCGGAAAGACCCAACCGCCGTGGGGCGCCTTGAGCAGGTGGCGGATCTTGTGGACGGGTTTGAGACGCCCTACGGAATGGAACTGCTGGTTTCGGTTCACTGGGCGGCTAGATCGGAAGAGCGTGTCTCGGATGCGGAAAGCGCCGTCTCGGCCATGGCCCGCTGGAACGATCGCAAGCGGCGCTTGTTCAAACCAGAGCATATCCGGCTGGCCTGGGAGAGACTCCAGTCCGAGGGGTGGGTAAAAGTGTGACGAGCAACCCGGAGATAAACCCATGAAGCTATCCGAAGACGACCAGCAATTGCTTGGCAAGCTGTGCAGCCAAAACAACGTCAGCCAGGAAAAAGTCCTCAAGCTCCTCCAGACGGTCCACGAATTCGAGTTCAAGGACCGCAGGACCGGCATCTACGACGCCTTACGCGAAATTTTGAAAAGCAGGTCCGATAGAGGCGACAAATAACTATTATGGATAAAGAATTAAGCGATCATTTGAAAGCATTGCGTCAGTGGATAGAAGAAAAACGCCGAGACGCACCGAAACCTTCTCCAGGTCTGTCATCTGAAGAACGGAAACAACTGGAGGCTGTCAATAATGCGGTTGAACAGCTCAATAAAAGCGGGGTCCCTATCCCGGAAGACCTTCGCAGGCTTAAATTGAAACTATCCACCAGAGATACCACGGCATCGGACAATACAAAAATCGAATCTTTACGTACGGAAGCAGAAGAGCTGATTGAAAACCTGACAATAATTGTCAAAGCCGCTCGCAAACTCAAGGATAGCCTAAAAACAAATAATCAAGCAGGCGGCCCTAAAAAACATTATGGCGCTAATGTGCGTGATTTAATCCGGCATGGGTTGATCTCCACCGACGACAAATTGGAACTCCAGTGGTCGAAAGATGGTCCAAAATTTGAGGGTAGAATCATACCGGATGGCACGATTAGTGTTAAAGAAGCGACCGGGTGGAAGCAATATAGCTCACTCTCGGCTGCGGCAAAAGAAGTCTCCCAATGCTCATTAAATGGATGGGAGCACTGGTATCGTATCAATCGAGACGGGACAACCACCTCCCTGAAAGAGATACGGGCACAATATCTTATCGGGAATGATGGCTGATGAAATTCCGCAAACTCACTATCGAAAACTACAAATCCTTCCAGTTCGCCACCGACATCCGTTTTCCCGTGGACGGAGACGGCCGCGGCATCTTTCTCATCGGCGGCATGAACGGGGCCGGCAAGACCTCCATCATGGAGGCCGTCAATTTCTGCCTCTACGGCGCCAAGCCCGACGAAATTTTCAGGGGGATCAACCGAAAAGAAAAGGCCCGTGGCAATTCCGGCGTTGCCTTCGAACTGGTCATGGAGATGGAGGACCAGACGGAGCTGACCGTCAAGCGGAGCTGGTCCGCCGGGGCCATCGACGACCCGAAACCCAAGGACCTGACCGAACGGCTGACGGTGGTCCAGGACGGCAAACGGGTGGCCGTCCAGAACAAAGAGATCTGGCAAAATTACATCCGGTCCATGATCCCGCCGGGCATCACCCAGTTTTTCTTTTTCGACGGCGAAAAAATCCAGTCCATCGCCGCCGACGACCATTCCGAAGTGCGGCTGAAATCCTCCCTGGAGGCGGCCCTGGGCATCCAATACATCAACCGCCTGGCGTCCGATATCCTCTACATTAAAAACGAAGACCGTAAAGGGTTCATCGAAATCTCCGACGAGGACCTGGACTTCAAGCAGAGCGAACTGAAAAAAGAGCAAAAAGAACTCGCCCGCAAACGCCGGGAGCGGGATCGCGTCCGCCAGGAACTCGACGATTTCAAAGCCCGGCTCGAAGACGCCCGGCAGCGGTTCGCCGCCGCATTTCACACCGAACCCGAAAGCCGGGAATCCATGCGCGAAAACGAAAAAAAACGGATTCAGGCCGCCAACCGGCTCGGCCAGGTGGAAAGCGAAATCCGCACCCTGTGCGAAAAAACCCTGCCCTTTGCCATTATGGGCCGGCTGTTCGACCCGATCCGGCGACAAATCGAATCCGAACGAGAATCAGCCGGCGGCGAGGCCATCAGAGAACAGGCGGCAATCCTGGCCCAACGCATTGTTCGGGCTGTGGAAGAGCCCGAGCCGATTTTCAGGGAAACCTTGTCCTCCGAGAAAAAGGCGGAACTGGAAGGCCGCATTTACCGATTGCTCAAGGCGGGGGATTCCCGGGACGACGCGGAACGGATTCTGGACCTGTCCGACCGCGACGCGGCGCGCATCCTGAACAAGATGGAGACGCTGGAAACCAGCGACATATTTCAACTCAAGCCGATGCTCGAAGAAAAACGAGATCTGGCGTCTCAACTCCGACAACTCGAAGGAGCGAGCCAAGCCGGGATATTGACGGAATCCGAACGGGAACTCTTCGAAGAACTCCAGGCCGAAATGGAAGGCTGTTCCACCCAGATCGGACGGAAGACGGAACAGTCGCGGTTGCTGGAGGAAGCGATCCTCGACCTCGAAAAGCGGATTCGGACCATCGAGGTGGAGATCGAAAAGCTCTACGAAAAACACCATGTCGCCCGGGAAAAAGTCGAATTCCTCCAGGAGTGCGACGCCATCGCCGGCGTGTTGAACCAGTTCATGGTGCGCCTCCGGAAAAACAAAGTCCACCTGCTCCAGGAAAAGACCTTTGAAATGTACGGCCTGCTGTCCAGCCGCGGCGGGTTGATCAAGGACATCGCCATCGACGACAAGACCTACGAAGTGCGCGTCACCGACCGCAACGGCCACGAAATCAAGAAATCGGGCCTTTCCGCCGGCGAAAAAGAGATCTTCGCGGTCTCACTGCTCTGGGGACTGGCCCAGACGAGCCGGTTGCGACTGCCCATCATTATCGACACCCCCCTGTCCCGCCTGGACAGCGCCCACCGGGACAACATCGTCAACAATTATTTCCCCAACGCCGGCGAGCAGGTGATCATCCTCTCCACCGACACGGAAATCGACAAAGATTACTACCGCGCCCTGAAGCCCCGACTTTCCGGGGCCGGCATCCTCGCCTTCGACCCGCGACGGGAACTGACGACCTTCCGGGAAGGCTATTTTTGGGAGACGTAAACCATGGCCGACCGACTCTACACATCCAGCGACGCGGACGAGGTGCTGAGCGCCCTGCGGTTTGAAACCAAACTGGAAAAAGCGACCCTGGCCCGCATGGCCTTCGCCCTCTCCCTTGCCGCGGAAGGCCCGGACGTTGCCCAAAGCACGGGCTTCACCGGCGGAGAGATGAAACGCCCCACCTTTGTGGGCGACAACGAAGTCTTCCTGCGGACGATGATCCGCCACGCGCACGGCGAACTCGACATGGACGAAGACCGGTTTTTTTCAAACCGGTCCATCGTCAAAAACCATATCGACAGCGGCGCGGCCCTGCTGGAGAAGATGTTCCAGGAATGCGGACGCGACCCGGACCGCCTGCTGGCCCGGCTGGTGGACGAGGTCGAGTTCAGCGGCCGCCGGGAAACGGCGGGCCAAGGGCTGGACATTTTCATCGGCCGCACGGTCTTGCAGCGCAACGACCTGGTTCTGGAACTCAACAATACCGCCAGGCACGCCAACTCCCACCTGGCCATCATGGGAAAACCGGGCACGGGAAAGACCCAGTTCCTTTTGAAAATCCTTGCGGACATCCGGCTTCAGTCCAACTTCGGTACCCATTTCATCTATTTCGACTACAAGGGCGATGTGGTCGATAACGAGCGGTTCCTGGAAGTCGCCAAAGTCCAGCCCTTCCGGCTGCTCCAGGGCGGACAGAGCCTGCCCATCAACCCCTTCATCCTGCCGGCCTACGACGAGCAGACGATCAACGTATCGGCGCGGGAAAAGGCCGAGAGCTTCGCCTCCATCAACAGCAAGCTGGGGGTGGTGCAAAAAGGAACCCTGACCGAGGCGATCCGGGCCGCCTACGCCGCGCGTGCCGACAGCGCGACGCCCTTCCCCGACTTCCACGATGTCCATCAGATCGTTGCCGCCATGTACGAAGAGGACAACAAAAAGGACGACAGCCTCGTGGAAGTGCTCCGGGATCTGGCGGATTTCGATCTGTTCTGGCGGCACGGCAGCGACGCGCCGCCCATCGACCGGCTCTCCAGCCGAACCCTTCTCATCGATGTCCACGCCATGCCGGTGTTGAAGGAACTGGCGGCCTATCTCACCATCGAGCGCCTTTACAAAGAGATGGCCCTGTTGCCCGACAGCCCGGTCAAGGACGGCCGCCGCGCCATCCGGACCATCCTGGTCATCGACGAGGCCCACAACTACCTGAGCCAGAAAAACATCTTCCTGCAGCGGATCATCCGGGAGGGCCGCTCCAAAGGCATCGTGGTTTTTTTCGCCAGCCAGTCCCCCAACGACTACCAGCAAAAATTCTTCAATTTCCAGGAACTCCTGGAATTCGCCTTCATTTTTCAATGCGAAGGCGTATCCGCCGGATCGGTTCAGGACATCCTGGGTTGCGGCCCCAAAACCGCCAAGGACCTCCAGACCGAAATCGCCCGCATGGAACCCTGGCAGGTGATCGCCCGGAGTCAGGAAAAGACCGAGGAATTCGTGAAGTTCACGGCGGAGGCGTTTTACAAGAGCTATTAATGCCAAGCCACGGAGAAGGACTTAACAATGAGCGAAATCGATGATCTACAGGTGAGAATTGACAAAACTATTTACGAAATCAGAGATATTATCCAACTGTTAGAAGAGAGGATTTCAGACGGAGTTACCTTCGATCAAGTCAAAGTTATAGAAGATTCCATAGCGACCCACAGAAGGAAAGGGTTGTTAATTCCTGAAGAATTAAAAAGACTAAAATTGCAATATGTTTCAAAGCATGAAAAGTTTAAAGAGGTTAATTCACTATACAACAACTTTATAAGGAGAATTAATGAAATAACGACGTCACAAAATACAAAAAAAGTTAGCAAAACAAAAGTGGCAGAGACAAAAACGAACCAATCTTCATATCGAAAACCTCCAAATTATGAAAAGCCACTCGGCAGCAAAGGAAACAGAAATTTAGAGGATTATTTGATACCCGTCATTAAGCTGATGTTGAAAGGGAATGATCATAGGGAAGCATTTCGAGAGGTCGCTAAAAAGTTGGATGTCAGATATAATACAGTAAGTGCTCAGTGCACAAGAACTTTAGGGCTGACCACGGATGATTTTGTTAACAAAGTTAGGACGAAAACTATCGTCGCATTTCTTGAAAACAAATATCCTGATCAATATCGGATGATAAAAAATAGTCTTAAAGGTTGAGTCCTCTCCTGTATTCAATATTAGTAATAAAACAGCAAAACAATCAATATGCTCAACATTCCCCAATCCCTATTTTCTGAGAACGACGCCCTCGGGTTCGAAATTTTCGGAGATGCCCTATATGAAGCGCGATTGGTTAATAAAGGAGACGGCACTTACAAAGGATATCCATTAGAACCGGAAGAAAGGCCCCGAGGAATACACAATGACTGACCTCATCTTTGAATTCGAATGGGAGAATCCGGAAGCGGCGCGGGGTCCGGAGCTTCGCGCAACCTGGGGGCGTTTCTCGGTTTACGTTGACAATGAAGCAGTGACTCGACTGGAGGACAAACAAGCCGCCAGCATCCGTAAAGCCGTTTATGGCCCTCTCTATCCTATCGCGGAATGGATCGTTAAAAACTGGTGGAGTCTTCTCAACGAGACAGCCACGCCTCGGCGCGAAGCGACCGCCCCTTATTGGCAACGTCACAATCTGGCGGCGGCGGGAGAAGGGTTTGCCCTGCCAAGCCTTTTTTTTCGGCCTGAAGGACGTCAAATGCGTCTCGATTGGCGTCGCAGGTCATCGATTCCTCAACGCGTTGAATTTCTGAGCGAAGGCGGCGCGGTAGTCGATCTAAAACATGCGATGGAGACATTAAGCACTTTTGTGACCGCCGTTGTCACAAGACTGGAACAACAGGGCGTCGCCGATTCTTATCTTTCGGATGAGTGGCTCGCTATTCATACCGCGGATGCCGACGAGCGCTCCTTTTGCAAAGCGGTCGGCCAGCTAGGCCTCGACCCTTATGATTTGGATGAGGAGATCTCGGAAACGGTCATCCGGCTGGCATCTTCCCTTCCTGAAAAGATTTGGGAAGAATTTTTCGCCGCCGCCGACCCCAGTCGTTTCAGAGATCAAGGAGCTGAAATTGAGTCGTTTTTACAAGAATCGCATCAGTCGGACTTGGATCTTGCTCCCTTTCGGGATGTCAGACGTCAATTCCAGGACGCCGCCTCAATCGAAACGTCCGATTTATTTCCCTGGAACGTCGGCTACGAAGCGGCCAAAACACTCCGGACCATCCTGAATGTGCCGACCGACAAACCCATTTCATCCATACAGGCGGTCGGCGACCTCTTCCACCTTTCCCCTTCCTTATGGCCCCAAGCGATTACCTATCGAAATGGGCTGTGGCGACACGCCATCGACGCGGCGGTCGCCCCCTCACGCCGGGAATCGCCCTGTTTCGCCCTCGGTCAGCGCCATGAAAGAGGACAGGTTTTCACGCTCTGCCGCGCTATATTCGAATATCTGACGGGTAGTGGGTCCCCCGCGGCCATCGTGACCCAGTCTCGTTCCGAACATCAAAAAAGCAACCGGGCCTTTGCCGCCGAATTCATCGCCCCGGCCGAACAAATCCGCGACCGCATCAGCGGAGAAATCGCCACCGATGAAGACATTCAAGAAATGGCTGATGTCTTTGGCACATCCGAATTTGTCATTCGACATCAAATCCAAAACCATCGAATTGCCGCGATATCGGAGTGGACTTGACAAAAAATTTCGCCCGTGACTATCGAATGAATTGACGGCTTTCGCCAACGCCAGCGGCGGCGTCTTGGTGCTAGGGGTCGATGACAAGACCCGGGAAATCCGGATACGCCCACCGATGCCGACACAGGATAAAGCAAGAATCCAAAGGAACCTATCTCACCAGCAGATAAACCGCATGGCGTTGCCCCCATGTCGGCGGTCACGAAAGAAACGATCACCAGGCCCTTAAAAGCAAAACAGGCCCCCGCGGAAAATCCGCGGGGGCCTGTTTACGTTTCGGGGAAAAGCGATTTAGCTGACGACAGTTACGTTCGTCGCCGCGGGACCTTTATTACCCTGGGTAATCTCGAAGGTCACTTGCGCGCCTTCTTGCAAGGTCTTGAAACCGGCTCCGTTAATGCCGGTGTGATGAACAAATACATCCGGGCCGCTTTCCTGCTCGATGAAACCGTAACCCTTGCTCTCGCTAAACCATTTAACAACACCATTCGCCATTGTGATACCCTCCTTTAATTATAAAAAATTCTCTCAGTTTCAACTTCAGGGGGACCACTTTGAATGATGCTTGAAATGGATGTGCCCTTCAGAACGAAACCGGCCCGCTCGACTGCGGACCCTTGCCGATTAACTATGTCTTATACCAGCCGGCCCACACCGTGTCAACGGAATAATCGCACCGACAGAAAAAAAAACAACACCGGACATTCCGACGACGCAAGTTAAGAGCCTGCTCTAAAACCGCTCGATCAACTTATTGATCAAATAGGTGCTCTCCCGCATGGCCTGGTCGCTGAAGGGGCCGAACCAGTCGGCGATCTTCCGGAATTCGTCGTGGAACCGGTCTTTGTCCCCTTTTTCGACCATCTCCAGGTTCTCGTTCATGGAGGCGATATAGTCTTTCAATAGCGCCCGCCGCCGGGGAGAGGCCAGGATGATCTCGCAATAGAGAGCGGTGTCCTGGGCGAAAAGCCGGCCCACCATGCCCAGTTCAAGGCGGTAAATGGGACTGGAGAACTCCAGGCTCCGGGAAAGACGCACCCCCTTCTGGCGCAGGAACCGGCCGAAGGCGAAGGTGGCGAAATGGCGCAGGGCCTGGACGATGTCCATGATGTCGTCGTGTTCCCGGGCGTCGGCCGTCACGATGATGGCGCCCCAGGAGACGAACTGGTCCAGGACCCACTGGCAGGCCGCCGGGTCCCGTCCGGGAGCGGCCACGACGATCTGTTTGTCCAGGGTCGAGGTGGTGGGGCCGAAGAGCGGGTGGAGGCCCACCACGGGTCCGGCATGGGCCGCGGTCATGGCCGCCAGGGGCGCCGCCTTGAGGCTGGTCATGTCCGACAGCACCGCGTCGGGCGGCAGGTGGGGGCCGAGGCGGGCGGCGATGGCTTCGGTCCGGTCGATGGGGACGCTGAGGATCGCCAGATCGATCCCCCCGCACAGGCGGTCCACATCCGGCCAATCGTTTTGG
The DNA here is from genome assembly GCA_011389855.1 of Desulfobacteraceae bacterium. Classification (GTDB taxonomy): domain Bacteria; phylum Desulfobacterota; class Desulfobacteria; order Desulfobacterales; family JAABSP01; genus JAABTD01. Next base: position 9,569 of record JAABTM010000157.1, read on the forward strand.
TCCAGGGACCGGACCGCGTATCCGGCCTCGGAAAAGCAGTCGCGGAAATACCGGCCCATGCGGCCTTCGCCCCCCACGATGAGAACCGTCGCGCCGGGGCGGACGCTTTTCCGGGCCATGCTGCTGGCCTGTTCCACCCGGGACCGGCGGATGATGGTCCGGTAGAGATCCTCGACAAAATCCGGATCCAGGTCTGAGGCCGCGCTCTGTTGCCGCCGTTTGGAGATCAGGTCCTCCTCCCGGGCCGGGTGATAGACCGGCAGGTTGTGGCGTTTTTTCAGGGCCACCACCCGGCCCACCACCTTCTGCCGCCGGGCCAGAAGCCCCACGATGGTCTCGTCCACGGCGTCGATTTCGTTCCGCAGGTCTTCCAGGGCCGCTTCCACCTCGGCGGCCGTTTCCAGAGGTGTTTCTTCCGTCCCTTTTGGTTGCCGATCATCCTGTTCCATGTCTCTCCGTTCCGTGGGTCCCGTCTTCCGTCGATCATCCCTTTTTCCGGGGACGCGTCCCATGGGCATACCATCCCATCTTCTTTAAATCAACACCCCCGACGACAGCCCGATCACCACCGTGCCGGACCATCCGTATCGTCCGGACAACTGATCGGGTTCGCTCTCAAGCTCAACTTACATTTTTTACAAATGCTTAGAAATTCCTTGCCATTTAGAGCCGCCCTGCGTATAATCCTCTGAAATAGAAACATTTATCTCATAATGCTTCTATTGCCGCAAAGTAAATATATTTTTACTTCTAATTTACTTTTATATTGACATCAGCGCCAACGCCCTGTATTGTTTTCACAGAAAGGGATTTGATCGACATGGCCAAACGATCGCCACTGACAGACAAACAGCGACATTTTTTAACATACCTTGAGCGGGAGATCCGACAGGAGGACCACATTCCCAGCCTGCGCCAGGCCGCCGCCCAAATGGGCGTCAGCCACACGGCGGTGGCCCAGATGCTGAAGGCCCTGGAAGACAAGGGCTATCTCCGGCGGGAGGGGCGCTACAGCCGAACCATCCATCTGCTCAACCCCACGGGGGAGACCGCCGGTCCCCAGCGATGGCGGGAAATCCCCGTCATCGGACAGATCACGGCCGGCCTGCCCATGTACGCACAGGAGGAATGGGACGGCGCCCTGGTCATCGACCGGAACCTCTACCACGGGGAGAACCTTTTCGCCCTGCGGGTGCGGGGCGATTCCATGAAGGACGTCGGCATCCTCAGCGGAGACCTGGCCGTGTGCGAACCGCGCCAGTACGCCGGCAACGGCGAGATCGTGGTGGCCCTCATCCGCAACGAAGAGGCCACGGTCAAGCGGTTCTTCCTCCGTCCCGACCACATCGAACTGAAGCCGGAAAACGAGGCCTACGAGCCGACCCGGTACGGTTTCAGCGAGGTGCTGATCCAGGGAAAGGTCATCGGCATCCAGCGGGGCCCCGAGGGCATCGCCCACACGAAGCCCTGATCCCCCCGGCGTGATCGCCCGCCATGGAATTCCGGCACAGCGGAAAGGAATGCCATGGAGCCCCACCCATCCCCCACCATCCCATCCGGCCGCCTGCTGGTGGGAACCAGCGGATACGCCTACGCCGAATGGACCGAGGCCGGATTCTACCCGCCCGGCGTCCGGTCGGGCCACATGCTGGCCCATTACGCCCAACGGTTTCCGGTTACGGAACTCAATTTCACCTGGTACCAGATGCCCCGGGCCGAAGCCATGGAACGGATGGAGGCCCAGGCGCCCGAGGGATTCCGGTTCGCCGCCAAGCTCACCCGGACCCTCACCCACGAGGTGGACCCCGACGGCTGGCGAGGCCAGGCCGACCGGTACCGGGACGGCGTCGCCCCCCTGATCCAGGCCGGCCGGCTCCTGGCCGTGCTGGCGCAGTTCCCCCCCTCTTTCCGGCGCACGCCGGACAACCGCCGCTACCTGGCGGCGCTGCTGGACGCCCTCGACGGGCTCCCCCTGGCCGTGGAATTCCGCCACGCCTCCTGGGCCGCGGACCGGGTTTTCGAGGAACTGGCCCAGCGTAAAGTAGCACTGGCGGCCGTCGACCGGCCCGACCTGCCGGGACTTTTCCCCACCCTGGATGTCGTCACCTGCCCCGATCTTTTCTACGTCCGGTTCCACGGACGCAACGCCAAAGGATGGCGGTCCGGCAACATGCAGCAACAGTTCGACTACCTTTATAATGAGGCCGAACTGCGGGAATGGATCGACGGC
>JAABTM010000448.1 GCA_011389855.1 Desulfobacteraceae bacterium
TGTCGTCGCCGGTGTAGTCGGGTTTGGGGATGTAGATGAAACTGGGCGCCTGGCCGGTGAGGGTTCCATTAGCGGGCGGGGTGGTGACGGAGTAGGTCAGGGGGTCGTTGTCGCCATCGGTTCCGGTCAAGGTGATGGACTTGGCAATGTCTTCATCCGTGGCGACATTTTGATCTTCGGCCGCGGGGACCTTGTTGGGCACGGCGAGTTCGTCGGCGCCGATGTCATGGGTCGCGCCCTGGGGGCGGATGTCTCCGTCATAATCCGTGGCCACCCGTTCGTCGATCACGCCGGCGTTGATGTTGTCGCTGGTCTCTACAAGATGGTAATCGTCCGGGTTCGCGGTATAAACGCCGCCGGCGTCCGCTTTGATTCCGGGCTGCCAGTCGTAATTGTCCTTAAAGTTGTCCGGATACTGCGTGTTGAGAAACGACAGGTTGTTTCCTTTGGGCTGGCCGTTCTGGTGCAGGGCGTTGGTTGACATGTAAAAATTGTTGTGGTCGATCATCGGGAGAACGTCGCCGGCGACCAGAACGGCGGAGCTGGCAAAGCTGAAAATGTTGTTGCGGACGACGGAGTTCGGGTCGAGAATGTTCACCATGGAATCGACGCCCTGGGGGTGAGTGTCGTTGAAAACGCCGTAAACGGTGTTGTTGATGAAGTTGATATTCATTTTCTTAGCCAAATTTCATAAACAATGCAAGCTAAAAGGCAACAATGCTTCGGGATGACGGGCGGCGCCGCGATCTCATTGGCGCCACTCCCGCTCAACCATCACCCCGTCCCCGTCCTCGACAACATTGGCGACGACTCCCCCATGGGATACGCCACCACGTCTCCAGACGGCCGAACCTCGTCCATCTCGTCGCCCTCCCGCCGGGTCCGGGCCGGCTCCACCGCCTCGGGGGTCGGCCACTGTCCTTGCCGGAGCCGCGCCGCCATTCGGCGCATGTCATTTAAAATCACCAGCAGGCTGGGCGCCAGCACCAGCGTCAGCAGGGTGGCGAAAGCGACCCCGGCGGCCAGGGAAAGGGCCATGGGGATCAGGAACCGGGCCTGAAGATCCTGCTCTACAATTAGCGGGGCCAGCCCTCCCACGGTGGAAAGGGTGGTGAGGATGATGGCCCGGAACCGCCTCGCCCCGCCGTTGACGATGGCCTCCACGAAGTCCATGCCTTCGGCCAGGTTCTCGTTGATCCGCTCGATGAGCACGATGGCGTCGTTGACCACCACGCCGGTCAGGGCCACCATGCCGAAGACCGACAGCAGGGAGAGGTTGTACCCCATCAGCACATGGCCCAGGATCGCCCCGATGATGCCGAAGGGGACCGTGAACAGAATCACGAAGGGCTGGAGGTACGACCGGAACATGGTGGCGATGATGATGTAGATGCCGATGATGGCCATGGGAAACCCCACCAGCAGGCTGGAAAAGGATTCCCGCATTTTCTTTTTTTCACCCTGGAGGGCGATGTAGAGCCCCGGATGGTCGGCCTGGAGTTTGGGGAAATACTCCGAGGCCAGCCGGTCGAGGATCTCGTTGGCGTTGGCCTTGTTGGCATCCACCGCGGCGCTCACCGCCACCCGGCGCAGGCCGTCGGTGCGGGTGATGGTGGCGTAGCCGGGGGCGAAGGTCACATCGGCCACCGACAAGAGCGGCACGGCCTGCCCGTCGGGGGTTCGGACCCGCATGGACTGGAAGTCCGACAGCCGGCCGCGCTCCGCTTCGGTGTACCGGACCTTGACCCGGATGTCGTCCCGGCCCCGCTGGAGCCGCACCGCCTCTTGGCCGTAATAGCCGGCGTGGACCTGCCGGGCCAGGCTCTCCACGGTCAGCCCCAGGGGCCGGGCCTCGGGCTTCAGGGAGAGCCGAAGTTCGTTCTTGCCGGGCGAGAAGTCGGACCGCACCTGGTAGACGCCGTCAAAATCCCGCAGCCGGTCCTGGATGGCGTCCGACGCCGCCAGGATCTCATCCATGTCGCGGCCCTGGATCCAGACCTCGATGGGCGCCCCCGGCGGTCCGGCGGCCATCCCCTGGAAAGTGAGGGATTTGACGCCCGGAATGGACCCCACCTCTTTTTCCCACATGACCAGAATGTCCTGGGAATGGATGCCCCGCTCTTCCGACGGCAGCAGCACGGCGTGCATGCCGCCCAGATGGGGGCCCGACGCCGGGATCTCGCCGAAACTCTGGCCCGTCAGGGAGAGGCGGTTGACCACCAGGGGCTTGCCGGAGGCGGTCTCCACCCGGTCCGAGAGGCGCATCATGGCCGCGTCGATCCGGTTCACCGCCGCCTCCGTCACCTCCGGCGGCGCGCCGTTGGGAAATTCCACATTGGCGGTGACGATGAACCCGTCCACTTCGCCGAACACCTCGAATTTGAGGATCCCGCCCTTCATAAAGCCGAGGGTGATCATCAGCACGGCGATGGCCGTGCAGAAGGAGACGTAGCGCCAGTGGACCGCTTTTCGCAGGAAGGGCTTGTAAATATGGGCGACGACCCATTCCAGTCCCCGTCCCGTCAGCGCGTTGGCGGCCCCCGGGGACCAGCGGCGGCGCGGTTTGCGCTTTCGGTTGGGATCGGGAAGATCGCTCAGGTGGGCCGGCAGCAGGATGAGGCACTCCACCAGGGAGATGAGCAGGCAGGCGATGACCACCACCGGCAGGATCTCGATGAACTTGCCCATGACGCCGCCGATGTAGGCCAGGGGCAGAAACGCCACGATGGTGGTGATGACCGCCGCGATCACCGGCAGCCCCACCTCGCTCACGCCCTCCACGGCGGCGCGGAGGGGCGGCTCGCCGTTCTGGCGGTGGACGAAGATGGCCTCCGCCACCACGATGGCGTCGTCCACCACGATGCCCAGAACCATGATGAGGCCGAAAAGCGAGATCATATTGATGGTCTCCCCCATCATCCAGAGGATCACCATGCCGCCGCCCAGGGAGATGGGAATGCCCATGCCGGCCCAGAAACTCAGCCGCAGGTCCAGAAACAACCACAGCAGCAGGAACACCAGGGCCAGACCAATGACGCCGTTTTTGAGCAGCAGGTCGATGCGGTCCTGGAGCATCTCCGTGGAGTCGTAGATCACGTCCATCTCGGCGCCGGCCGGGAGTTCCTGACGTTTTCGCTCGATGAAACGCTCCACCGCCGCGGCGATGGTCAGGGCGTCCTCTTCCTTGGTCTTGAGGACGTTGATCAGCACCGCCGGCCGGCCGTTGATGCGGGCCTCGATGGGGTCCTCGGTGAAGCCGTCGTCGATGACCGCCAGACGGTCCAGGGTGATCACTTCGCCCCCCGGCGAAGCCACCACCACGATGTCGGCCATCTCCTTGCCGGTGTACTTCCGGCCCACGGTCCGCACCCGGATTTCCTCGCCTTCGGACCGGATGGTCCCGCCGGCAAGGTTGAGATTGCTCC
>JAABTM010000158.1 GCA_011389855.1 Desulfobacteraceae bacterium
ATGCCATGGCCGCCCAGAACCGGAATGCATTTGGGAAGCAGGGCGTCTTTGTGCTCAACATGATGAGTTCGCCGGGATCGGGGAAGACGACGCTCCTGGAGCGGACTTTGGCGCGGCTTGCGCCGGACCTCCGCTGCGCGGTCATCGTGGGGGACGTGGCCACCTCCAACGACGCCGACCGGCTGGCCAAGAGCGGCGCGCCGATTATTCAGGTCAACACCGATGAATTCGGCGGCGATTGCCACCTGGCGGCCCATGTCATTGGGGCGGCGTCGGCCGATTTGGATCTGCCGGCTCTCGACCTGTTGATCGTGGAGAACGTGGGCAATCTCGTCTGTCCGGCTGAGTTCGACATCGGCGAGGACGCCCGGGTGGTGGTGCTGTCGGTCGCCGAGGGCGAGGACAAACCGGTGAAGTATCCCCTCATGTTCCGGGTGTGCGACGCCGCCTTGCTCAACAAGATCGATCTGCTCCCGTATCTGGACTACGACATCGCCGCGGCCCGGGGCTATATCCGTCAGATCAAGTCCGATATGCCGATTTTCGATGTGTCGGCGAAGACCGGCGAAGGATTCGATCCCTGGATCGCCTGGCTAAAGGTTAAGGTGGCCGCCAAGGCAGATGCCGGCGCCTGATGTCGTTTTCTTTACAAAACGGCCCGCAATCCCTATTATAATCCGAGAAATTGAGGTTTTTTTAGACAGGGGTTGATGGCGAAACCGCAGAAGAGAAAGGATGCCCACGAGATGACGAACATGGCTTATGACTTCACTGCAAAAGATATTTTCGAGGTGGCGATCCGCATCGAGCAAAACGGCGCCAAATTTTACCGGGACGCGGCCGACAGCGTCAAAGATCAGGGCCACAAGGATCTGCTCCTCGAGTTGGCGGGGATGGAAGACGATCACGAGAAGACGTTTAAAGAGATGGAATCGGATCTCAGGAAGGAAGAGAAACAACCCACCGCCTTCGATCCCGACGATATGGCCGGTCAGTATCTGAAGGCGTTGGCCGATCACCGGGTCTTTTTCGAAAAGGAACTGGATTTTTCGTCCATGCGCGCCATCCTCAAGGACGCCATCGCCGCTGAAAAAGATTCCATCGTCTTTTACACCGGCATGAAAGAAGCCGTCCCCGGTGAAAAGGGAAAGGGGCGCATCGACAAGATCATCAAAGAGGAAATGGGCCATATCACCCGCCTCACCCGGGAGCTGAAGCAGGTCGCCAAGAGCTGACGTCAGATTCCATTTTGATAAGTTGAGCGATACGGAGCACCTTCGGGTGCTCTTTTTTAATGGGCTCGTTTGAAGAGCGGGCCTGCCCGTTCCCAACACGAACAACGGGGAGCCGAATCGGCTCCCCGTCATGTTTCCATCGCCGACAGTTCAGTCGGCGGTTATGTCGCGTTCTACAAAGTTAGGCGTTGCCTTTGTCCATCTCTTTCTGACGTTCCTCCTTGGCGGGCTGCACCTTATCGAGGCAGCCGCCGCCTTCGCTTTCACCCTCTCTCAGGGTTTCCGCGTCGGAGGTATCGACGGACATCTTATCCATGGTCTTCTGTCGATCCTCTTTGCTCTCAAGTGATCTGTCTTTTTCTTCGGCCATTAGTAAACACCTCCTTTGTCGGTCCGGTTGAATTTTCTTACCGAGTGTTTGATTTCCATTAAACCATGACGGCGGTGAGGATGTAATGGGTGAAAGGATGTAGATCGGTCTTGCGATCATGTAGATCGGCCCAAAAAGGACCGTAGATCGTATGAAAAACGCTGACAGGCTTGGGCGGACGGAAACAGCCGTCGAATCGGGCTTCACATGAGCTTGCCGTATTCCGCCAGTTCCGCGAGGCCGTCGCCGTCCAGGATGCGGATGGTCGCCCCCTCCACTTCGATGAGACCGTTGTCGCTCATCTTGGCGAAAATCCGTGAGAGGGTTTCGGGGATGGTGCCGAGCAGGCCGGCGAGTTGCCGTTTGGAGACGGGCAGTGTGACCCGGTCGGTTCCGTTGGCATCGTCTTCGGCCAGGTAGATGAGGTAGGCGGCCAGGCGGCCGGGAACCTCTTTCAGGGAGAGGTTTTCGATCTGGACCGTGAACTGGCGCAGCCGCATGGCCAGTACGCCCAGCAGGTTGAGCGCAAGGGAGGGGGTTTTCGAGATGAGATCCACGAAGGCGCTCCGGGCAAAAAAGACGAGGCGGCTTTTGGACAGGGCCTGGGCCGAGGCCGGAAACGAGCGGCCGGTGAAGACGGGCACCTCGCCGAAGGGCTCCCCGGGGCCGAAGATATGGAGGATGTGCTCCTTGCCCTCCGGGGAGAGTTTGAAGATCTTCACCTTTCCTTCGGCGGCGACGTAGAACCCGTCGGCCTCCTCTCCTTCGGAGAAGATCAGCTCCCCCCGGTTGTAGCGCCGTTCACGGGCAATGGATTCGATGGCGTCCAGGCCGTCTTCCGGCAGTCCGCCGAAGAGCACCGTCTGCGCGATATGGTCGCGGATCGTGGAGGCGGTCATGACAGCCCGAACCGGTCCCGCAACCGGCGGGAGAGCGCGTTGACGGCGGTGAACGCTTTTTCCACGGTGGCCGTGCCGTCGGGATTGACCAGGCAGCAGGTGGCGGGGGACAGGAGGCTCCGGGAGAGCAGGATGTCCCGGTCGACGCCCTTGTCGGTCAGCCGGTCCCAGAGGGAAACGAGCCGTTCCTCCAACGTGTCCGTGGTCTCGGTTTCAAAGGGTTCGACATTGGTGGGGACGATTCCCCAGACCAGGATGCCGCCCCGGTCCAGAAACCGCCGGATGTCGGCGTGGTGGGATGCGATCACCTCGCCGTTGGTGTAGACGTCCATGGAGAGGATGTCCATGTCGAGCCCCAGCAGAAATCCCCAGTCCGGATTGCCGCACAGATGGATGCCGCGGGGCCGGTCTATCTCGGCGAAAAAGGCCTCCAGGTCTTTCCCGGCCGGCACGTCGCCGTAACCGGACATGGCGCTGAACACGTACTGGAGGCCGGGTTCGTCGATGAACATGAAGGCGTTGGGGTTGCGCTTCTTCAGCTTTTGAAGCTGGATGTTGACCCGGCCGGCCATGAATTCGAGCAGAAAGGGCCGGACCGTGTCGTTGAAAATGAGCGGCCGGTCGTCTTCGTCCTTGACGTTGAAGCCGAAGCTGATGGGGCCCTCAAGTTGACCCCGGATGGCCGGCCGGTCCGACAGGTCCGTCTCCAAGAACCGGTGGTAGACCTGGGAATAGGTTTTGCCGATGTCGAGGTACTCGGGATCGGCCATCCGGGTCATGGCGTCGTCCAGTTCAACGGCGAACTTGTCCATGGAAAACGACAGGGTCCGGTTCTCCAGGTCCAGGACGATGCCGGGAAAATGTTCAGCCGCCTGCACATACATGTCTTCGTAATAGTTGAGCAGCGGCAACTGGGGCCAGAAGGGGATGTCCAGGGACAGGGCCGTTTCCAGGGCCCGGTCCACGTCCCGATGGGGCATCACCGCCATGGCCGTGGTCAAGAGATCGCCGGGTATGGGCATGGGCTCTCCTCGTTTTCCCCAAATCCCCTTTTGCCGGCACTTAGACCGGCAAAAGGGGATGCAGGGGCGTGGTCGATGGATGCGACGGGATTATTCGGACTTGCCGAAAATCTCCGGCGGCTTGGCGGTGTCGCCGGTGGCGTTAGGAAAGTCCTCGGCCTTGTATGCCTTTTTGTTTTCGTGGATCAGTTCCCGGCCTTCTTTCATGAACTTGTTGTACCGCTTTTTGCACTCATAGAAACCGTGCCACCAGGCGTAGTCGGGGGCCATCATGGCCGCGCCCATCCGGGCCCGGCGGCCTTCGTGGTGCCACAGTTCGTAATATTCGACTTCCAACTCTTCGTCGAAGAACGGTTTGGGTTCCATCAACCCTTTGTCGTAGAGGTCGTCGAGCATCTTCTTGGCCGGTTTGAAATAGACCTCGTTGTACTCTTCGACGACTTTATCCAAGGTGCTGAAATGGGAGTCGATCCAGGTGTCGCCGTGGCACTGCCGGCAGATCTCCTTCATCTTGTTGCGTTCGGTCTCGTGGTTGGTCTTGGCCGGGAACGCCGCGAATTCGGAGGGGCGGACCGTCAGCGGCGCCTGGATCTCCCAGGCCAGGCGTTCGGTCACGTCGTGGGAGGTCGTCACCGTGCCGGACCCGGACATGTGGCAGGAGGCGCAGGTGGGGCCGCGGTAGTCGACGCCGGGGCTCCATGTGCCGGGGGCCGCCGTCCAGTTGTACTCGTCGCCGAAGGCGGCGTAAATGTCGCCGTGCTTGGATTCCGTATAAATTTCGATCTGGGGATGGTCGGGTCCCAGGTGGCACTGGCCGCAGGCTTCGGGCTTCCGGGCGTCCATCACGGAGAACCGGTGGCGGGTGTGGCAGGAGGTGCAGGAACCCAGGCTTCCGTCCAGGTTGACCCGTCCGACGCCCACGTTGGGCCAGGTGTCGGGGTCCAGTTCGCCGTCTTTCATCTTCAGCACCGTGCCGTGGCAATAATAGCAGCCCGAGGCCCGCTCGAAGTCGCTGTTCATGCCGTGGTTCAGCCAGGGATCGATCTTCCAGATGATTTCGATGGTGTTGGCGTGCTTGCTAACGCTGTATTGTTTGGCTTCGTCCGGGTGGCAACGGGAGCAGTCTTTGGGCGTCACCACGCCGGAGACCGGAACCTTTTGGAAGTCCTTGGCGCCGAATTTCCGGACGTATTCGTCATAGTACTGAAAATGGCCTTTGCTCACGTCCGGGTCGTGCTCTTCGGCCCGGTGGCAGTCGTAGCAGGTGATGCCGGCGTGGGCGTGCCGGCTGGCGGCCCAGTCGGCGAAGATGCCCGGGTGTTCTTTCTTGTGGCATTCGATGCAGGTGACGGCCTCCCGGGGCATGGATCGTTCGATGCGGAACGCTTTCTCCTTGGGCATATTGCCGGGGGCCTGGGCGTCGGTCGCCTCCTGCTGGCCCAGAGCGTTTGCAGCGACCACCAGAAAGATCGCCGCCAATCCTATGGTGCCCATCGTCCAAAACCGCTTCATCACGCGCCTCCTTTCATTTATGTTGGATTAAAGGTTCAAATCCATCTCCCCATCACATGGGGATATTTTACAGGTAATCGTAGACGGGTCGCTGGAAATGGACCAGGTTCCGGTGGCAATCCACGCATTTTTTTTCATAGCCGGGACGGGCGTAGACCACGGACCGGTGGGCCAGCATGGCGCCGCGTTTTTCCGGCATGTAAAGCAGGTTGCGGTGGCATTTCTGGCACTGCTGGTTTTTGAAGCTCTTGTAGGCCGCTTCGCGGTTTTCCTCGCGGTCGTATTCGTCCATGGTGAAGTGGACGATGACGTCTTTGATGCCGTGCATGGTCTTGGCGTAAAAGAAATTGAAGGTGTCGTGGGGGGCCGGCAGGTGGCAGTCCATGCAGTCGGCCACGAAACCGTGGGCGTTGTTGTGGTGAGACGATGTTTTCCAGGTGTCGTAGGCGTATTCGATTTCGTGGCAGGAGGCGCAGAACTCCGGTGTGGAGGTGCGCACCATGGTGTAGTAGCTGAGGCTGAAAAGAGGAAATCCCAGAATCAGGCCGAGGGCGACGAGCACAACCCCGATCACGATCTTCTTTTTCTTCTTGTCGTCCATTCTGCTTCCTCCTTTCAGATGGGGTTGGGGTCTTTTTACCCTGAAGGCGAGCCGGAACAGGGCACTTGTTTTTTATAAGTGTAACTGTAGGACTTATTGTAAGTCAACCTGAAATTGAATTAAATTTTTTAGAGATCGGATCCCGGGGCCAGCCGCTTCCCCCACAAGAGCAGCCTTCCCGTGTCGATGGCCACGAACCCTTCGGCGCTTTTCGGTTTTCCCGACCCTCATCTCAACCTTTTTATAGACCCATCCCCCTGAAATCTGCTACCTTGCCGGGAGTTTGATTTCAACCCTCCGATAGGAGAAACGCCCATGCTCCCCTACATCCTGCTCATCGTCGGTTTCGTCCTGCTGATCAAAGGCGCGGATTTGCTGGTGGACGGCGCATCGTCCATCGCGCGGCGGCTGGAGATCTCGGATCTGGTCATCGGCCTCACGGTGGTGGCCTTCGGCACCTCCACGCCGGAATTGTCCGTCAACCTGATCTCCAGCATCAACGGCAACACGGGGATCGCCGTCGGCAACGTTTTGGGCAGCAACATCGCCAACATCCTGCTGATCCTCGGGATCTCCTCGATGATCTATCCGCTGTCGGTCTCGAAAGGAACGGTCTGGAAGGAGATCCCCTTCAGCCTTCTGGCCACCGTGGTCTTCGCCGTCATCGCCAACGACGCCCTCATCGACGGCGCCGGAACTTCCGCCATCGGCCGCGGCGACGGGCTGGTGCTGCTGTCCTTTTTCGCCATTTTCCTGTATTATTCCTTCTCCATCGCCAGCGCCATCGACGGCATGGACTCGGAGATTCCGTCCGGGACCCGGTCGCTGTCGGGGGCGACGGTCCGGGTGCTCCTCGGGCTGACGGGGTTGGCCCTGGGGGGAAAATGGATCGTGGACGGCGCCGTGACCGTGGCGATGTCCTTCGGTTTGAGCGAAGCCATGGTGGGATTGACCATCGTGGCCATCGGCACCTCGCTGCCGGAACTGGCCACGTCGGGCATGGCCGCCTACAAGCGGAACGTGGAGATCGCCGTGGGCAACGTGGTGGGGTCCTGCATCTTCAACGTGTTGCTGGTTTTGGGGGTGAGTTCGGCAATCCGGCCCCTGCCCTTCGATCCGTCGTCCAATTCGGATATCCTTGTGTTGCTGGGGGCGAGCCTCCTGCTCTTTTTTTCCATGTTCACCCTCAAGCGGCGATCCGTGGACCGGATCGAGGGGGGCGTCTTCCTTATCTTCTATCTGACGTACATGGCCTTCCTGGTCATACGGGAGGTCGGACTGGGGTGAAACCCGTCATCCGTCTCGACGGTGGCGGTATTGTGTCAAGGGAGGGAAAATCGAATATGAGAAACGCGTTTTTCAGAGGGATATGGGGGATCGCGCCGGTGCTGATGGCCGGCGTGCTGGCGGCGGCGTCCTGTGGGCCTGTCTACCGGACCCGGTACGATTTCCAGCAGCCGCCCACGGCGGAAGGCCGGCGGTGCGTCTTCCAGTGCCGGAATTCCCAGCTCCAGTGCGAACAGATCGAGGATATGCGGATGGAACGGTGCCTGGATCGCGAGGAACGGAAGCAGGCCCGCTGCTTTCGGCGGATGGAAAAGGCGGGGGAGGAGATCGGCCCCTACGATTGCCGGATGGACGACTGCGATACGAATTACGACCGGTGCGAGGCGGCGTATCGGGCGTGTTATCAGGCGTGCGGGGGGACGATAGAGGAAGAGGTGGTTTGTGTGAGGGGGTGTGAGTAGGAACGGGTTCGCCGCGGCCTTGCCTGGAACCAAAATCTACGGTTTCCGGATAGGCGCTTAGGGCTTTTTTGGCAATGTATACGTTACGTTCCCTTGATTGACCGTAATGTACTTCGCCTCTTTAAGTTTAGCGATCAAGGTCTCCAATTCTTTTTCATCCAGCTTTTTCGCGAATAAAGAATTAATGGTATTGGACAGGGTTTTTACTTTCCGCGGCCGGGATTGTCCCCTCCCCGCAAGATTTTGCACAATTGCCTCGATTGTTTCGTCTTCACTGGTTGCGGTGGATATCCTCAAAAGGGGAATTTCGGCTAAATCATTTTCTCTGTGTATATGTATTTTTTTCTCCCTCAAATGTTTAATGAGTGGATCAAATCCCGTGTCTTTCGAAATGATATGAAAATATCCATTTGGGTCTTCCAGTGAAAGCCGCCCGATGTAATAAGCGATATGGAAATCCAGAGAATTTTTTCCAGTGCCTGAAATCTTGACGTATTGGGCATCTTCTCCAAATTCCTGCATGGCGGTCGCAAGATAGAACGGGACTTTGGTCTGGTTTTCTCCAACGAACACAAATATTTTAAAGGAATGTTTTTTCAATGTTTCTAAATTTTTTGGCTGTACATTTTCAAAATCGATCAACACATAGTTTGTTGGCAAATGATCCTCCCGAATGTTGTTGTCTGGACTTTGTCGATAGCGCTTTATAATGTTGAAGATAGTTCAAATTCCGCGCGAACATCAAAACTTCCTTGTTCTGGCTCTATGATCCCTCTTGTTTGCATAGATCGAAATAATCGTCAACTGCTTTCTCAAAAGACTGTTTAAGACTTTTGACGTGGGTTCCTTTGTAATTTACTAAACTTTCTATATATTCCAGTTTTCCGAAAATTACCTGGTCTTCGTCGCTATAGTGAACCGAGCCGATGTATTCTTTGTATCTCATCGTATCTTTCATATCATATCATCCAGTTGTAACACCTCTAATATCTGATCAATAGCATATCTTTTTAAGGGTTTCGTCTGGGCTCCTTGTTATGCGAATCTGCTCCTAAACATAAAATATACGGCGCCAACAAGGCAAAGACCCGCCCACAGGTAATCCAGTTTCAAAGGTTCTTTGAGATACAGCAAGGAGAACGGCACAAAAACACTCAAAGTGATCACCTCTTGAATTATCTTCAACTCTCCAACAGACAGGACTGTATAGCCGATACGATTTGCGGGAACCTGGAGCAGGTATTCAAACATGGCGATACCCCAACTGACAAGAGCCGCAACAATCCATACTTTATTGTTCATTTCCTTAAGGTGCGCATACCAAGCAAAGGTCATGAACACATTACTGCAGATCAGGAGCATTATTGCTGAAAGGACCGGATTCATATCTTTATTTCTTTATTTGCATAATCTGCCAGGCCAACGTTCTGCCGGATCGGCCGAATCGCCAGCTACGGACCCGTACGAACTTACGGACCCTTACGAGTGGTGGTGTGGGAGGGGAGGATCGTGAGGCTTCTCCCTGTCCCCATAAATGTTAAACTTCCTTTAAACGGTTGTTCTGGCTCTAATCCCTCTTGTTTGCATAGATCTAAATAATCGTCAACTGCTTCCTCAAAAGACTGTTTAAGACTTTTTACGTCGGCTCCTTCGTAATTTACTAAACTTTCTATGTATTCCATCTTCTTCTTGATCCACCGGTTTTGCCTGCTTTAATTTCTGAACAACCCAATGATTTTAGAAAACTGGTTAACTCATTCCATGTGAAATCGTGTGGGCGTTGCTGCAGTTTGGCTATCAATTTTGCTTTTTTGCTCATATATTCCCTTTTGCTTCTTTTGAGAATAAGGGGGAAAGATGATTGCTGAAACTGATTTTAGTTGCATATCGTTGCTTTAATCTGCATGAGTTTTTTTTGCATTTAACGCCGCCATAATTTGCCGCCTGAAGCGAAGCGTAAGGCGTTCAAATTGATGGCCTTGTTAGCCGTTGAACCGTGGACTCAAACCTATATTTTTCAAGCACCGGCATGTTTTTCTTGGAGATATTAAGCCCCCACTCGGGCTTACTTTTTAACCCCTCGTAATTTCTTTCTACGAACAAGGAATCAGGCGAAAGCCACACAGTTGATGGAATTAAATACAATGACGGCGGCTCGTTTTGAAAGAGGAGACCTAATGCCAAATACACATTTTCACCTAACTTAAACTTGGTTTTTTGCATGAACACATAACCCATAGAGCGAAGCGATTTGACTTGAATCTCTATGAAAGGAGCTGTTTCATGCCTTGCTACAAAGTCGATACCACGATCATCGACTTCGGTAGTAAAAACTTGAAAACCATACATTGTCAGCTCCATCTTCACGAAATACTCCGTATAGGCCCCGACTTGCTGGTTGTTCAATTTTTTCCAGTCATATCGCTTCATGCTCAATGCCTTCAATGACGGCTAACGACAAGGTGAGCGGACGGACTTGCGGCGCGTCAGCAGAGAAAGACCGGCCCGGCTCGGCCGAGGGGTTAGGCATTTATTCAATTATTTGATTTGTTGCATATTTTGAAGATAGACCTTTGAAAGTATAATTCTTTCTCTCCAGTTCCACCCTGCGATTTATATATTCGTTAAATAACTGTGTTGATTCAATATAATGACCATTATCTTCTATTGATACTGCTGTAATTGCACATACATCATCACCATATTTCGTTTTAAACTTATCAATTGCTATATCAATATTTTCTTGCCATGAAAAAATATCTTCTGAAAGTATTTTCCTTATTTTATCATGTATAGTACTAATAGATTCAATATATTCTCGTACGATAGGTTTAATATCAATGTTTTCTCCTAAAATTTTCATTTCATCCAAAACTGATTTTTTAAACTTTTTATTGCTTTCAAGCTCTTCAATATTGATTTGAGGTGTTAAAGTATGTAAGAAATCACTTTTTTCTTCATGTTCAATTCGTTTACGATGATAAGAACAATTGTGAATTGGAAAACCTCTATGTTGAACATGATTTCTTAATGCTTCCATTATCCTGTAACTTAAACAGCTATCATATTCTTCACAAACTTGCTTTTTTATATCAATAGTATTTGATGATTTTTTTCCATAGATATTATTTAAATGATGAGGAATTTGATCTAAATAAAGTCTGCAAGCAGTCAGAAGATTAACAATTAATAGCATTGAGGATATGAAATGGCGGCTAAACCTCTCCCAATCGCACATTTTTGGTTCGCGATATTGGTAGCGCCAACAGGTGCTCTGACCGACAATAAAATATCATTCGGTCCAGCGGTCTTTTTAGGTTCACTGCACCATTTTCGGGCAACTGGATATATCTCTATGAACTCTGCCTTGCCTTGAAAAAATGGAAGCCCTTCCTTTTCAATGTTATATGTTGACGAGGGAGGCGACTGCCCCATATTGATATCGCACATCATCCCCAATTCCGTTTCAACCCAATCCTCTCTCATCATCTATAAAATTTATCCTTTTCCCAATTCCGAGGATTGTTGACGGTGTATAGTTCAATGCGGTGATATGATTCTGCGTCGCGGATGATGTGGTCATGGAACCGGGGTTGCCAGGCAAAATCAGGATTGATGGGTCGGGCCTGTTTCGTTACCGATGATTTGAATCCTCGCAGAATGGATGCCAGATTTTTGGATTGCGGGCCAAATCGGTTTTGGGGTGATGGGGTATCCCCCGCCGTAGAGACGCAATGCATTGCGTCTCTACCATGGCCATGATGCATTGCGTCTCTACCATGGCCATGATGCATTGCGTCTCTACCAGTACAATGATGCATCCCGTCGTTGCCACCGCCACGACGTTCAATCCCGCGTTTGCGATTATATTGATTTTCCCCAATCACGATAATGGCATGAAAATGGTTGGGCATGACCACAAACGCGCCCGGTTTCAAATTCATATCGGGTCGGATTTCGGGTGTTTTAATCCATTCGGATTCCACGATTTTTCCAATTTCGGATAATCGCATTGTCGTTGTCGTCGTTGTAGAGACGCAATGCATTGCGTCTCTACGGCAACGATAATGCATTGGGTCCCTGCAATTTTCAATGTTGACAATTTCCCCAAAATAGCATTCCCGGTTATGGGTGCAGATGGTGATGAAATAGGCGGCATTCCATCCGTAATCCCAATTTTGCAATCGGGCGGACGGGATGCGGTATTTGTTTTTGAATTTTTCCATTATATCACATCGTCCGGTCGTTTTGGTTGCCGCCAGAACGATTGCCGTATTTTTGCCCGGCCGTCCACCGTAGAGACGCAATGCATTGCGTCTCTACGTTCCGTCGCCAGAACGATTGCCGTATTTTTTCCGGGTCGCACACCGTAGAGACGCAATGCATTGCG
>JAABTM010000449.1 GCA_011389855.1 Desulfobacteraceae bacterium
CCCATTTTGGCAGGAGGGTGAAAAGCGGGGCCGCGGCCACCAGGGCGTCCTTGCGGAGTTTCATGGGCGTGGTTCCCGCGTGGGCGGCCTCTCCCTTAACGGTCACTTCGGTTCGCTGGATGCCCGCGATGGCGGTGACCACGCCGATGTCCGCCCGCTGGCTTTCGAGAATCCGGCCCTGTTCGATGTGGACCTCCAGGAAAAAGGCGATGTCCGAGGCCGGTCGGGCGGCCTTTTCAATTCGATCCGGATCGCCGCCGGCCCGTTCCAGGTCCTGGTAAAAGGAGGGGCGCCCGTCCGGCCCCATCTGTTGGATTTCGCCGGGAGCAAGCGCGCCCGTCATGGCCCGGCTGCCGACGGTGCCGGCGTGATGGCCGCCCTCTTCGTCGCAGAAGCTGACGACCTCCAGGTCCCAGGGGAGTTCGATGTTGTTTTCCTGAATCGTCCGGGCGCATTCCAGGGCGCAAAGGACCCCCAGGGCGCCGTCGAACTTTCCGCCGTTGGGGACGGTGTCCAGGTGGGAGCCGATCAGGGCTTTTTGGCCGCTCTCGGGCTTTTTGGCGGGCAGGGTCCCGATGACGTTGAAGGCGTCGTCCACGTCCACCCTGAGCCCGGCGTCCCGCATCCGGGCCATCAGGAATTCATGGGCGTCCTGATCCGCGTCGGACAGGGCGACGCGGGTGACGCCGCCGTCGGGGTCGGCGCCGATCTCGGCCAGGGCCATGAGGTCGGACCAGAGGCGGTCGGCGTTGATGGGGATTTTTTTATGGATCAAAATCTGGTTTTCCTGTTTTGCGTTGATATTGTCTGAACCGGGATGGCCAGGATTAAGGGATTGATGGGATGAAACGCCCTAAATCCTGGTTCATCCTTTAATCCCGGCCATCCCGGTTCAGACGGTTACTCATAAAAATTCTCCATCCGATACGCCACCACCTTGCCGCGTGTCAGGGGGACGACGATGTAGCAGCCGGTGGGGGTGCAGCGGAAGGAGAAGTCCCAAGGGCCGGCGTCCATTTGGTTCATCGGCAGTTTGATGGTAAACAGCAGTTCGGCGTTTTCCAAGTCCCATGCCCGGACGGTAGCGTCTCCGCCCAAGGTAATCATCTGCCCTCCATCCGGACTAAACGCCACCCGAAAAATCATGTTTTCATGCCCGACGAAGCGGTGGATTTCCGTGCCGTCGGCCGCGTCGAAAATATGCACCAGCGCATCCCGGCCCACGGCCGCCACGCGGGTTCCGTCGGGGCTGATGGCGGCGGTGATTCCATCGGTTGATTTCGGAAATTCTCGTATTAAATGCAACGAATTGGACTCATTTTTCCATAAGAAAATCTTTCCGCCCATATCCGCGCTGATGATTTTTTCACCGGATTGATCAAACATAACGGAGGTTAATTTCTCTTCATGCCCCTCAAACAACGTCCCTTCCCCCCCGCCAATTTCAAACAAGCCGATGTTTCCGTCATATCCGGCCGTGGCGATGAAGCGGCCGTCGGGGGAGAAGTCGATGCCGTCAGCATTATCAGGATAGTTAGTTCATTGCGTGCCACCCACCGTATTTTCTAAAAAATTTTTGAATGTATGCATGTCGCATTTGTCTGCAAAGTTTTTTGAATTCGGCAGAAACTCTTTGCGTCGGATTGGCTTCGCGCACCTTATCGGTATAGTCGACAACGGCAGACAACCCCTCAATTCGTGCCATTGCCTACAGTGCTGTAACATATTTTCCGAAATAGAAACGAAAGGTGAAATCGGTTTTGCGTCGCCAATTTCCAGCATATTTTATAACGTGGGAAGCGTTTCCGAACCCCGATCCGCTGCTTCCCCGTTCAAATCGACCAGCGGAATTTGAAAACGGAAGACGCTGCCCTGTCCGATGCAACTTTCCACCGAGATGTCGCCCCCCATTAATCGTACCAGATCCCGGCTGATGGTCAACCCCAGGCCGGTACCTCCAGTCTTGCCGGTAATGTGATCCAACTGCTGAAACGCATCGAAGATCTTCTTCAGCTGGTCCTCCGGTATGCCGATGCCGGTGTCGGACACCGTAAAAGCGACGTGGTCGTCAGCGCGGTCGACGCGAAGGTTCACTGTTCCGTTGTCGGTGAATTTGACGGCATTGAAGAGCAAATTTAACAACACCTGCCGGAGGCGAAATTCATCGGCTTCGATGAAACGTGGCAAGGCGGGATCGATCTTCGCAACCAACACAATGTTCTTTTGAGACGCCCGAACGCGCAGCACCTCCAAGATGCTAGCGGTCAGCGATTTGATGTCCGTTGGCTCGATGCAAAGTTGAATTTTGTCGCGCTTGATGCGTTTGGTGTCCAGAATGTCGTTGATGTAGGTGAGCAGGGTTACGCCGCTCTCCCGCATCATACCGATGTACCGGCGGTGACGCGCGGGGAGCGACTCTTCACGCAGCAGGATCTGGGATAACCCGAGAATGGCGTTGAGCGGCGTCCGCAACTCGTGACTCATGTTGGCGATAAACTCGCTTTTGGCGCGGCTGGCGGCTTCGGCGGCCTCCATAGCTTTTCGCAGCCGTTCGATCAGTTCCTGCTGTTTTCGAAGGGCCGCCTCCTCGGCCTTGCGACTTTCTTCCAAAAAATCCATGGCCACGTCGAAATGCGCACCATCGTCATGCCCATATCTCCGCGCCCACAACGGCGTGGGCTGAAATTCATCCATCCAGGCCAGGGCATTGGCAAGCTCCAGTTCCCGCCAGAGATCGCCGCCGTTTTTCCATCGCAGGGCCGCATCCTCCAGCCGGCGGTACATGGCGGCGGATTCGGCCTCGTCCGCCAGCCAGTCTTTCAGGGTTTCCCACTGGCGCAGCAGGCTCTCGTGGCAGACATCCAGCAGGGGATCGTCCGGGTCGTCCGGGTTGGGGGACGCCACGATGAAATTGCGGCCGTCCCGCCGGAAGGCGTCCACCACGTCCCGCACCGCGCCGGGGTCGGCCCCGGCCAGTTCCGCCGCCGCCTTCAGCCGCACGGGCCGGCGGATGTCGCGCTGCTCCAGGTCCCGCTTGCTCAGGTTGCGGAACAGGGTTTCGGCGATCTTTCGGGCTTCCGGCGACAGATCCTCATAAATCCCGTCCAGCCGGTCGGACAGGGCCTGGCCGAACCCGCCCAGGGTCTCGTAATCGGCCAGGGTCAGCACCGGGTTGTCCGCGTCTTTTTCCCGGGCCCGCAGCCACATCCACTGAAGCACATGCTGCAAAAGGGGAAGCTGGTCCGGGTCGTCCCCCACGTCCGCCAGCAGTCGGGCAACCAGGGCCGGTTCGATGTCGCACCCGGTCACCAGGGGCGGTTCGGCCACGGCCTCGCGCAACTGCTCCCGGGTCAGGCGCGGCGTGAGGTACAGCCCCGCGTTCACCGCCTCGGCCAGCCCCGGA
>JAABTM010000450.1 GCA_011389855.1 Desulfobacteraceae bacterium
CATCAGATCAACGGTTTCCTGGACCCCTTCTTCCACGATCTCCCGGACGGTCCGCGTCGCGTCCACCAAAGGCTCCTGTTCCAGATGGCCGACGGTGTAGCCCTCGGACAGGATGGTCCGGCCGTTAAAATTCTGCTCTTTGCCGGCCATGATCCGCAACAGGGTGCTTTTCCCCGAGCCGTTCAAGCCCAGGACGCCGATTTTGGCGCCATAATAATAGGACAGCGAGATGTCCTTGATGATCGGCTTTTTGTCATGGTATTTGCTGACGCCCATCATGGAATAGATGATTTTTTTGGTATCGGTGCTCATGGGGGGTGACGTCTCCTTGGAATTGGATGGTTTTTGTGTTTAAAATAGACAAGAAAACCCTATTTTCAGGGCCATGTCAACCGACATTTAGGTTCTACCCCGAAGACACACGACAAAGGCAACGGTTTTACAAGGAGGATGGGGACTCGATGACGGAACGGACGCCGGACGCGGAAAAAGAGCGGAAAACCATTGCGCTGGATGCATCCCTGCATGAACAGCTTCGGGAATACTGCGACGATAACGGTCTTCGGCTCGTGGCGTTTGTGGAAGAATCGCTGGAAAACGCCATGGACATGAAAGAGGAGGCGAAATATCTGGATGAAGCCGAAAGCCTCATCTCGGAGGTCCAGGATGAGAAGGAGCGGGCCTATCGCCGCGGCTACCGGGTCGGCCTGCTGGCCGCCTTTTTCGCGGCCCAGGGAAATCTGGGGACCTCCATGGCCTACCGGGCCCAGGAGCGGGAATTGAAGGAGGGACGGTTCAAGGCCGTGGACGGCGGCGGGCAGTTGGAACTGTTCAAGTGACGACCGGATCGGCCCTTTCGAACAGATCCATGGCGATCTCCTCGATGACCTCCGCCAGCTCAAGGCTCTCCAGATATCTCGGGGGGATCGCCCCCCTGCCCAGCAGCAGTCCCAGAATGTTGCCGGCGACGGCGCCGGTGCTGTCCGAATCCCCGCCGTGGTTGACGGCCAGGCAAACGCCTTTCTCGAAATCATCCCCCGCGGCCAGCGCGCAATAAAGGCCGATGGCCAGGGCCTCTTCGGCGATCCAGCCCGCCCCGAGGCGCTCGACGGCGCGAAACGACGGCGGTTCGGTTTCCCAGGCCCTCATGGCGGACTTCACGGCCCTGGACGTCTCCTCGTGATGGGGCCGGGACTCCAAAGCGGTTAGGGCCGCCCGGGCGGCGTCCGGCAACCCGTCCCCGACTTTTAACCGATGGATGATCAGGGCCAGGCATCCGGCCGCCAGATATCCCGTGGGATGACCATGGGTGATGGCCGCGATTTCGCAAGCGGCGTCGAACACCGCCGCATCTTCGCCCAGAAACAACCCCACCGGCGCGATCCGCATGACCCCGCCGCAGCCCTTGCTGTTGTTGATGGGTTCCTGGAGGGTTCCCATGCGTCCGCTGGAGAGGGACGACAGACAGGCGTTCCCCGGCGCCCGGCGGGAATGGAGGGCTGAAAATCCGATCAGAATGCCGTCCACCATGCCGCACGAGCCGTGCTGTTTCAGCAAAGCCCCCTCCCCTGCTTCCCTCTGGGTGGACAGCCATCGCAGGTAGGCATGGTAAACGGATTCAACGATGGGGCCGTCGCTGTTGCGGGCACGGTGAAGGATCAAGCCTTCCGCCGTAAAGAGCGTCATCTGGGTGTCGTCGGTGACGGCCCCCTTCCGTCCGTAGGCCGGTTCATAATCCGACACCCCGTCCGGACCGAATCGCCGATGGATCTCGGTCGTAGTCATGAATTCCACCGGCGCGCCCAGGGCGTCCCCAACACCCCCGCCGAGGAGGCAGCCGGTGAAGCGGTCTTTATTGTTCATCTTGTTTCCTTTCTTGTAAATTTGCGCTTTATTGCGCTAAGGAACTGGGGTATGATACAAGATTGAGGGACAATGAGCAACAACTTCGGACTTGAAAGAGACAAGCGGCAATGCCATCCGACATCAACCGACTGATCATTTTCGACAGATTCTTCGACACCGTCCATCGACAAATCGTCAATGCGCTGAAAACACCCAAAGGCGCCCAGGTTCTGGATGTGGGCAGCGGCGCCGGCGGTTTCGCCCGCCATATGGCCCGGAAGCTGAAAGGCAAGGGACGGGCGACCGCCCTGGACATCGCCCATGAAAACCTGCTGAAGGCCCGGGAACTGGCGGGCCTGGAAAAGCTCGGCGACCGCGTCCTCAGCGTTCTGGGGGATGTCGAAGCCCTCCCCTTCCCCGATAACCGATTCGATCTAATCTGGTGCAGCCGCGTGGTCCATCACCACCTGCCCGAACCCAGGGCCGCGCTGGCGGAACTCTACCGCGTTCTGCGTCCGGGCGGTCGCCTGGCCATCCGCGAAGACGGCGGCCGGCGGTGGCGGTTTTCGTCGAAAGGGCTGGCCATCGACGAGGACCTCCAAACCCGGCTCCACGATCTGTATGACCGATGGTTCGAAGAGGAACACGGCCGCGAACGGCCCGACGACGCCTGGTGGATCGGGACGCTGGAAAAAATGGGACTGAAATCCGTGGAACAGCTCCAATTCCCTCTCAAGACGCCGGATATGGAAGTTCAGTTGCGCTACATCGACGACTGGTTCCGGTCCTTCCTGTCCCGGGACGCCAGCGGCGGATATCGCGCCAAGCTCGGCCCCACCGACCGGTGGGCCCTGGAGCGGCTGACGGACCCGGAACTGGAATGCGGCGTCCTCAACCAAACCGTCCGCGGCATCAGTTTTGAGATCGAAACCATCGTCTACATCGGCGCAAAACCCTGACGATGCGATCATGATCGCCGTCTATCGAAACACGGCGTCCAGGTCCAACGTCAGATCCGGCAATGCGGTTGCCTTGATTTGACCTTTTCCTTCCTGGAACACCGATGGTTCGAATCTGCCGTCGGCGCCAAGGATGAAAATGGTGATCATCTCGTCAAAAGGATGCACCAGCCAGTATTCCCGCACTCCCATCCGTTCATAGAGGAGACGCTTGGCGATGTGGTCCTTTGAGGATGTGAAAGGCGACAAAACTTCAATGATCCAGTCCGGCGCGCCCCGGCAGCCCTTGTCGTCGATTTTCGACAGGTCGCAAATGACGACGATGTCGGGCTGGACGACGTTGATGATGGATTCATCCGATTCGTCTTTTTCAGGCAAACGGACGTCAAAGGGAGCGAAAAATGCCTCACATTCGGGTTTCTCCGATAGAAATGAATGAATCTGGACGAACAAATCCCGTGAGACCCGCTGGTGTTTGGTTGATGGCGCGGGGCTCATGTCGTATGGAACCCCGTCGATGATCTCCCAACGCTCATCTTCCGGCCAGTTCAAGTATTCCCCGTAGGTGACGGGGGCGTCTCCTGGTTTCGATTGTGGC
>JAABTM010000451.1 GCA_011389855.1 Desulfobacteraceae bacterium
CTGCGGAACATGATCCACCTCATGGGCACCCAGGCCCTGCAACTGGAAGGCCGCGGCGAGACCGTTCTGGCCGAACACGAAGTCATCATCGAGGCAGCCCGCCAAAAAGACCCGGAAGCGGCCCGAAACGCCATGCTCCGCCACCTGGAAAACAGCGAAAGCGCCGTTCTGGAAGGCAGAAAATGATCTCAGTTCGGCGCGCCCGCCCCGAAGCAGCTTTTTTCGTGCTTTTCGTGTATTTCGTGGTTCAAACACTTATATAAAGGAGGCCCCTCATGCCAAAACCCGAGATCGAATTCATCGATTACGACACCGAGTACGAATGGCGACCGGTGGAAGGCGACAAGCTGGGAATCAAGGAGAAGATCCTCAGCCATGATCCCGACACCGGCGACTACACCCGGATGCTCAAATTCCCGCCGGCCATCGAAACGTCCGAGACCCTGGTCCATGATTTCTGGGAAGAAGTGCTGATCGTGGAAGGAACCCTCTACGACATCGCCAAGGACCAGACCTTCCTGCCGGGCTATTACGCCTGCCGCCCGCCGGGAATGACCCACGGGCCGTACCGGATCCCCTATGGATGCGTCACCTTCGAGATTCGATACCACAAAAAATAACATCCCCCGGCCCTTTGACCCCAAAAGGGCGCTCAATGAGAGGAGCTGCATTGGAAATCTATCTTGAGCTGGAAAACCAATCCGAAACCCGGCCCCTGACATTCCGTTTCGACCGCATGGTAAACGCCGGGTATGTGGGCAAAAACCAGGAAGAAGTCCAGCGCCACATACAGGAACTGGCGGCAAAAGGCATTTCCGGCCCCAAATCGACGCCGGTCCTGTTTCCGGTGATCTGCAATACCCTGACCACCGACGGCGTTATTGAAGTCTATGGCGACAAGACCTCCGGCGAGGTGGAATATGTCCTGCTGGTCAAGGATGAAAACGAGGTGTACGTCGGCCTGGGCAGCGATCACACCGACCGCCATCTGGAAGAAACCGACATCCCCCGGGCCAAGCAGATTTGTCCCAACATCATGAGCCGGAGGGTTTGGCCTCTAAAAGAGGTCTCCGCCCATTGGGACGACCTGCTCATGACCAGCCGCATCGTCAACGGCGCCGGGGAAACGACCTGCCAGGAAGGGCGGCTGGGGCTGTTGCTCAACCCTGAAGAATTGATGGCCTTCGTGAAGACGAAGCTATCCGGTCCGTTGAAAGACCTGGTGATCTTTTCCGGCACCATGGGCACTCTCACCGGAGAATTCGCCATTGGGCAACGGTTTTCAGCGTCCCTCATCGATGAAAAACTCAACCGACGTCTGGATATTGCCTACGGCGTCCGGCCCCTCGATTACCTGACGGTGGAATAAAACAGGAGGCTTTATGCGGGTCGCATCCATTCAAATGTCGGTGGTGGAAGACGATAAAACAGCCGCCATCGACAAAGCGGTGAATCTGATCCGGCGCTGCAAGGGCGCGGATCTGGTCATCCTTCCGGAAATCTGGAACATCGGGTTTCTGAGCTTCGACCACTACATCCCGGAAGCCGAAGACCAAAACGGCCCCACTCTGACCGCTCTGAGAGAGGCCGCCAGGGAAACCGGCGTTTACCTCCACGCCGGCAGTTTCGTTGAAAAAGATGGGGATCACTGTTTCAACTCCAGCCACCTGATCTCGCCCGACGGCGACCTTCTGGCCAACTACCGGAAGATCCACCTGTTCGGCTACAAGTCCAGGGAAACCGAAATCCTGACCCCCGGCGAATCCATCACCGTGGTGGAAACGCCTTTGGGAAACATCGGCATGGCCACCTGCT
Organism: Desulfobacteraceae bacterium; assembly: GCA_011389855.1. Lineage (GTDB taxonomy): Bacteria > Desulfobacterota > Desulfobacteria > Desulfobacterales > JAABSP01 > JAABTD01. The sequence continues at coordinate 1,816 of JAABTM010000451.1, forward strand.
TCGACCTCCGGTTCCCGGAGCTGTTCCGGGCCATGGTGGACAAGGGAGCGGAGATCTTTCTCATCTGTTCCGCCTGGCCGTATCCCCGGCTGGAACACTGGCTGATGCTCAACCGGGTGCGGGCCATGGAAAATCAATGTTTTCTTATCTCCGCCAACTGCACCGGTCTCAACCGGGGCGTCCAGTTCGTGGGCCACAGCATGGTCGCCGATCCCTGGGGCACAATTCTGGCCGGCGGCGGCGACAAGGAAATCATCATCCAAACGGACATCGACCTTGCGGATCTTCGCGCCGCCCGACAAGAATTCCCCGGCCTCGCCAGCCGCGTCGACTGGCTCAACCCAACAAAACCATAATCCATAAGGACTCCCAAGACTCAGCTAACCAAAGATACCCCAAACCGGAAAGGCCCACCCCCTTTGTGCCTCTGTCCCTTTGTCCCTCTGTGCCTTTCATAAGGAGACCCATCATGGCCGACATGGCAATCGATTTTTGCGGCGTCAAAATCAAAAACCCTCTGGTGGCGGCTTCAGCCGAGCCCACCCTGAACGCCCACAACATGAAAAAATGCATCGACACCGGGGCCGGCGGCGTCATCGCCAAGACCATGAGCGATTCGCCGGCCATGCGGGAACTCACCACCCGGGCCAAGTGGCGATTTTTAAACGAGCGCCACGAGGTCTGCCGGGGCAAGGTGCCCCGCGGCTTCAGCCTCTACAGCCGCAGCGGACTGGCCATCGAACCTCCCGATGATTTCATCAAGGAGATCAAGGAGACCCTGGCCTATGCCAAAGACCACGACGCCACGGTGATCGGGTCCATCGGCTCCATTGAAATGGAAGGGTGGGTGACGCTGGGCAAGCAGATGGAAGACGCCGGCGTGCCCCTGCTGGAACTCAATTTCGGCTGTCCCCATCCCAAGCTGATGCCCGGGGTCCGCACCGGCATGAACGTGGGGCAGGATTTCGACTACGCCTGCGAGATCACCCAGGCCGTGGCCGAGGCTCTCTCCATCCCCATCATGATCAAGGTGACGCCCCAGGTGACGGATCTCGTGGCCTTTTCCGGACGGCTCCGGGACGCGGGCGCCGCCGCCGTGACCCTGACCAACCGGTTTATCGGCTTCGTGCCCGACATCGAGACCGGCAAGCCCCTCATCTACGGCCAGGCCGGCATCGGCGGCCCCTGGGTGAAGCCCCTGACGCTCCGGTGGATCAACGAGGTCCGGCAGGCCTACAACGGCGAGATCTTCATCGCCGGCACCAACGGGGCCTACGACTGGCGGGACATCGTCCAGTTCATCATGAGCGGGGCCCACATCGTGGAAATGTGCTCGGCGGTCATGTGCTACGGCTACGAATGGCTGGGCAGGCAGGTGCGGGGCCTGGAAAAATTCATGGACGAAAAAGGGTATGCGACCATCGAGGACATGCTGGGGATCGCCTCGGACGCGGCCATGCCCTACAGCGAGATGCCCCCTGAAAAGGCCCAGGTCAACGAGGAATACTGCAACAACTGCGGCCGGTGCCTCAAGGCCTGTTTCGCCGACGGCATGCAGCCGGGGGAGACCCACACCTTCGTTCAG
>JAABTM010000452.1 GCA_011389855.1 Desulfobacteraceae bacterium
CTTTTAATCCGGAGGGCAGGGACAGCGCCGTGGTGAAGAGAACGTCCGGCCGATGATCGATCCCCAGGCGCAGCATTTCGGCGAAGGCCACCGGATCGCCGGTGACGACCGGCGGGGCCATTTCGCGGAAAAAGCGATGGACATCGTCGGGCGAGCGCCATCCGTCGGGGTGAAGATTGACCTTGGCGAACCCGGCCTCCCGCCAGACCGTCATGATGTTGGGGAAGACCACGGACATCGCTTGGGCGCCGATGTTGAGACATGCCGTCATCTCGGGGCCAACGTCCAGGTGGATGCCGTACCGATCCATGACATAGGACATCATGGCCAAAACGTGGGCCAGGGCGCGGGGATGGGTCGGCACGGCGATGGCGTGCCCGGTGGTCCCGGAGGTGTCGTAGACGATCAACCGGGAGAGATCGGCATCCTGGGGGACAAGGGTGTGGAGACGGGCTGCTAGGTCTGCCCGCGTCACCGGCGGGATGGCGGCCCAGTTCCGTTCGATATCGAATCCCTCCGGCAACCGTTCCGCGAACGCGATGACATTTTTCCGCATGGAGCGGACCCATGTCAGGATGTCGGGGGGCGGTTCCGGACTGAAAGGTCGCCGGATTCCGGTCAGTGCATCGGCGAAGGCTTCATGGGCCGCCAGATCCGACTTTTCGATCCGGTCTCCGGTTTCGAAATTCCAGATCGGCGCGTTCGGGTGGTGCTTGATTCGGCGGAAATTCCGGAAACCGGCTTCCGTGATCAGAGGGTTGCGTTCGCGGCGATCTTCAATGGCCCGTACATCCTGAACCGGCGATACGCTGTTGAAATCGTCGTAATCGGTCATTCCCGCATCACCTTTGCCACCGCCTCCCGCGCCTTCTTTTTCGCCAGGGCCTCCCGCACCTTTTGGGCATGCTCCTCTGCTTTTTTGGCTTCCATCATGACCCGATGA
>JAABTM010000453.1 GCA_011389855.1 Desulfobacteraceae bacterium
TTAACTCCCACGCTGTCCAGGGCGTTGAGCCGGTCGTCGGCGGTTTTTTGGGTTTCTCCCGGGGGGCGCAGTCCCAGTGCGCGGAGGCACAGCCGGGCGAGTTCTTCCCGCCGGTCCGGTTCCAGGACAAGCGCATCGGCCTGGACCACCCCGGCCAGCGCGTTCAGTTCGTTTTGCAGCAAGGATAGCGCCGACGCCGCCAATTCGGTTTTTTCCTGAAACCAGACGTCGGAAAGCAGCCAGCAGGTCGCCAGAACGGTGTTGAGCCAATTGGCGTCCTTGGGGTTGACCTGTATGAAGGCGTTTAACGCCTGTCGATCCGGCGGTTTGCCGAAGATGTCGTTCATGAGGTCCGAAACAACCGCCGCTGTATTGATTTTCCCGGCTTTGCCGATCTTCGGCGCATCGAGAAACTCCCGGGGGCAGCGGGCCAGCCGATGGATCAGGGATTCGACGGAAGGTCCATCGGGAACCGTCGGTTTTTTCTTAGATTTTGCCATCGCCATACCGTTTCCGCGAAAACTCCCGGGCGAACCGGACGAGGCTTTCCCATTCGGTCAGCCCGTAAACGTTCCACCCCTGTTTTTCCATCCGCGCGACTTCGCCCCGCTCCGTGTTGACCCTGTGGAGGACATACGTCCCCCCGCCGCCCGCCTTTTGGAGCGCCTCTTCGGCGATGTCCCATCCGCTGGACCGGCCGAGCATGGAGAAGATGTCCGAGTCGGTGATGATCAGGATGTGGGTTTTCCGCTCGATGGGGGCGCTGCCCGACAGGAAGGTCTCCTTGAGCCGTCCGATGCCGAAGGCGAACCCGGTGCCCAGGTATCCGGTTAGCACCTTCAGGAGGTCGTCCTCATTGCGGGTGAAACCCTCCGTTTCGCTGAATTCGCCCGGTTCGCCGGAAAGCGCGACCATCACCTGCGCCCCGGCCCGCAGGGCGGACAGGGCCATGATGGTCCCGGCCAGTACCGGAAAGGAGAGCTGGTATCTGGGGTTGGGCATGGATCCGGAGCAGTCGATGCCCAGGTACAGATCCACCGGCTGCGGTTCGGGATCGTCCCCCGGCGTCCGGCCGAACACCTGCTGCACGGTGGTGACGCCGGGAACGACGATGGGGCTCCTTGAGACGGTGCCGAGCCAGTCGATCCGGCCGAGCGGCGATCCGATGTCCCAGTGCTCCTCGCCTTCGGGGATCGGGTCCGCGGCCCGGTCCATCCGCCGGACGGGAAAGGGAACCAGGTGGGGCCTGGCCCGCTCCCGGTAATAGCGGCCGATGACCGCGTCTTCTCCGATGGTCACGCCCAGGCTCTTCATCAGGTCCGCGTATTCCACCGGGGTCCGGTAATCGTTTTTCTTTCCGCCGATGGTTTCACGTCCGCCGGGGCGGGGCGTCGATTCGTTTGTATCGGCGTCTTCCGCTGTCTCATCCCCCTCGCCCTCGCCGGACTCGGGATTCAGGGCCGGGTCCAGGGATGGGTGGATCGCCCCGTCGGCCTCTCCGGGATCGATTTCCGCCAGGCCGTCCGGCGCCGCATCCCCTTCGCCGGCCCGCTGGGCGTCGAGGATGGGCGACAGGATGGCCACCGTTCCCTTGCCGTCGTCTTCCAGGATATAGGGCAGGCACAGGGCCGCGAACCGGCCCGCGCCGTCGAGCCATTCCCTGGCGTACACCCGGACGAGCCGGGCCCCCAGATGGGCGTCGCCGCTAAGTTTGGCGTCGATTTCCTTTGCAGCCAGGGTTCCGGACGGCAGCCCCCACAGGATTTCGTAGATCCGCATGTAAAGCGTCCAGAGGGGATCGGCGGTTTTTTCCCCAAGGGCGCGGTAGACGCCGGACATGTCCAGCCCGGCGGTCCGCTGGAGACGGTCGTTGATGAGGAGATCCGTGTAGAGGTTGGCGATGAAACCCGCCAGGTGCTCCTTGCCCGGCAGGCCGGCCCGGACCCGGGCCATCAGCCGGCCGTTGTCCGTCAGATCCGCGGGGGCCAGCACATGATGGCCGATCTCGTGGGCCAGGATCTCCCTGGCGAACCCGTCCAGGCGATGATGCCGGACGAGGCGCAGGCTCACCACCACGGCGTGGTCCTTGAGCCGGATCATGGCGAAGGAGCCGGAGAGGGCGTGTTTTTTCTCGTCGGCCTCGGTCAGGCACCACCGGGGCGGTTCGAGCTGGGTGAACCGGCTCCAGAGCGACAGGGCGGGGGGCCACTGGGCCCGCCAGGCGTCCCGCAGGCTCGGGAGCGATGTTTCCCCTTTGGCGGCTGCTGCCCTACCCATGGCTTTCGCTTTGCCATGCCACGATATGGACGTGGTGGGAAAGGTCCAGGCAAACCGCCAGGGTGTGTTCCGTTGCGGCGAAAGACGCCGCGCCGGCGAGCCGGGGAAACTTCCGGGATGCGCCGTTTCGCCGGACTTTGCCGGCGGCATCAATGGAAAAGGAGCCGGTC
>JAABTM010000454.1 GCA_011389855.1 Desulfobacteraceae bacterium
GAAGGCCGAATGTCTGGTCTCCACCTGCTGCCTGAAAACCCACCAGTTCGGCGGCGTCTTCACCATGTCCCTCAAACTCCATGTGGGGGTGGTCCCCACCACCCGGAACGGATTTCCTTACATGACACAGCTCCACGGATCGCCCCACCAGCAGAAGATGATCGCCGAAATCAACGCGCCCTTTTCGCCGGACCTGATCGTTCTGGACGGCATCGACGCCTTTGTGGACGGCGGTCCCATGACCGGAAAACGGGCCAGGGGAAACGTCTTCCTGGCCGCCGCGGACCGGGTGGCCCTGGATGCCGTGGGCGTGGCCATGCTCAAATCCCTGGGCGCCAACCGCGCCATCATGGACCCGCCCATCTTCCAGCAACGCCAGATCGCCCGGGCCGCCGCCTTGGGCCTTGGCGCGGGCGGGCCGGACGATATCGATCTCATCCCGGCGGACGACGCCAGCCGGGACCTGTCCGATACGCTTCGATCCATCCTGAAAGAGGGATGACGGGCCGTGTCCTGGCGAAGTTTGTTACTGATCCTTCGAAACGCCCGACTCAAAGGGGCGGACCTGTACCGGGCCTGTTTGATCGGGGCCAAACTCAACCGGGCCGACCTTCGGGGCGCCTACCTGGAACGGGCCGATCTAAGCTGGGCGACCCTTGAAAACGCCGATCTGAACGGCGCGTATCTGCGCGGCGCCCGTCTGAAGGACGCCGATTTGACCGGCGCCGACCTCGACGACGCGGACATGTTCGAGGCGGACACAACGGACGCCGAATGGGGAAAAGGAGGAGGCTGACATGGCCGAAGCGTCTACTTTCGCGGGCTTTCCAGCCGTCGCTTCACCCGAAGACCTGACGGCGGACATCGCCATCATCGGCATCCCCCACGGCACGCCCTACGACGACGGCCCCGGACCGTCGTCGAAATCCCCGGCGGCCATCCGGGCGGCGTCGGCCCGCTACGCCGCCATGCGCGACAACCACGATTTCGATCTCGGCGGCCCCCTTCTCGACAACCGGCCGGTCCGGGTCGTCGATTGCGGCGACGTGCCGGGCGACCCCGCCGATCCGGCCGGCAACCGGGAGCGGGCCACGGCCGCCGTCAGGGCCATTCTCGACGCCGGGGCGATCCCTATCGTCCTGGGCGGCGACGACTCCATCCCCATCCCCTTCTTCAGGGCATACGAAGCGCACGGACCGATCACCCTGATCCAGGTGGACGCCCACATCGACTGGCGGGACGACGTCCGGGGCATAAAGGAGGGCTACAGCAGCACCATGCGCCGGGCCTCCGAGATGGATTGGATCGAAAAGATCATCCAGGTGGGCATGCGCGGCGTGGGCAGCGCCGGGGAAGCGGAGTTGCGGGATGCTTTGGCCGCGGGGGCCCGGATCTTCACCGCCAGACAACTCCACACCGGCGGGATTGGACAGGTGCTGGAACCGATACCGGCCGCCTCGCGATGCCTGATCACCCTCGACTTCGACGCCCTCGACCCAACCATCATGCCCGCCGTCAACGCCCCGTCCCCCGGCGGCATCGGCTACTGGCAGCTTATCGACCTCATCCACGCCATCGCCCAAAAAACAGACCTCATCGGGATCGACCTGGTGGAAATGACCCCGGACAAAGACATCGGCCGCCTCTCCGCCCTGACCGCCGTCCGCATCATCTTCAACATCATCGGCGCGTTGGTGCGATCAGGTCCGCTTCATCGGTAAAAGACACCCTATCGGCACCCTTAAAAATACAAAAGGCGTAACCCATTAGGATTACGCCTTTTATTGATTTTTGGTGGCGATGCAGGGATTTGAACCCCGGACACTACGGATATGAGCCGTATGCTCTGACCACCTGAGCTACATCGCCGTGTTCTGTTCCAGGCTGGTGCTTCCATCCAAACCTGAAACAGTGTATTTAGCAGTTCGAAATAGCTTCGTCAAGCAAAAAGATGGTTCATTGAAACTTTCCCCAAGGTCACTGGACCGGTTGGGATGCCGCGGCGGCCACGGAGTATTCCTCGAGATTGTCGAGATCCTCCGGCAGTTCGGAGAATACGACCATGAAGGGGACCGTCGCTCCCGGTTGAACATTGGTGTTGACGTTGTTGTCTCCGGCTCGCTTCATGAGACGGTTGTTGATCATGTCCATGTTCAGGTCGGCGAGTTCCATATCCGAAAGCGTATTGCCGGCAAAGACCGTTTTCTCTTTCGCAAGGGTTTTGCCGGCAGTGAAAATCTTTCCCGTGACCTTGAGGAAGTCCCGGGGATTTTTGAAATCGTTCCGGGCTTCCCCGGTGATCACGAAGATCAATCCGGTATTGGTGTTGTTGACGAATCGGCCGGTAATGGTGTTGTTGAGCGGCACGATTTCTCCGCTCTCCACAGGGATGAAGTCGCCCACGAAGGGGATCTTGGCGGCCATTTCCATCATGCCTTGAACCGGTCCGCTGTCACGGAACGCATAAAGTCCATATCCGCCGCCGCCGAGGAGCAACAGGGCCAGCAGGAAATTCCGCCGGGATTTGCGCTTCGGCTTTTCCGGCTTGGCTTTTTTCTCGGGCGATTTGACAGGGGCTTCTTCCTTTTCCTCCCTGTCGAAACCTTCGGCAACGGTCTCCAGATCGGACTCCGAAACGTCATCCATTTCATCGTCCATCCCGGCGATGACCGTTTCGTCATCGGAAAAAACTTCCTCCTCGCCTTCCTCCGAAAGAGCGTCCATGTCGTAGACCTGGGTCATTCCGACATCATCATCATCCTCTTCTTCCATTTCGAATTCGAAGTCAAAGTCGTCCTCGGCTGCCGGTTGTTTGTCTTCTTCGAGATCCATTGTGAAAATCGTGGTCTCGTCGTTGCTTTCCGGTTCCGGGACATCGTCCTCAAGGTCGAGGTCGATTTCAAATTCTTCCGAAGACATGGCCATATTGCCTTCGGCTTCTTCGGCGTCCGGCTCGAGGTCTAATTTGAATTCAAAGTCATCCTCTTCCTCTGCTTCTTCGGGGGACGATTCAGAAGCCTCGGATTCGAAGTCGAGATCAAACGCAAAATCGTCCGACTCGCCCTCTTCCGCGAGCGATTCTTCTTCAACATCCACATCCAGATCGAAATCGAGGGATTCTTCCTCTTGCGGCTCTTCATCCATCTGGATATCCAACTCGAAGTCTTCATCAGCCTCGTCCGGGGCCGCCTCTGATTCCTCTTCTTCTAAATCCAGCTCGAAATCCAACTCTTCGGACTCCGCTTCCTCGAAGGGCTCTTCTCCCAGGTCAAAGTCCAAGTCCAGTTCATCGGATTCTTCAGCAGGCGCTTCGGCGGCTGTCTCATCTTCCATATCCAGCTCGAAATCGAGTTCTTCGGATTCCTCCTCCCCGGCCTCTTCCTCGCCCAAATC
>JAABTM010000455.1 GCA_011389855.1 Desulfobacteraceae bacterium
CGCGCTCATGGCGAGGGCCGGTCTCCGGCCGCCGGAAGGGGAGGGGATCGGTGTTTGATCCGAGAACCAAACTCCTGCTGACGATCCTTTACGCGGTGCTGATTACAGCGGCGGGACGCATGGCCGTCCTTGCGGGGGAATGGGGCGTGCTGCTGATTTTCATTGGCTCCATCCGGGAACTGCGGGGGTACGCGCGCTGGCTGCGCCTGGTGGTTCCCATGGCGCTTTTTTTCGGGGCGGTCACCGCCCTGTCGGCGGGGGGGCCCGCCGGCGTCTTTGCCGGACTGAAACTCCTGACCCTCACCACCGCATTTTTCGCCTTTTTCGCGGTCACCCCGCCCGAAGACCTGGGCAACGCCCTGGTGAAGATGGGGCTGCCCTATTCGGCGGGGTTCGTCATGTCCACGGCCATGCGGTTCGTGCCGGTCATCGGCCGCAAGGCCCGGTCGGTGGTGGAGGCCCAGCGGGCCCGGGGCATCCCGCTGGAGCCGGGCTGGAAGGCCCTCCGCCATTATCCGGCGTTCTTGTCGCCGCTGCTCATCCAGTCCTTCGGGCTGGCCGAAGAACTGGCCGAGGCCATGGAAGCCCGGGGGTTCGGGCGGCCGGGTCGAACATTTTACAGGGAGTATCGTCTGAAACTTAGGGACTGGGTCGCCATGGGGGCGGGGGCGGCGATTGCGGCGGGGGCGCTGGCGTTGCTGTAGCCCTGCGGCTCTTATCGTTCGGCCGTTTTGCCCATTTCGTCGATCTCTTCCTCATCGTCCATGGGCGGTTCTGCCTCGTTTTCTTCCTCGATCTGTTCTTTTTCGGCCTCGATTTCCGCCTGGATGTCGGATTCGATGATATGGGCGGGTTGCTTGTCCTCGTCTTCGAGCAGTCCCACCCGCCGGGCCCGTTTCTCCCAGAGGGCCCGGGCCAGGGCCTGCATGTCCACTGTCTCGTCCGCCTCGTCCACGATCTCCAGCCCCAGCAGCGTCTCCACCACGTCCTCCAGGGTGACGATCCCTTCCATGCCGCCGTAATCGTCCACCACCAAGGCGATGTGCTCCTTGTTGTCCAGCAGGAATTCGAAGAGGGCCGCCACCGAATTATGGCTGGAAACCGCCTTGATCTCCCGCTTGAACTCGTGGAGCTGGGAGTTGTGGAGGTTGCGGGCCTGGGCCAGGAGGATATCGTCCTTTAGCACGAAGCCGGTGATGTCGTCCCGGTCGCGATTATATATGGGAATGCGGGAAAACGGGGTCTGGTGGTGGTGCTCCAGAAACTGCTCGATGGTCATGTTCTCCTGGAGGGCGAAAACCACGGTCCGGGGGGTCATGATGTTCTTGATGGTTGACTGCCGAAACCGGAACAGGTTCTTGAGGATGCGCGATTCCTTGGCCTCCAGTTGCCCCTCCCGGGCGCCCAGGTCGGCCATGGCGGCGAACTCTTCCCGGCTGAATCCTTTCAGTTCCGTGGTGTTGGCCAGCCCTTTGGTGAGAGCCTCGGCCATGAGGACAAAGGGGAACAGGATCCAGACGAGGTACCGGAGCATGGGGGCGAAGATCGTCGCCAGGTTTCGCCAGTACCGGGCCCCTAGTGTTTTGGGAATGATTTCCGAGAAAACGAGGATCAGCAGGGTCAAAATCGCCGACGCTATGCCCAGGTAGTCGCTGCCGAAGACGGCCGCGGCCTGGGCGCCGGCCCCGGCCGCGCCGATTGTGTGGGCGACGGTGTTGAGGGTGAGGATGGCCGCCAGGGGACGGTTGATGTTGTCTTTGAGTTTGCGGAGGGTCTTTCCGGCGCGTTTCCCCTTGTTTTCCAGGGCCGCGATAAAGGGCTTGCTGACGCTCAGGAGAACGGCTTCGGCGATGGAGCAAAAGAAGGAAAAAACCAGCGCGACGAGAACGTAGGTGATCAAAAGGCTCATAGGTTATCCGAACAAAGGTGTTCCGTGACAGGACTGCGGCTTTCGGGGTGCAAGATGGTGGAAAACGCCGTAAAAGTCAAGCCGTAACCTCAATTCTTTCGAGATAAATCGCCTTCCAGCTCCCGGGCCTTTTCCAGTGCGTCCCCGGCCCCGGCGGCGTCCCCGCGGCTGCGCCGGGCCTCCCCGATGAGCCGCCAGCACCGGGCCTTGAGCGAAACGTCCCCTCCGGCAAGGGAAATCGATTTTCTCGCCAGTTGTTCGGCCTGGACGTCTTTGCCGCGCTCCGACTGTATCTGGCCCAGCAGCAGCCATAATTCCGGGTTGGCGGGATCGATCCGGAGGGCCCGCTCGGTGGTGGACAGGGCCTGGTCCAGCCGGCCGGACCCTTTCTGGGACTGGGCCTCGCGGGACAGCCGCGCCACCACCGGCGAGGAATACCGTTCCGGTTCCGACGGTTCCGCCTCGTAGGGCGCCCCCAGGGAGATGGGCGGCGGGGTTTCCCGCGCTTCGGGGACGCCTTCGTCCGGCGCCGTTTCCATGTCCGGCGACGGCCCTTCCGCATAGGGGGGCGATGGCCTCCGGCTCTCGTAGGGCGCGCCGTCCGGACCGATGGCGACCTTGGCGCAGGCGGTCAGCAGCAGGGCCAGGGTCAAAACCCCGAGGGGTCGTAATAGATGCGTCAAAATGTTTCCTCCAGCCATTTTAAAAAGGTCGATTTGTCCGCCGGGCGATCCGCGTCCGACGTCCCGATCTCTCCGGCCGGCGCGGCCTTCGAAGGGGTGCAGGGAAACGAAGCGGTCGGTTCCGAGCCGGCGATAAAGGGGATGCGGATGGCCCCGCTGCAATCGGGGTCGGTGCGCAGGCCCAGCAGCGGATCCACCACGACCCACTCCACCGATTGGGGCTTGGGCAGCCGGAGGGGATGGTTGACGATCTCCCCCATGATGCCGCCCCACACCCTAAGGGCGCCCGAGGCCCCTAGATCGGAAGCGGGGGCGTTGTCGTCCCGTCCCACCCAGACGGCCGCCAGCCGGTTGCCGGTGAACCCGGCGAACCAGCTGTCCTTGAGGTCGTTGGTGGTGCCTGTCTTTCCGGCGGGCCGGAGATCGCGGTCCAGCATGGCGTTGAGGGACCGGGCCGTGCCGTCGGCCACCACGGACTGGAGGGCCTTGTCCACCAGGTAGACGGCCTCCGGATCGAAGTTCCGCCGGACCGTCAGCGGGTTCCGCTCCAGGGCCTCGCCCTCCGGGGTATAGACCGACAAAATGGCCCGGGGCGGCGAGGCGAACCCGCCGGCGGCCAGGGTTCCGTAGATCCGGGCCACCTCGAAGGGGGACATCTCCATGGTCCCCAGAAGGGACGAGGGGTAGAGAGGGATTTCCCGCTCGAACCCCAGCCGGGTCAGAGTTTCCCGGATGTTGTCCAGCCCCAGCTTCAACCCCAGCCGGACCGTGGCGCTGTTGTAGGAATGGACCAGGGCTT
>JAABTM010000456.1 GCA_011389855.1 Desulfobacteraceae bacterium
AGAAACAGGCAGGTATTGACCCCGCCGAAGGCGAAGTTCTGGATGGAAGCGATCCGGATGGGGGTTTCGACGATTTCGGTCACGTGGCGGATGTTGGCGCACCGGCGGTCCACGGTCTCCAGGTTGAGGGTCGGGGCGATGAAACCGTCCGCCATCATGTAGAGGACAAACAGCGTCTCGATAACGCCGCAGGCCGCCATGGTGTGGCCGATGTAGCTTTTCAGGGCCGTCACATGGGGCCCGTCGTCCCCGTAGACGGCGTGGATGGCCTTGGCCTCGATGAGGTCCCCCATTTTGGTGGCGGTGGCGTGGGCGCTGACCATGTCCACGTCCGCCGGCCCGATGCCCGCGCTGTCCAGCCCGATGCGGATGGTGGCCTCGATCCCGTCCTTGTTGGGCAGAATGAGATCGCCGCCGTTGTTGTTGTTGGAAAACCCGATGACCTCGGCCAGGATGTCCGCCCCCCGGGCTTTGGCGTGCTCGTATTCCTCCAGCAGCAATGCGCCCCCGCCTTCCCCCACCACCAGGCCGTCCCGTTTCTCGTCAAAGGGCCGGGGGGTCAGGTGGGGCGTGTCGTTGAAGGCCGTGGAGCAGGCCAGCAGATTGTCGAAAACCGCCACGGTGGTGGTGTCGTACTCGTCGGCGCCGCCGCAGATCATGGCGTCCTGGAGGCCGAACCTGATCGTCTCGTACCCGAACCCGATGGACTGGCTGGAGGTGGTGCAGGCGGTGGACGACGAGATGACCCGACCGGTGATGCCGAACATTTTGGTGATGTTGACCGCCGTGGTGTGGACCATGGATTTGAGGTAATCCACCGCGCTGATGGAGGAATACTCGGTGGGGTTGCCGCTGAAAAAGGTTTTGTAGATTCCCCGCTGGACTGTGGGACTCCCGTGGGTGGACCCGAAGGCCACGCCCATCCGCCCCGACTGGATAAAATCCGTGTCCAGGCCCGAGGCGTCCAGGGTCTCCCTGACGGCCTGGCAGGCGTAATAGGCCACGGGTCCCATGGTCTTCCGGAAAGTCCGCTTGAAATCGTAGTCGATGGGATAATCCACCGTTCCGAAGACCCCGGAATGGATGTACTGGGTCAGGAGATCGTCCTTGCGAAGGGGCTTCACGCCGGAGACCCCGTTTTTGAGGCTTTCGACGATGGCCGCCTTCCCGTGGCCGATGGGGGTGATGGCGGAGCCGGCGGTGATGACGACGCGTCGTTCCATCATGACCGGGCCGCCGACAGGCCCTCCACCCAGTCGCAGATCCCGTTGATGGTCCGGATGTCCATCGCCTGCTTTTTCTCTTCCTGGGAGAGCTTGACCTCCAGAAACTGCTCGACCTCCACCAGCACTTCGATGGCGTCGATGCTGTCGAATTCGTATTTTTCCCTCAGATCGTCATCCAGCCCCGGTTCCTCGATCTCGAAATTTTCCTCGAACAGGGTCAACAGATGGGACAGTATTTTTTCTCGCGTCAATGGTTTTGGTCCTTGTAATGTCTCTGTATGCATATCTTTTGGTTGGTTTTAGTGTTCCCGAAATGATACCACTGATCCGGGTATTCCCGCAACTTTTCCGCGATGAGGTCGGCATACCGCTGGGCGGATCGCCGGATGGCCGCCCGGCGGTCCGATCGGGACGCCGCCGTCGCCTGTTCAAGGGGGGTCACGGAAAAGTCGTAGGATCCGTCCGCCCTCCGGAACGCGAACAGGACGAAAATGGGCGCGCCGGAGACCAGGGCCAGCATGTGGGGCGTTTCGGGCAGGTCCGCCGAATGCCCCAGAAAATCCACGGAGACCGCCCGCTGGTTTTCGTTCCAGATCACGTCTCCCGTGAGGGAGACAAGGCCGCCTTCTTTGAGAAACCGCAACGGTTCGAGGATATCCAGGGGCGACCCGTCGGCCTGTCCCGCCGCCATCACCCGGACCCCGCTCTCGGCCAGGCTCTCTTTCTGGATGCGCTCGATCTGCTCCCGGTCCCGGATGCCCATGATGAGCAGCAGGTCCATATCCCGCCGTTCCCCCTTGAGGATGTGGGCCGCCGCCTCCCAGTTGCCCATGTGGGACATGAGGATAATGCCGCCGGTCTTTCCATTCAAGGCCTCGTCCAGGTGATGCCGCCCCCGGGACCTATAGGGAAGGCGGCCGTACTTTCGGAGCCGAAACCGGTCCACGAAGACCGTGGTGAACATGTGGTACTGCCGCCACGCCCGGCAGAGGGCGTAAAGGCGGCCCCGGTCGGGAAACAGCGCCCGGTAAAAGCGAACGCTCCGGGACACCCGCGCCGGAAAAAAGAGGAAATACCCGGTGGCCACGAACCAGGACGAAAGGCTGAAAAACCAGACGCCGATCCAACCGGAAACGGCGGTGGCGAACTTGTAATACCGCTCGCTCATCCGGCTAAGATCCCGCTTTCGGCGGCATCGCCCATCCGGCCCGGACCGACGGCGGGATGAACAACCGCTGGACGATCAGCCGGGCGAAAACCCGGGTGTTCCGCATGAAATCCACAAAAGGGTGGAAATGCGAAATCCGCTGGGAACCCGGCCGGTACTCGACGCCGATTTCGACCTCCCTCACCGGGATCCCCGCCCAGTTCGCCTTGACCAGAACCTCCACCTCGAACTGGTACCGCCGGGCCCGGACGTCGAGGCAAAGGGTCTCGGGGAGCGGATAGATCCGGAACCCGCTTTGGGTATCGGAAAGCCGGGGGCCGCCGGACATCCGGACCCAGAAATTGGAAAATCCCCGGCCGAACCGGCTGGTCCAGGGGACCGCCGCGCCGTCCATGCCCCGGCGCTTGCCGATGACGATGGGCCGGGCGCCGGGCGGGATGGCCCGGATCATCTCCAGGGCCTCGGCCGGATCATGCTGGCCGTCCGCATCGATAGTAATGGCCCAGTCCGCGACATGGGCGGCTTCGGCGAATCCGGTCAGCAGGGCCGCGCCTTTTCCCCGGTTTTCCGGGTGGCGGAGGATGCGGATGTCCGGAATGTCCCTGATCCGCTCATAACTGCCGTCCGCGGCGCCGTCGTCCACCACGAAAACCGGTAGCGAAAGGGCCAGGGTTTTTTCCACCACCGCCCGGACCATCCCCTCGTGATTATAGACCGGGATGACCACGGCGAACCGGCCTGACGGGTCAGCCATCGACCCGTTTCAGACTGTCCACCACCGGCCCCATGGACTGCGGAATGCGGCCGTTTGAGGCGATGTCGGCCGTGATTTTGAGGATATGGCCGTCAAGGGCTTGCTCGTCGTCGTTCCAGACATAGGGCCGGTCTTCCGACGGCCGGCGGTCGAGCACCTTCATGACGGCTTCGTACAACCGGGCCGTGTCCGCCGACAGGGCCGCCCGGGCGTCGTAGTGGCCCATCTCGGCCTTTGCGCGG
>JAABTM010000159.1 GCA_011389855.1 Desulfobacteraceae bacterium
GATGCCGTCTTCGCAAACTTCCGGCGCTTCGGGGTGGATGTCCTCGTCGGAATCGTCACAATCCACCGCCGTCCCACACCCGCCTTCAGCAAAATATCCATCGCCATCCGCATCGGTACACCCAACCGGCGGTTCCTCGCAGGCCGGATCCCCGGCGCAATCTTCGTCGGCGCAGTCGATGGCCCCGTCGCAGTCGTTGTCGATCCCGTCATCGCAGATTTCCACCTCGCCGGGCACCGCCCCCGCCTCGGCGTCGTTGCAGTCGCCCTGGTTTTCCGTGAACCCGTCCCCGTCGTCGTCATAATCAAGCAGTTCGGATTGTTGCCATGTGCCGGGGTCGGTGACGCTGACGAAATAGACGGCGCCCTGCTCGATGGTGAAGTTGTTGATGGTGGAGTCTCTCGGGTGGCCCACATAGCCCTGTTGTTCGGCGTCCCACCGCCAGACCGCTTCGCAGTAGGGGATGGTCGCCGCCAGTTCTTTTGCATTTCTAACGTCAATACGGGACGGGGAGATGGCGATGACGTTGACGCTGGTGGTCGCGGTGGTCCGGAGGTCGAAGATGGGCGATGCCACGGTTTCACCCGGCGGCGACCAGCTCGTGGTTCCGGTCACATGGACAAAATAGGGCTGGTCGGCGTCGAAAGGAAAAGCCGCCGGCGGATCGCCTGCCTCGTGGGTGATGTAGGCCTGGGTCAGCGGGTCCCACGCCCGGACGCTATCACAACCCGTGATGGAACCCATCAGCTCGTCCGCCGAACCGATCCCCGAATCCTCATAGAGCAGGGCCACGCCGTTCCAGCCCGGTTCCAGGGAATAAGTGTGAGCCCCGGCGGAAACCCCCACCGGCGCCAGTGTCCGGCCGATCAGAAGCGCCGACGCCAAGACCATGCCGACGATCAGAAACAGGGGGATGCCGCGTGTTTTTCCACCGTTGACTTTTTTCCGCCGCCGCTCGAACAAAAAGAGGCCGCCGGCCATGGCCATCAACATCGCCGCCGGGAGCAGGCCGGTTTCCAGTCCGCTCCGCGCGGCCGAGACGATGAAGCAGTTGTTGGTGTCTCCCGCGCCGCTCTTGCCGTCGTCATCCGCATCCGTCCCGCCGGAGTTGTCGCCGCCGTCATCATCGCCATCGCCGCCGGGGGCGGGCGTGTCCGGCATTTCAACGGGTTGAATGCCCCTGCCGCTGAGCGGGATCGTCCCCGAACTGACCTTCCCGGTTTGGACATCCCGGATGGATAGGGTCAGTTCGTCGCCCTCCCGCCATTCAGTGGGCAGGTTGCCGGCCTCCACCCACCACATGCCGTTTTCATAACCGCAGCCGACATCATACTCCTTCAGCACTTCCCCCGGACGGTCCGCCGCGAAGGCATCGATGCGGACCGCATCGTCCGGCGGCGCGCCGTCTGTCCATTCGGACAGGCTGCCGTAAACGATGTGGGGCGTTCCCACGGCGGCGGCGGCGACGGGTAGTATAAGGATGGTCAGCAATGCGATAAGATATGACAGGTGAGAAAGGTTGAAGGCGGGGATGCGGCGGGTCATAAAACCTCCCTGGATGTTAATGGTTTTCGGACGCCTGCTCTGTCAGGGCGTTATGGGATGTTCAGGAGGGTGTACTACAAATGAGAGGAAAGATCAATAGGTCAGAAATGGATAAATGGATTCATGCTTAGGGCAGGGGAGTGGTCCTGCAGGGGCACTCCCCCTCCCCGTTTCATTAGAAATACGGCGACTCCCCCCCACACGCCTTACAAACCTCCCCAAACTTCACCGGATGCGGCTCCCCGCACTTTTGACACCGCCCGATATCCCCGAAGCTGAATCGCTTCATGGCCTCTTCTTTAACCTGAACCGGCGCGACGCCGCAGATGTCCGCTCCGGCCCGGGCGATTTCATCGAACAGGGCGTCGGAATCCTGTTCTTTTTTGGGCTGGGTTTTGAACAGCCACATCTCGATGTGGGGCCATGCCTTCAGCCGGTCCGGATCGATCCGGACGCGGACGCCTTCCCCTGTGTATTTATTGTACAGCGACAGGGCGTAGCGGCCGAAGGGATAAACTTTCATCCAGCCGTTGCCGTAGGAGCAAAGCGTCAGGAGCTGAACCGCGTCCGGCAGGCATTTGGGGGTTTCCACGATGGCGTCGAACAGGACGTCCCTGGGGATTTTTTCCTGGGCCAGGACCACCATGTACCCGCCGATGATGACGCCGGGCGCCGGGTATCCGTGGAAAGCGGCGACCTTCTCCTTGAAGGTTTCGAATGTATAGGGTCCGATAGGTTTCATGTCGCTCCTTAGTGTCGGGAAAATGCGTTGTTGAGTTGTCGCGTCAGGCGGTATCCTGCGCTTTCCGGATTTCTTTCTCTAATGCAATGCCGTATTTTTTCATCCGGTTCCAGACGGTCATCCGGTGGACCCCCAGCAGCTTGGCGGCCTGGGATTTGTTGCCGCCGCTTTTCCGGAGGGCCTTCACCAGATCCTGGCGTTCGCTGTCCGGGGCGTCGTCTCCCGATGCCGGCGGCGCATCCTGTAGGCCGGCGCCGGCGGTTGTTCCCGGCCGCGGCTTTGAGATGGGATCGGCCACGGGGGTCTGATCGGCCTTGCCGAAGTGTTCCGGAAGATGCTGGGCGTGGATGGTCTCCGGTTCCGCCACCACAAAAGCATATTCCAGGACGCTTTTCAACTCCCGGATGTTTCCCGGCCAGTCATAACGCATGAACCG
Source organism: Desulfobacteraceae bacterium (assembly GCA_011389855.1). GTDB lineage: Bacteria > Desulfobacterota > Desulfobacteria > Desulfobacterales > JAABSP01 > JAABTD01. The sequence goes on from JAABTM010000159.1 coordinate 2,724, forward strand.
GGCCATGACGTCCGGGGAGATGCCCGTAATCTGTTTGCCCGTTTTTTCGCCCAGCTTCGAGATGAAGTGGCGGGTGAGCAGCGGGATCTCTTCCTTTCGCTGCCGGAGCGGCGGGATGTGGATGGGAATGACGTTGATCCGGTAAAACAGGTCTTCCCGGAATTGGCCCTCGGCCACCAGTTGGGAGAGGTTCCGGTTGGTGGCGCAGATGATCCGCACGTCCACGCTGATGGGCTTGTGATCCCCGACCCGCTCGAACATGCGGGTTTCCAGCACCCGCAGCAGCTTGGCCTGGGTGGACAGGGGGATGTCGCCGATTTCGTCCAGGAAAATGTCGCCGGTGTGGGCCGCCTCGAAACGACCGATTCGATGGCGGTAGGCGCCGGTGAACGCGCCTTTGACGTGCCCGAACAGTTCACTTTCAAAGAGGGATTCGTTGAGGGCCGCGCAGTTGAACTGGACATACGGACCTTCCCGCCGCCGCCCCAGGTCGTGGATGGCCCGGGCCACAAGTTCCTTGCCGGTGCCGCTTTCGCCGTAGATGAAGACCGGAGCGTCGCTTTCCGCCGCCTTTTCGATGATGTTGAACAGCCGCAGCATGGGCGCGCATTCGCCGACGATGCCGCAGAATCCCACGTCCGAGGCCAGATGGAGCGACAACTGCTCGATCTGCTGGTCCCGCTTGTCGATCTCGGCCAGGTCTGTGAAGGTTTCGATGGCGCCCATCACCTGGCCCTTGTCGTCCTTTAAAACAGTGGCTTTTTTGAGGGCCGACAGGTAGGTCCCGTCCTTTTTCATGAACAGGCACCGCTTTCGATTGATGGCGCCCCGTTCAAACAACATGCACCACTTACTGTCCACTTTCCGCATCCGTTCGCAGGCGTCGCAGTTGAGCACGCTGCACTTAGACCCCACCAGCGCGTCGCGGTCGTAGCCCGACAGCCGTTCCATGGCGCTGTTGACCGTGATTATGGCGCCGTCGCACCCAACCACCATCAGGCCGTCTTCTATAAAATTGAAAATGTCGTTGCAGTAGGCTTTGAAGGCCGTTTCATCCATGTGATGCGTCCTCCTCATGTGATAAATTGCTTAAGCACTAATTTAGCACATGATAAAGGTGTTGTCGATGCTCCACCATGGAAAAATTCGGTTCAGCGTCTTCGGCGATGGACCAAGATCGTATGTTTTTAGGCTGATATGTAAAATTTTACAAATAATTTAACGTTGGCACACCTATTGCTTTTGCAATATAGCATATCTATTGCTATTGGAATTTGATACATTGAAAACCATGATGAACCATTTGCAATGACTTTAGCAAAGGGAAGGAGCGGATGATGACAACAGGCCGGAAGGCGAAATGGATGGGGGCGGCGGTCGTCCTGGCGGCGGCGCTGATGCTGGTCGGTCCGCCGGCGACCTTGGCCCAGGAGGATGTGGGCGACCTCAAAGAACAGATGAAGTTGCTCCAGGAGCAGATGAAGCAGCTTCATGAAAAAATCGAAAACATCGAGGAGAACGAGGAGGAGATCGACGAACTGGCCGACCGGGTCAGCAAGACCGAGATGCACACGGCCACGGACAAGGTCTCTTTCAGCATCGACTTCCGGAACCGGGTGGACTCCATTCATTACAGCGACATTCGGATGGCGCCGGATCAGTTTATCGACGCTTTTTTCATGCCGGTGGCCCAAGGCGGCTTCAATGGCGCTACAGGCCAACAGGTTCAGGACATGATGGGGTCTATGCAGCAAAACGATATGATCCCGGACGCCGAAAAGCGGGACGCCGACAACGACAAGGCCTTCACCACCAAGCTCCACCTCGACATGAAGGCCCGGGTCAATAATCACCTCGATTTTGGCGGGCGCCTGGCGGTCTATAAAGTCTGGGGCGACAGCACCGGCGTCAAGTTCAACAACGGCAGCCTGGGCGACGTCACCTTAGACGGCAATACCACCAGCCTGCCCCACGGAGACACGGTGCGGCTGGAGCGGGCCTATTTCAACCTCCATGGCGATGTGGGACCCGTGCCCATGAACTTCTCCCTGGGACGCAGGCCTTCCACGAACGGTCCGCCGCTGGAGTTTCGGAACTTCAGCCTGGAGGGCGGATCGCCGGTGGCCCACATCATCAACTGGCAGTTCGACGGCGCGTCGCTGAATTTCGGACTGGAGGATGTGACGGGCATCCCCGGCGCCGCCTTTAAACTCTGCTACGGCGTCGGTTTCGAGGGCGAATGGGGCAACAGCTTCTCCCTCAGCGCCAATCCCCGGGTGGACGACGTGGACCTCCTGGGCTTCATCGCCACCCTTTACGACAATGGACTCTACAGCGCCGTGTTCAATTACGCCCATGCCTCGGGGATCTCCGACGGGTTCACCGGGCTGACGGTGATGCCCTTTATCGTCTCCAAGGACGACGCCGGCCGGTATAATTTCAGCCCCAACCAGGGCGGATTCATCTCCCGGCTGGAGCCCTCCACCGAACTGGGCGACTGGGACGCGGCCACCCTGCTGCTGCGGGCCAACACCTATGAACTGTTCGAAAAAGACATCGACTTTTTCCTGTCGGGCGCCTGGAGCCACACCGATCCCGACCGGATCTCGGAAAACCCGTTCTACGAACTGCTGGGACAGGGGCTTTTGAGTTCCAACGGCGATCTGGAAAGCCACGACGGTTACAGCATCTACGCCGGCGCCCGGTTCCCCATGCCCTTTGACGGCAAGCTGGGCCTGGAGTACAACTGGGGATCCCAGTACTGGTTCAATTTCACCGGCGCCGAGGATTCCCTGGTGGGCAGCAAGCTGGCCGTTCGCGGGAGCGTCTATGAGAGCTATTACATCCAGCCGATTTTCGGACGCAACTTCTTCGTGAAGCTCGGCGGCCAATACTACGACTACCGCTACACCGGCAGCGGGAATCCCCTGGGCGAACCCGTCGACATCGACGACGTCACGGCTCTGGATTCCCTTAACGCCGTCATCGACGATGTGTGGGTGGGCTATGTCTCGGCCACCCTGAGGTTTTAACATGAACCATAAGATTGAAGAAAGGAGCGTACCGACCATGTTGAAGCGAACCCGTAAATTATGGCTCGCCGCGTGCATTCTCCTGCTGGCCTTCGGGTCGGCGGTGGCGGCGAAGAACGCGCCGACGGCGGCGTCCCCCCAGGGGGATCTTCTGACCGTCAAGGGGAAGGTGACCGGCATTTCCCTTACGGCTCACACCCTGGCCATCAATGCGAAGGATCAGGGATTCATGAGCTTTAAGCTCATTGACAAAACGGTCTACAAAAACGCCGAATCGGCCGAGGACGTCCAAAAAGGCGAATCCGTCACCGTCCATTATCGGCCCGAGGGCGCCGACAATGTCGCCCACGTGGTGTCGATGAACCTGGTGACGCTGCCCAAGGGCATCTCCGAAATAAAGACCGGCGAACTGGCGGTGAAAATGGCCAAGGAAGATCGGAACTTCCTCCTGATTGACGCCCGTCCGGTCGCGCGGTATAATGAAGAACATATCCCCGGCTCGGTCTCCATCCCCTTTACGAAACTCAAGGAAAAGGGGGCGGAACTGCTGCCGGCGGATAAGGACCAGGCGATGGTCTTCTACTGCGGAGGGCCTACATGAGTCATGAGTCCGAAATCCGCCAGTTTGGCGAAGAAATGGGGCTATGACAACGCCAGAGTGTACATCGAGGGCATGCCCGGCTGGAAAAAGGCCGGCAACCGGTCGACCCCGACGGTCGATTTCGTGAAAACCGGCAACGTGGTGATCGTGGATACGCGATCGCCGGATAAAGTGAAAGAAGGTCATATTCCGGGCGCCTACGGGTTCCCTTTTCCGGAGTATGAATGGACCGAATATGCGTTGCCGCTGTCCAAGAGCGCGCCCATCGTCATTTATTCCGACACGCCTGAAGAGATCGACGCCGCCGTCAAGGCGACCCGGGGATGGGGGTACAAAAAGGCGGTCGGCTTCTACGACGGCCTGAAAAAATGGCGGGACGCCGGATACAAGTTGGAAACGGGCGAACCGGCATTCGCCGACGTGGACAACGTCATCGCCTGGGAGCGGAAGCTGGGCCCGGGCCAGATCAGCATCTCCGCTTTTGAGAAATCCCTCAATTCGGAGCTGATCGCGGTAGTCGATGTGCGGACCCCCGTGGATTACGAAGCCGGTCATTTCCCGGGGGCCGTCAACATTCCACTGGACGACGTCAAGTCGCGTATGAAGGATATCCCCAAGGACAAGTTCATCGTGGTCCATTGCCAGACTGGGGCCCGGGGCGAAATCGCCTATAACGTGCTCAAGGACGCCGGGTACGCGGTCAAATACCTGGAAGCCGAATGCAAATGCGATCCGTCGGGCAATTACGAAATCTGGTAGCGACATATGGGTAGGGGCGAAAAATCTTTCGCCCCACGCAAACAGATCGATTGTTTATTTAATGTTTTCTAATCCACTAAATTCAAAAAAGGAGGACATCATGTTGAAAAGAATAGCGATTCTACTGTTGGGACTGGGCCTGATCGTCACCATGACCGCCGCCGTCATGGCCGCGGACATGGGCAACGAGCGCAAAGGCAAATACCTGTTCCGGAAAAACTGCCGGGCCTGCCATCAGGACGGGCAATCGGCCCCGGCCCTAAATCCCGACAGCAAAACCCAGGCCCAGTGGGAGCGGATTTTCGAGAAGAAAAAGTACGAGGATTTCGAGTGCGCGGCGGAATGGGTCAAGCTCTCGGACAGCGACAAGGCGGACATCCTGGCCTACGTTCATGGTCACGCCTTCGACTCGCCGTCTCCGGCCAAGTGCAAGTAGTCTCCGGCGCCTGACGACCCACTCACCGAACGGTCGGGGGGAGCGGGAGCAACCCTCCCGCTCCCCCCCGGCCGATCCCCTTGTGGACAATTGAGGAGAACCGATATGTCATCTTCGAACATCAACCGCCCCATTTCCCGCAGAAACTTTCTGAAGTGGTCCGGCGCGGCCACGGCCGCGGCGGCCGTTGGAACGGGGCAGCCCAAGGTGCTGCACGCCCTGACCGCGGCGGAAGGCGCTGCAAAGGGGAAGGACACGGCGGAAAAGGTATTTTCCATCTGCGGCATGTGCCTCAACAAATGCGGCCTCATCGCCCGGGTGGAAGACGGCGTCGTCGCCAAGCTGGATCCCAACCCCAAATTCCTCAAATCCCGCGGCATGTTGTGCGCCCGGGGCAACGCGGGCATCGCTCAGCTCTATGATCCCGACCGATTGAAATACCCCCTCCTTCGCAAGGGAAAGCGGGGCGAGGGAAAGTGGCGGCGGGTGTCCTGGGAACAGGCCCTGGATTACGCCGCCGAACAGATGAAAACCATCGCCGAGAAATACACCCGGTGCGGCATGCTCTTTTCGCCGGGTTCCGACACCCAGTCCCAGTTTGTTCACCGGTTCGCGTCGGTGTTCGGATCCTGGAACGTGGTTACCCATGAATCCAACTGTCTCATCAGCCGAAATCGCGCATATCTGGACACCTTCGGGGAGGTTCCCTTCGCCGACGTGCTCCATTCCAAATACATCGTCATGGCCGGCGCCAACCGGTTCGAGGCCCTGATCACGCCGGACAGCATCGACCTGATGACGGCCCGGAAAAACGGCCAGAAGCTGGTGGTCCTCGACCCCCGATACACCAAGACGGCGGCCCTGGCCGACGAGTGGCACCCCGTCCGTCCCGGCACCGACCTGGCGTTTTTCCTGGCCCTGGCCCATGTGATCATCAACGAGAAGCTCTACGACGCCGACTACGTCGCTGAAAAGCTGAGCGGCATGGAAGAACTGACCGCCCACGTTCAGCCCTACACGCCCGAATGGGCCGAGAAGGAGACCGAGATCCCGGCCCGCCACATCCGGCGCATCGCCCGGGAACTGGCCGCGGCCGCGCCCGCCAGCATGATCTATCCGGGCCGGCGGACCTCCGACTACGTCAATTCCACCCAGATTCGGCGGGCCATGGCCATCGTCAACGCGCTTCTGGGCAACTGGGACCAGCCCGGCGGCCTGCTGGCCGCCCGCCAGGTGGGGCTCAACAGCCCGAGCCTGCCCGACGCCCCCTGGTACGACGACAACATGATGGAACGGGCCGACCACGGCCGGGCCCACATGATGTTCGAGGAGGAGGGCTCCTTCAAGCACATGCGGGATGCGATCATCGAAGGCGAGCCCTACCCGGTCAAGGGATGGTTCACCTACAAGCTGAACCCCATGCAGTCGGGCGCCAACCGGGCCAAGACCCTCAAGATGATCGAGGGGCTCGATTTCATGGTGAGCGTCGATATCGCCATGAGCGACACGGCCTGGATGGCCGATCTGGTCCTGCCGGCGCCCAGCTACCTGGAGCGGCTCGACCCGATCTCCGGGCTCCAGGGCTCGGCGGCCTGCGCCTGCGTGGCGACGCGCGTGCCGGCGGTCCCGGCCCTGTTCGAATCCCGGCCTGTTTTATGGATTCTCAAGGAACTGGCCAACCGGCTGGACCTGGGCGAATATTTCGATTTCGACATGGAATGGTACCGGAAAGAACAGCTCAAGGACCTGCCCGACGCCGAAAAGGCCCTGGCGGAGGACGGCGTCTACTATAATCCGTCCAAGCTCTACGGCATCTACGAGGGGAAAATCTACCGGACCAAGTCCAAAAAGATCGAACTCCACAACGTGCGGTACAAGGAGATGGGCCTCGATCCCATCCCCGTCTACACGCCGCCCAAGCCGATCCCGTCGGACAAGTTCCGGCTGGTCCTCGGGCGAAACGCCATGTTCACCCACTGCACCACCAACCACAACCGGCTGCTCAACCAGTTCATGTCCGAAAACACCCTTTGGATCCACCCCGATTCCGCTGACCGCCTCGGCATCGGCGACGGCGATCCGGTGGTGGTGAAAAGCCCGGTGGGCAGGGAGTCCCTCAAAGCCGAGTTGAAGCCGGGGATCCGGAAAGACACGGTCTACATGGCCAGCGGCTGGGGGGCGCTCTCCAAAGGGTTGAGCGGGGTCCACAACACCGGGGCCTGCGTGGCCGCCCTCATGGAAGATTACGCCGACGCGCTCTCCGGGAACATGGCGATGCATGAAACCTTCGTGAGCGTCGCGCGGAAAGGAGCTGCCTGATGAAAACCCAACTCGCCATGGTCGTCGATTCGACCCTGTGCATCGACTGCAAGGGATGCATGGCGGCCTGCAAAGTGGAAAACAAGGTGCCCGACGGGCACTGGCGCAACTGGATCAAAACCGACGGCGTCGATTTTTCCATGGGGGAGACCTTCTCCCGGATGCATTTCCAGCCGGGCAACTGCATGCACTGCGACGTGCCTACCTGCGTCCATGCCTGCCCGACGGGGGCCACCTACAAGGATGAAAAAGACGGCGTGGTCAAGGTGGATGATCGGCTGTGCATCGGCTGCGGCTCCTGCATCCCGGCGTGCCCCTACGGCGCCCGGTACCGTCATCCGGAAAAAAAGATCGTGGACAAATGCGATTTCTGCGATCACCGCCGGGCCCGGGGCGATCTGCCGGCCTGCGTGATCACCTGTCCCACCAAGGCCCGGGCCTTCGGGGACATCAACGATCCGGACAGCGACGTGGCCCGGATGCTCAAGGACAACAAAACAGTCCGGGTGGTCAACCGCGAATCGGACACCCGCCCCAACATCTATTACATGGGCGCCACCGCACCCCTGAACTGGCCGGTCAAGGCCCAGGCCCCGACCCCCATCCGCTGGTGGGGCGACTGGGCGAAACAGTTGGTCTGGGCCGTGGTGGGGATCAACGCCCTGGGCGTGCTGGCCATGCTGGGCAAACAGTTGTTCGTCAACGACCCGGAACCCGGACATGAATCCGATTCAACGGATGGCGGAAAACCGGTGGAGACAGAGGAGACCGATCATGAGTGATGAACAATCCATCCAGAAAGACGACGCCGTGGAAACAGAGCAGATGGAGCGGCACACGAAACTCTCGATTTTCATGCACTGGTTCAACGCCGCCTGCTGGCTCTTTTTGCTGGCCACGGGCATCGGGCTGATCCGCAACGCGGACCTTCAGCCGGTGGGCGGATGGTGGACGGACATGATGCGGGGGATCTTCGGCGGCGGCGCCAATCTCCTGCTGGTCCACGAAATCGTGGGCGTTTTATGGGCGGTGGTGTTTCTGGTCTATGTGATCGCCAAGGCCAAAGAGGTGGTTCCTTTTCTCAAGGAGATTTTCACCATCGACCCCAAACGGGATGTGCTGTGGCTGGTAAACAAGGGCATTCAGATGACCCTCGGGTACAAGGCGCTCTACAAGCTGGACGGGATACTGAAGGGGCGCTTCGGCTACAAGCCGGAGATCCCGGACCAAGGGTTTTACAACGTCGGCCAGAAGATGTTCGCCATCCCCTCGATCCTGGGGGGCGTGGTCATCGTGGTCACCGGGGTCATCATGACGGCGTCGAACGTGATGCTGGAAAATACCGCTCCGGTCCAGTGGGCCATCCTCATTCATTTTTTGACTGTGGGATTCGTTTTCGCCGGGCTGCTGATTCATGTTTACATGGCATCCATCGCCGCCGGGGAACGGCCCGCGTTCATCTCCATGTTTACCGGCAAGGTGCCCGAGGATTACGCCATGCATCATCACAAGTTGTGGTATGACGAGGTTCGGGAAGGGCGGTGAGATGGGACTCGATGGGCGCATCGGATGGCGGCGGTTCGAATCTTTTGAAGTGATCGTTCGGGCCGTGCCGCCGGGGAATGAATCCCCCGGCTATAAGCGGAACCCGGCTGAAGCCGGCTGGCGGCGGCTGGGCGTTGTCGTGTCGTTTTGGGTGGTGGTTTTAGCGGCGATGCCGTTCATTGCCGTTGCCGGTGAAACGCCCACCTGGTGGGCGGAGGCGGTCCGGGATGGCGAGCAAAATGGGT
>JAABTM010000160.1 GCA_011389855.1 Desulfobacteraceae bacterium
TCCTCGACGACGATCACCAAGCCTTTTTTGCCGATTTTCGGCAGTTGCCCCTTGATTTCCCTGATGAGCTGATTGCAGTAAAAAATAAACTCCGAAATCTTCGGTTCAATCTTGGTTTTCAGCGTCTCTTTCACCGAAGCGCTGGACTTGGCGGCGGCGGTAAACCGGGAAAAAAATTTCGCGAGAAAAGGGATGTCCACTTTGGCCTCGGCGCCGGCTTTCAGTTCGGCGCCCAGATGTTTGGTCGTTACCTCCTCGATTTCCTTTGAACTCAACCATGTTTGGATATTCTTCAAGTAGAGGGGATCGATCTCGATCTTTTCCTGCGCCTGAACAAACCTGAACAACCGCTCCATGGTGGCGATGAACAATTCGATGTAGCTGATATTGAGAACATCCAACTCGGTCATAACCGAAAAGTTTAAAACGACGAATTCCTTATCGATTTGTTTCTGGAGTCTCAACAATTCCGTACTTTTACCGCAACCTTTGTAACCGGCGAACAGGATTTTCAGACAGCCCAATGGCTCTTGTACAAGGCGTCTCTTGAGACGCCCACAAGCCGGCTTGCCGCCGCGCCCCTTGTCGGCCGGCACATAAAACTCATCGAATTCATCCATCTCCATCGACTTGGTTTTAAAATAAATATAGATGTCTTCAAGCTTTTTCGCCGGCATGGGATATCCTTTATAGTTCTCTATTCAGAATCTTCGGCGAATGGATCACCACCGGTCGCCGGGTATTTAATTTTCTCCTGCATCGCTCCTGAAATCAACCTTGCGATAAATCTCTTTCAATCCGACATCATGCTCCAAAGACGACAAAACAACATTATCATCGAGCCCCCTGACAACCGTGTATAACCAAGTCTTCCCATCCTGCCGAAAATACGACTCGATCAGCGGCTCTTCCTGCGAAATCAAAACATATTCCTCGAGGGACGGCACTGAACGGTAATACTTGAATTTTTTGCCCCTGTCGAAAACCTGGGTCGTGGGAGACAACACCTCGATGATCAACAGTGGGTTTCGGATTATGTCATTTCTATCTTCAAAAAACTCAACCGCTTCGCACACCACCATGCCGTCGGGATATACGAACGCATTCTCTTTCGGGATATCCAGCTTCATATTTCCGTCAAAAGCGATGCAGTCTTTATCCATTACCGCTTCCCGGAGAGCCCACATGACGTTGACGCAAATTATGCTGTGATTTTTCGACCCGCCGGCCATCGCGAAAATTTCGCCGTCGAAGAACTCGTTCTTCATTTCCGAGGTATCTTCCATGGAAAGGTACTCGCCACGAGTATAGCGCTTTGTTTGGTTCAATGCCTCGCTCATCGCTCCTCCTTTCCAATGCCTTACGGAAAACGTCGAAAATCACGGATTAAGAAACGGTTCCACCATCAGCTGTTTGCCATCTGTCCTCATCTGAATCGCGCCGTGAAGATCCGTTCTGTAAATCCGCGCGCCGATTTCCTCATACCTTTTTATAACCGATGGATGGGGAAATTGAAACCGATTTTTCCATCCTGCTGAAATCATGATTACTTCCGGATTGACCGCTTCAAGAAATGCCTGGCTGCTGGAGGTTTTGCTGCCGTGGTGGGGGGCGATGAGCACGGTGCTGGCCAGCCGCCGCCCGGCGATTTTGATCAATTCCCTTTCGGCCTGTCGGCCGATGTCGCCGGGGAACAAAAACGACACATCGCCATGGGTGATCTTGAGGACCAGCGAGTTGTTGTTTTCGTCCGTCCGCCAGCCATCGATGGATCGCTTATCCATGAAATTGACAGGCGGATAGAAAATCTCGACCGCAGGCTCGTTCGGATCAACAGCGCCACGGAGATCCGGGTAGGCGGAGACCTGAATCACCGCTTTTGCGGCTGCCGCCATCAGGTGGCGATACCCGGCTGTGTCCACCGGTTCACCGTTGCTCCAGAGCTGTTTGACATGGAAATGATCGGCAATATATATCAGGCCGTTGAGGTGATCCGCGTTGGGATGGGAAAGGACCAGGGTTTCCACCGTTCGGATTTTGTTCCGCCACAGATAGGGCGCGACCAGGTATTTTCCCACATCGAAGATATCGTTGTCGTAAAATCCGCCGCCGTCCGCCAGCAAACAACGCCCGCCCGGCGTTTCGATCAGCGCGGCGCTCCCCTGCCCCACATCCAGGATGGTCACCTTCAAATCGTCCTGACCGAATCGCCGGTTTGCCCAGTAAGCCGCATCCGCCAGACCGGCCAGAACGAGGATCCCGCAGGCCATGGCGGCGACCTTCCGTCGTTTGCCCTCTCCCCAGATCCAGTTCAGCAGCGCGACGCCCAGCAGATAATAGATCACGATCTCCATTCGCGAGGGGGTGACGGTCTTTGCCGCGGCGATGGGCAGATCCGCGAAAAACCGGATGAGGTGAAGCGCCCCATCCATCAGGAAAACGGCGATATGGGCGGTTCCCGCGGCCAGCGGATCGCTCAGCGGCATAAAAGCGGCGGTCATGAGTCCGATGGGCACGATGACGAAGCCGATCAGGGGAATGAAGATCAGGTTGGTCAACACGCCGATAAAGGAGACCTGGTTGAAATAGAGCATGACCAGGGGCAGGGTCCCGAGGATGGCCAGCAAGGATACTTTAATGAATTGGAAAAGACGGGCCCGGAAACCGGCGGCATGACGGGGTCCGCCCGATTCGACCTTCGATAGCCCATAAAGGATGGCGGCCACGGCGGCGAAGGAGAGCTGGAAGGAGATGGAGAACAGGGACGGCGGATGGCAGATCAGGATGCCCAGCGCCGCGGCCCCCAGGATGTTCACTGCGTCCCGCTCCCGACTCGCCAGAAGCGCCAGCAGAAACAGGGAGACCATGATCACCGCCCGCTGGGTGGAGGGGGACATGCCCGCCAGCAGGCCATATCCGATGACCGGAAAGAAGGTGAGCAGCGCCGCCCCTTTCCGGGTCCAGGCCCGCCACAGCAGGGCCCGGCTCGCGGTCAGCATCCAGGCGAACACGCCGAAGGCGGTGGTGGCGACTATTCCCACATGGAGCCCGGAGATCGCCAGCAGGTGGGCGGCGCCGGCCCGGTTGAAGGCGTCGCGGGTTTCGGTATCGATGCCGGTGCGATCCCCCACCACCAGCGCCTTTAAAATATCGGGAGCTTCGCCTCTTTGGATGCGGTCAAAAAATCCGGCCGCCCTGGCTCGCGTTTCCCCCAGAACGCCGGCCAGTGGACGGTCCCCGGAGGACGCCGACGCCGGCCGGACGACCGTCCCCTTCCGGGCGTAGACCGTAACCCGAATCCCCTGCAAGGCCATGTATCGTTCATAATCGAAACCGCCCGGATTGTGGAAATTTCGGGGTCGGCGCAGCCGGCCATTAAATAGAATGCGATCTCCGACAGACAAATCGAGGTTGTCCGCCAGGGCGGTCACCCGGACCCGACCCGTTACGCCGAGCGTTTTTTCCGCCTGAGAAAGGGTCTCGGCGCCAAGGACGAATTTAAGCCGTCCCTTGTCGTCTATGGGATGGGTCTTAACGCGGCCGGTGATCCGCCACACGGAACCGTCCGCGAATCGTGAGACGTGGTGGGTCGGCGGACCCGGGGCCAGCCAGGGTTGGATGGAGAGATAGCCGAGGACCAGGAAAAGAAGGAGCGGCGCGAACCGGAGGTCGGCGCCCCGGAAAAATGCGTGAACGATCAGGGCGGTGCAGACGAGCGCGAAACCCCATGCCGGGATGGGGTATCCGGGGATCCGCTCGCCCAGGAGGATGCCGGCGATGAGCGAGAGCAGGAGGGGAATGACGGGGCGGGCGTAAATCATGGCTTCGGCGATAAGCGGGCCTTCCTCCCCCTGACTATTTGACCCGTCGTATGGCGGCGCCCAGAGCGGAAAACTTTTCTTCAATGGCTTCATAGCCCCGGTCGAGATGGTAGACGCGGTTCACCTCAGTGGTCCCCTCCGCCACCAGGCCGGCCAGGATCAGGGAGGCGCTGGCCCGAAGATCGGTGGCCATGACCGGCGCGCCGGACAGTTTGGCGCAGCCGCAGACCACGGCGGCGTTCCCCGATACGCGCACATCGGCGCCGAGTCGGCGCAGTTCGCTGACGTGGATGAACCTGTTTTCGAAGATGGTCTCCGAGATGATGCTCAATCCGCGGGCCACGCTCATGAGCACCATGAACTGGGCCTGCATGTCCGTGGGAAAACCGGGATAGGGCTGGGTCTTGATATCGACGCTGCAAATCTTGTCGGGGCCCTGGACCCGGACCCGGTCTCCGTTGACCTGGACATCGGCCCCCACCAGCCTCAGTTTGTCGATAACGGCCACCAGGTGGGCGGGGTCGCAGTCGCGGACGGTCACATCTCCCCGGGTCAATGCGGCGGCCACCATGAAGGTGCCGGTTTCGATCCGGTCCGGGATGATGGCGACCTGGGTGGGATGAAGGGCCTCGACGCCGGTGATGGTCAGCACCGACGTCCCGGCCCCGGCGATTTGCGCGCCCATGCGGTTGAGAGTGTCGGCCAGGGCCACGACCTCCGGCTCACGGGCCACGTTCCGGAGCACGGTGACGCCGTCGGCCAGGACGGCGGCCATCATCAGGTTCTCGGTGCCGGTGACGGTGGGCATATCGAAATAGATTTCGGCGCCCCGCAACCGGTCGGCGGACGCCTCCACATATCCGTGCCGAATATCGATTTCGGCCCCCATTTGGGCCAGCCCTTTGAGGTGGAGGTTGATGGGCCGCGCCCCGATGGCGCAGCCGCCCGGCAGGGAGACCCGGGCCTTTTTCAAACGGGCCACCAGCGGCCCCAGCACCAAAATGGAGGCCCGCATCTTCCGGACCAGGTCGTAGGGGGCCTCGTGGTTGGACAGGCCGCCGGCGTCGAGGGTGGCCCGGCGCCCCTCCCGCCGAACCGTAACGCCCAGGTGGGTCAGGAGGTCGGCGACGCTGTTGATGTCCTGAAGATCGGGGACATTGTCGTAAGTGCTTTGACCATCCGCCAGCAGGGCCGAGACCAGGATGGGCAGGGCCGCGTTCTTGGCGCCGCCGATGCGCGCCTCGCCCGACAACCGGCGTTTGCCTTCCACGAGAATTTTATCCATAAGAATCCGCCTGAGATACTATGAGCCTAAAAAAAGCGCCCGCCCCATGTGGCACACACAGAGCGGGCGCGGATATCATCTTGTCGTCAGGGTCAGTGGTGGCCGTCGCCGCCCTTTCCCTGCACCGTGTCCACAACCGATTTAAGAATGCAGTAGGTCATGCCGAGCCCGATGATGCTCAGGGCGTACCAGAGGCCGCCATGGAAGACCATGTGGCTCATATCCCATATCCACTCAAACGAAAACGGAAACATAATCGATTCCTCCTTTTATTAGCCGGCCTGCTGCTCCACCGGGTTCAGCTCGGGTTCCTGGGGAAAGATCGGCAAATACCGGTGCGCGATGGCGATCAGTATGGCGCCGTAGGCCAGGGGCAGGATGGTGGTGGCGACTTCCTGCCAGCTGGGGGCATACATGAACCAGCTTTCGAAGGGCATCACCGGAACCGCCAGCACCTGCAGAACCATCACCCACCGGTTGACGCAAACGCCGATGACCGCCAGCACGGTTGCCAGCAACAGGGTCGCCTTGTTCTTGCGGCCCGCCGGGGTGATGAGGATCAGCGCCGGAACGATGCCGCCGAGAACGATCTCCAGGAAGAGGATCCACAGGCCGTAGAGCGGGTTGTTGGAGTAGAAATCCATCATGGTGAATCCAGCCTCCGGCGCGGTGACCACGGCCCAGTACCAGGTGTCGATGATCTTGGCGACGATGTAGGTCAGGAGCATCCAGCCGGAGATCTTGGCCAGGAGTTCGATCACGTTGTCCTTGACCAGCTTTTTCCGGGTGACCTTCTCGGTGATCTTGGTGATGAGGATGGTGAAGCAGGGGCCGCAGGCCGCCGCCGACCAGGTGAAAAGGAAGAATGTCCACGGCCAGATCAGCACGCCTTCCCGGAAGCCGAAGGGGCGGGCGAACAGGACGCCGGCCACGCCGCCCAGGGACCCCTGGTGGAAAAAGGAGAGGAAGGCGCCGGTGGCGGCGAAGACCGCCATGATGTGGTGCATGTTGTGGGAGAGGTTATGGAAAAACCGAACCTTGTCGATCTGGCGGTTTTCCAGGATCAGGGGGATGAACTCGATGGTCAGCACCGCGAAATAGCAGGAGAGGCAGAAGGCCACTTCCGTCAGCATGGAATGGACGTTGGCGTGCCAGAAAATGAACCAGCCTCTCAGGGGCTGCCCGATGTCGATGGCCAGAATGAGCAGGGCCGAGCTGTAGCAGATGAACCCGATGATCACCGCGTAGTTGATGAGGTTCTTCAGCTCGTCCTTACCGATGATGTATTTTAAAAAGCCGGAAAAGAAGGCCCCGCCCCCCAGGGCGATCACCGCGAGGTCCGCCCAGATCCAGAGGGCGAACCCATAGGCGTTGTTCATGTTCGTCTGGTTGAGCCCCTTGAGCCAGCACAAAATCATGGCGTAAACGCCCCAGAGCAGGACCGCGCCGACCACGGCGATGAACAGGACGAACTGCCACAGCGGGCAGCGTTTCCTTCCTTCGGGAATTAGTGCAGTGTCCATGGATAATTGACTCCTTGTGCAGTGTCTATGGTTAGATCCCTTTTAGTGCGCCTTGGCGACGACCTTGCCCTCATTCTCCAGGTAGTTGTCTCCCTGGCGCCGCACCCATTCCCGGCTGGAGATGTAGTAGACCTTGGGATTGGTTCCCAGCCGTTCCAGGAGCCGGAAGGCGTCGGGGTGCGTCTTCAGCTTGTAGACGGCGTGGTCGTGGTTGTTCAGGTCGCCGAATGTTATGGCGTTGGCCGGGCAGGCCTGGGTGCAGGCCGTCTGGTATTCGTCCTCGGCCAGTTCGGCGCGCCCCTCGTAGCGAACTTTCTCCATGGCGATCTGGTACCGGTGGAAACAGAAGGAGCATTTCTCCACCACGCCCCGGGTCCGCACCGAGACATTGGGGCTCAGCATTTTCTCCATGCCCTCGGGCCAGACCGGGTCCCACCAGTTGAAATACCGCACATGGTAGGGGCAAGCGGCCATACAGTACCGGCAGCCGAAGCATCGGGTGTAGATCTGGCTGACGATGCCCGTGTCGTAGCTGTAATCGGTGGCCGTTGCCGGGCAGACCGACACGCAGGGCGAATGGCCGTGGTGGCCTTCGCAGTGCATGCAGGGCCGGGGCAGATAACAAACGTCGGCGTTGGGGAATTTCTTCCCGTTGGTCAGCTTGTAGACGCGCAGCCAGGTGATGGAAAGGTTCTTGTCCGTCTCATCTTCCCTGAACGGCACGTTGTTTTCCGCCATGCAGGCCGCCATGCAGGCGCCGCATCCGGTACACTTGTCCAAGTCGATGACCATCCCATATTTTTTTGGCGCTGTGTGTTCCTGTGCTTTTTTCATCAGATCCTCTGCAATCTTATGGATGGAGTCGGTTTCAGGCTATGGCTCAGGCTCTGGCCAGCTTCGCCCGGATGCCCCATGCGGCGTCGAGACCGGACACCGGATCGGCCACCGGACTCATGAGCCTGTTGACGTTGACGCCCTTTCCGGCGATGTACTTGCTGTTGGCCCAATGGCCGAGGCCGGTGGGCAGCGCGATCACGCCCTCGCCGATCCCTTCCGAAAGGTGGACCCTGACCCGGGCCTTGCCGACGGGGGTGGTCAACTCGGCGACTTTGCCTTCCCGCAGGTTCAGGGAGGCGGCGGTGGCGGGGTTGACCTGGACGTAAACGTCGTCGTGGATCAGCACGTCCTCTTCGATGGTCTTGGCCATGAAGGGGGTGTCCGCGACCGGGCCGCTGGCCAGACGCATGGAATCGTAGGGGATGAGGATCAGCGGAAAGTCGGCCGCTTCTCCCTCGATCTTCATCTGGCTCATGAGGTCCTTGTTTTCTCCATGGCGATACGCGCCGGTGAAGAATTGGAACTTCTTCGAAGGGGTGTTGAAGGCCTCGCCCCAGCCTTCGGGGGCGTAGTCGGCCTTGACCAGAATCCCATCCTTTTCCAGGGTCTCCCAGGCCGCGCCCATGGTTTCCTTCAAACAGGCTTCGTAGGATTCCCACCCGAAGGCGTCGCCCACGCTCCCGCCCATCTTCCTGGCGATGCCCATGAGGGAGTCGCCCACCTGCCTGGTGTCGAACTGGGGGGGGACCACGGGCCGGGACATGCCGATGACCGGCATGTTGAGGCCGAAGGGAGCGGGCACGTCCTGGCGCCGTTCCAGATAAGTGTGATTGGGAAGGATCAGGTCGGCCTGGGCCGCGGTTTCGTCCATATAGGAGGAGAAGCTGACCACGAAGCCGATGCTGTCGAAGGCTTTCCTTACCGCTTGGGCGTCCCGGAGGGTATACAGGGGATTGGCGCCCGACACCAGCAGGGCCTCGACGCCGTATCCGGCCGAACCGGAATTGACTCCGTCGGCGAACCCGCTGATGATCGATTCGGTGTAGGGATAGGCCCCGCCGTCGGCCCCGTCCACCCGCGGTTTTTCCAGTCCGGCCCGGGCGGCCTCGTCCAGGCCCGGTTTCGGCCAGGTCACGTAATCCGGAACGTCGATGGCCCAGACGCCGCCCGGCCGGTTGATGGCGCCCACCAGGCCGTTCAGGGCGTGGACCGCCATGAACTCGTGGAGGCTGCCGGGGGTGTTCCCTTTGCCCCGTCCGCAAAGGGCCAGGGGCTTTTCGGCGCCGGCGAAGCTCCGGGCCAGGGAAACGATCAGCGACGGATCGACCCCGGTGACCTTGCTCGCATCGGCCGGGCTGAAGCCGTTGAGGACAAAGGTCTTGAAGCCGGGGTAGGTTTTGCCCTCGTCGTCCCGCCAGTCCTCGAAGGCGGCGGCGTTCTCGGCCACGAACGATTTGTCGTAGAGGTTCTCCTTGATGATAACGTAGGCCATGGAGAGCGCCAGCACCGCTTCGGTTCCCGGCTGGACGGCCACCCACTTGTCGGCCTTGGCCGCCGTATTGGACAGGCGGGGCTCCACCTGCACCAGGGTCTTGTTCTCGTCCTTCCACTTGCCGTGGGCCAGGAACATCCGCACCGGCGATCCCCATCCCTCGATGACGCCGCTGCCGAAGCTCACCACGAAGTCGGCGTTTCCGGCGTCGAAACCCGGAATGGCGTTCTTGCCGTGCATCAGGTTGAGGGTGATCCGGTAAGAATCCTCGATGGCGGCGTCGGACATGAAATTGGGGGAGCCGTAGGCGGTCATGAAGCGCTCGAACAGGGAAGGAACCGTGCCGTACCGGTCGCCGACCATGCAGGCGACCCCCTGGGGGTTGCCGGCCGACCGGATCCCCTCCAGCTTTTCGGCCGCGGCGGCGATGGCCTCGTCCCAGGAGATGGTCTCCCATTTGCCTTCGCCCCGTTCGCCGACCCGCCGCATGGGGGCTTTCACCCGCCGGGGACCGTAGAGGAGCTGGAGTCCGGAAGCGCCCAGGATGCAGATGCCGCCGTCGTTGACGGGATGGCCCGCCATGCCCTCGATTTTAACGGCCCGGTTGTCGACCTTGCGGACCGTGATCCCGCATCCGCCGGGGCAGAGGGTGCAGACCGAATTTACGTAGCTGTATTCGCCGTCGGGCGGAACCGGCGTCCAGGGCCATGTCTGGGTCCAGATGGAAAGGTCGTCCGTCAGTTTCCAGGGCAGCGGCGACAAGGCGGTTCCGGCCGCACCCCCGATGAGAAACGCTAAGAAACTTCTTCTGGCGATGTTCATAGATTCTACCCCTTGTATCCTATCAGGATTATTTATGACAGACGAAGCAGGCGCCCTTGTGGGTCTGGGCGCTGTTCTGCTTGACCCCGTTTTCGCGATGGCATTCCGCGCAGTCGTCCATCTTCATCCGGTCCCACGGATTCTTTTTCAGCCCCAGCATGCTTTTGCCCCAGATGTCCCGGCTGTAGCCGGTGATCCGGTTGTACTCGTAGGGCCTGGATGTCTCCGTCTCGGCGATGGGGCCGTGGCAGGTCTTGCATTCCATCCCGCCGCTCAGCACATGGGCGGAGTGGGAGAAGTAGACGCAGTCTGGCTGCTCGGAATAGATCAGCCAGGGCACTTCCCGGTAGTTGCGGACGTACTCGTTGACGAAGATTTCCTCGTCTTTGGTGAATCCCTGAACGTCCTGGTGGCAGTCGATGCACTGCGCCAGCTTGGGGATCCCGGAGAACGTGCCGTCGTCGCGGAAGAAATGGCAACTTTCGCATGCGCCCACCATATCCATATGGATGGCATGGTCGAAATTGAAAGGTTGCTCCTTCTGCGAATAGAGAAGTTTGGGGAAGACAATCCACCCGAGGATCATGCTCGCAACGAAACCGAGGATGAAAAACAGGATAATGAATCCACCCGCACCATCGTCCTTCGCTTTTACTGTACTCATGGACACTCCGTTGGCTGAGGTTAGCGATATAGTGGAAATAACGACAAACTGATTTCTTATACAGGTCGCCGACCTACGACCGATTGCGGAATCGGCGCATGGATCGGGCGGCGAACAGGCACGTTTCAACTCGGAGGTCTGTACCTGTAGAAGGCGAATTTGTCAAGAAGAAATCATTTTACGCGTAGCTGTGGAGGCCCGGAAGGAGGTTCACCCCAAAGTAGGTGAAGAGCACCGCGAGAAAGCCGACGACGGAGATAAAGGCGATCCGATCACCGTGCCAACCCCGCATCAGCCGGGCATGGAGAAGTGTGGCGTAGATGAACCAGGTGATCAGCGACCAGGTCTCCTTGGGATCCCAGGACCAGTAGCTGCCCCAGGCGGAGTTGGCCCAGACCGCCCCGGTGATGATGCCGATGGAGAGGAACAAAAATCCGAACATGACCGTCTGATGGGTCAGTTCGTCCAGAACGCCAAGATCGGGCAGCCGCGAGAGGATGCCGGACTTCCGGTCGGGATCCCGCTTCCTGATCAGGTACATGATGCTGGCCCCGAAGGCCACGGCAAAGCCGGCGTAACCCAGAAAGCAGGTGATGACGTGGGCGATTAGCCAGTTGCTCTGGAGGGCCGGGATCAGCGGCTGAATCCGGTCGCTGATGTTGGGGGAAAGGGATGCATACGCCATGGCCAGAAAGGCCAGGGGCGCGGCAAAGGCGCCGATAGTGCGGTTCCTGTAGCGGAATTCGATGTATAGGTAGACGCCGCCTATGCAGAGGGCGAAAAAAACCAGGGACTCGTAGAGATTGGTCAGGGGGGCCCGGCCGTATCCCATGGCGTAGGATTCGGCCCATCGCATGAGGATGCCCGCGAGGTTGCCGGCAATGGCCGCAATGATGGTCCATGTGCCCGCTTTGCCGAGTCCGTCTTTTTTAAACACCCATCCGCCGATATACAATACGGCCGAAAGGCCGTATAGAAAGGTCGTTATTGACAATATTAGTGAGCTGCTCATGTTGCGACCATCCTTAAAAAATCAGAATTTGGCTTCGGCGTCGGCCTGTGGAATCGTTTCCGCTTTGCCGCCCCGAAGCCGGGGGTTTGTAGGGTTTCCGTATGTCCATCAGGGCGACCGCGACGGGCGCCGGACCTCCAGAACGAGGGTTCGGCCCTCCGCCGTCGCCTCCACGGTCGGCTAGATCGGAAGAGCACAC
>JAABTM010000161.1 GCA_011389855.1 Desulfobacteraceae bacterium
GGCGCGACCTGGTCGAAGGCCTGAAAAGCATCCGGGACAACGCCACCCCGCTGGTCGTCCTCAAGCCGCTGACCCTTGAGGGCAAAGCCGACCTGCCGGAAGCGGTCGGCCGCTGGACGGCGGGCATCGACGAGATGGCATTGCCGGAAGACCGGAAGAAGACCTTAACCGAACTGCTGGAATATGCGATTTTACAGCGGTTCAAGACCATAACACTGGAGGAGATTCGAAAAATGATCGAATTGACGCCCATAGAAGAATCGGTTGCTTTTCAAGAGTTGGCCCAGGAGTTGTCCCAGAAATACATGGAAAAAGGCCTGGAAAAAGGCCAGTTCATCGGCCAAATTCGGCTGATCCAGCGACTTTTGAAACGCCCTCAAACACCCAAAGAGTCTCTGGCCCTCCTTGACTTTGAAGAACTTGAAACCATTCTGGCGAATTTGGAAGCGGACATGGGGCGTTTTGAACTGTGATTAAACGTGATTTACATGATGGGCATGATGGCCCGACAATTCATGCCCATCATGTTAATCATGCTGCTCGAATACGCGATTTTGAAGCGGTTCAAGACCATAACTTTGGAGGAACTTCAAAATCTGTGATCTCATTCCGCCCCTTCAATTAGAAAAGCAGCCTCTTATGGGTATTTTTTTCCCGGCGGACCCGGAAAGCACACACCTGAATGCGTAAATATTTCTCACCTCCCACTCATTCAGAAACCGCCTCGTTCCTTCGTTCGTTTGGCTTTACTGTCATCTGTCCATGCCAATCAATTTGGCATGGCATTTGCTTGCCCCACATGCAATAGTGAAGACCAAAAGGAGATCGCGTCTTATGTCCCAAACGGCCGCCAATCGAAAACTGACCTCGAAATGGATTCTGATCCCCCTGACCGTCTTTCTGACCCTGGCGGTTTTCGGGGTATCGGCCTACTATCTCGGCTACCTCCGGACGCCCCGGACCCTTGACGGCCATGATCGCGGGGATGTTTCCGAGCCCTTGCTCGGGGAGGAAAAAACCCAGCAGCTCTACACCTGCGGCATGCACCCCTGGATCATCACCGAGGAGCCGGGGCTTTGCCCCATCTGCAACATGGAGTTGACGCCCAAGCGGGATGCCGAGGCGACCGGCGCCGCCGGCGCGGCTTCCGGCGAGCGGGAAATCCTCTACTGGCGGGCGCCCATGGACCCCATGGAAATCTACGACGAACCGGGCAAGAGCAAGATGGGCATGGACCTCGTGCCGGTTTACGCGGACGAACTCGTGGGCGGGGTGGAGATCACGATCGATCCCGTGACCCAGCAGAACATGGGCGTCCGGACGGCCGAAGCCGAAACGGGCGTCATGATCCGGACCATCCGCACCTACGGCCACATCACCTACGACGAAACCCGCATCGCCCAGGTGAGCCCCAAATTCAGCGGCTGGATTGAAGACCTCCACATCGATTTCACCGGCCAGCCCGTGGAAAAAGGCGATCCCCTGTTCGAGATCTATTCGCCCGATCTCCTTACCGCCCAGGAAGAATACCTGGGAACCTGGCGGCGGCTGAATCCCGCCCAGCGTCGTCAAGGGAACGAATTTCTCGCATCGGCCCGGCGTCGCCTGAAATATTACGATGTGGCGGAAATTGAAATCGAAGAGATGGAAAAGACCGGCGAGGTCCAAAAGACGGTGACCATCCGCTCGCCCTTCACCGGCATCATCACCCACAAAAACGCCGTGGAAGGGGCCTTCATCAAGGCCGGAACCAATATCTACACCATCGCCGACCTGTCCCGGGTCTGGGTGGAGGCCCACATCTTCGAATACGAAGTGCCCTGGGTGGAAGAAGGCCAGACCGCCGAGATGCGGATGCCGTTCCATCCCGGCCAGGTCTACACGGGCAAGGTGACCTTCGTTTACCCCTACCTTCAGGAAAAGACCCGGGACGTCGTCGTCCGCCTGGAATTCGAGAACCCGGACCTGGAACTGAAACCCAACATGTTCGTGGACGTCAAAATCGAGACCGCGGCCAGGGGCGAGGGGCTGATCATCCCGTCCGAGGCGGTGATCCGCTCCGGGGAGCGCGACCTCGTCTTCGTGGCGCGCGGCAACGGCAAATTCACGCCCCGGGAGGTCACCCTCGGACTCCATCTCGACGACAATCGGATCCAGATCCTCTCGGGCATCGCGCCGGGCGAAAGCGTGGTCACCTCCGGCCAGTTTCTCATCGACTCTGAATCGAAGCTGAAGGAGGCGGTCCAGAAAATGATGGAGGCCAAAACAGCCAAGGCAACGCCGGAAACGGAAGCCGAATCGACGGAAGACGATTTTTTCGACGATTTGGAAAAGACCCCGGAACCGGCGGACGATTTCTTCAAGGACCTGGAAGAGTAACATGGAATTCATGAGGATGCGAAACCAGACCTCCGAGGTTTCCAAAACCTCGGAGGTCTTCCCGGAAGTCTTGAAGCAGGAAACGAGATAAACAACGATGATCGAAAAAATCATAGAGTGGTCCATTCGGAATAAATTCATGGTGATCCTGGCCACCCTCGCCGTGATCGTCGGGGGCGTCATGGCCATGACGAAGATTCCTCTGGACGCCATTCCGGATCTGTCCGACGTCCAGGTGATCGTTTACACGGAATATCCGGGCCAGTCGCCCCAGGTGATCGAGGACCAGGTCACCTACCCCCTGACCACGGCCATGCTGAGCGTCCCCTACGCCAAGGTGGTGCGCGGCTATTCGTTTTTCGGATTTTCTTTCGTCTACATCATCTTCGAGGACGGCACGGATCTCTACTGGGCCCGGTCCCGGGTGCTGGAGTACCTCAATTTCGTCTCCAGCCGGCTGCCCAAAGGCGTCACCCCCAGCCTGGGTCCCGACGCCACCGGCGTGGGATGGGTTTACGAGTACGTTCTCCAGGACAAAAGCGGCAAGCTGGACCTCCAGCAGCTCCGGAGCCTTCAGGACTGGTATCTGCGCTACGAACTCACGGCGGTGCCCGGCGTGTCCGAGGTGGCCAGCATCGGCGGGTTCGTCAAGCAGTACCAGGTGGAAATCGACCCCAACCAGCTCCTGGCCCACAACCTCTCCATCCAGAAGATCCGGACGGCCATCCAGCGGTCCAACAACGACGTGGGCGGCAAGCTGGTGGAGATGGGCGAGACCGAGTTCATGGTGCGGGGCCTGGGCTACATCCAGTCCATCGAGGATCTGAAAAGAATCGCCGTGGGCGTGGACCCCATGGGCACCCCCATCCTGCTGGAAAACGTCGCCGACATTCACCTGGGGCCGGAACTGCGCCGGGGCATCCTGGAATGGAGCGGCGAGGGGGAGACCGTGGGCGGCATCGTCGTCATGCGGTACGGCGAAAACGCCCTGGAGGTGATCGACCGGGTCAAGGAGAAGCTCCGGGAGCTGGAGAGCGGGCTGCCCGAAGGCGTCGAGATCGTGACGGGATACGACCGCTCCGGCCTCATCGAACGGGCCATCCACACCCTGAAGAAAAAGCTCATCGAGGAAATGACGGTGGTGGCCATCATCTGCGTGATCTTTCTTCTCCATTTCCGGTCGGCTTTCGTGGCCATCTTCACCCTGCCGGTGGGCATCCTGATGTCGTTTTTGATTCTCTACCCCCTGGGCATCAACGCCAACATCATGAGCCTGGGCGGCATCGCCATCGCCATCGGTGTAATGGTGGACGCCTCGGTGGTGCTGGTGGAAAACGCCCACAAGCACCTGGAACGGGATCGGGGAACCAAAAGCCACACCGAGATCGTGCTGGCCGCCTCAAAGGAGGTCGGACCGGCGCTGTTTTACAGCCTGCTCATCATCACGGTCTCATTTCTGCCGGTTTTCAGCCTCCAGGAGCAGTCGGGCCGGATGTTCAAGCCCCTGGCCTACACCAAGACCTTCGCCATGGCCGCCTCGTCGGTGCTGGCCATCACCATCATCCCGGTGCTGATGACCTTCTTCGTCCGGGAGCGGCTTTTCAGCCCGGAGACGAGCCGAAAAAAGCGGATCTTCGTCTGGATCGCGACCACCTTGGGCCCGCCCCTGCTGGTGATCGCCGCCGGCCTGGCGGGCCTCGATCCACCCTCCTGGAGCCTGCCCGCGGCCCTGGCCGTATCGCTCTTCGCCGTGATCTGCCTCATCCCCCAGCGGATCCTGCCGGAAAAACGGAACCCCATCAGCCGGTTTTTCATCTGGATCTACCTGCCCGTCATCCGGACGGTGCTCAACTGGCGGAAGATGACCGTGCTGGCGGCCGTCATCGTGCTGGCCCTGACGGCCTTCCCCCTGTCGCGGCTGGGCAGCGAGTTCATGCCGCCCCTCAACGAAGGGGACCTGCTTTACATGCCCACCACCCTGCCGGGGCTCTCCATCACCAAGGCCAGGGAGCTGCTCCAGCAGACGGACAAGATCATCCAGAGCTTTCCCGAGGTCCACCACACCCTGGGCAAGATCGGCCGGGCCGAGACCGCCACCGACCCGGCGCCGCTCTCCATGATCGAAACCACCATCATGCTCCGGCCCAAAATTACCTATGAAACGGTGCGGGTCGAGCGGTTTTTTTCCGACTGGCCGGACTGGCTCAAAGGCCCGTTCACATGGATCTGGCCCGAAGAGGTCAAGGGCGACATCCTTCACCAGTGGCGAAAAAAACGGATCGACCGGTTCTTCTCGGACTGGCCGGGCTGGCTCAAGGCGCCGCTGACCTGGATCTGGCCCGAGGAGCGGTTCATCACCATCGGGGAGCTGTCCGACGACATGAACCAGGCCATCCAGTTTCCGGGCCTCACCAACGCCTGGACCATGCCCATCAAGACCCGGATCGACATGCTCTCCACGGGGATCAAAACGCCGGTGGGCATCAAGCTCATGGGACCCGACCTGGACGTCCTGTCCGACCTGGGCAGCCGCATCGAGGCGGTGGTGGGCGAGATCCCGGGAACCCTGTCGGCCTATTCCGAGCGGGTCACCGGCGGCAACTACCTCGATTTCAATATCCGGCGGGACCACATCGCCCGGTACGGCCTCACCGTGGCCGACGTTCAGGAAGTGATCATGACCGCCATCGGCGGCATGAACGTCACCTACACCGTGGAGGGGCTGGAGCGGTATCCGGTCAACCTCAGATACAACCGGGAACTCCGGGACAACATAGAGAACCTCAAGCGGGTGCTGGTGACCACCCCCGTCGGGGCCCACGTGCCCCTGGCCCAGCTCGCCGACCTGTCGATCCACAAGGGACCGGCGGGCATCAAGAGCGAAAACTCCCGCCAGACCGCCTGGATCTACGTGGACCTGCGGGGCGTGGACGTGGGGGCTTACGTGGAGCGGGCCAAGGAAATCGTGACCCGGGAGGTGGATTTTCCGTCCGGCTATTCCATCGTCTGGTCAGGGCAATTCGAATACATGGAAAAAGCCCGGAAGACCCTCAACGTGATCGTCCCGGCCACGCTGCTGGTGATCTTCGTGCTGCTCTACATCCACTTTCACAACATCATCGAAGCGACCATCGTCATGGCCAGCCTCCCCTTCGCCCTTGTGGGGGGCATCTGGCTGCTTTATTTTCTGGGGTACAACCTCTCGGTGGCGGTGGTGGTGGGCTTCATCGCCCTGGCCGGCCTGTCGGCGGAAACCGGCGTGGTCATGCTGGTCTACCTGGACGAAACCTACGACCGGCGCCGGCGGCGCAACGGCATGAAAACCGCCGACGATCTCAAGGAAGCCATCATCGAGGGCGCGGTGGAGCGCGTGCGGCCCAAGCTGATGACGGTGGCCACCACCCTCATCGGCTTGCTCCCGGTGATGTACGGCTCGGAAACCGGCTCCCAGGTGATGAAACGGATCGCGGCGCCCATGGTGGGCGGCCTGATCTCATCGACGATCCTGACCCTCATCATCATTCCGGCGGTCTATGACATCTGGAAACGGTGGGAGTTGAGGGGAATAGAAAAAACATAGGCACAAAGGACGGGGGTTCGGCATTTCGTCCACCGAGTCCACTCGGTCCACTGCGTCCACCCCGTCCACTTGGCTAAAACGAAGTTCAACCGTATGTCTGTTTTACTTTAATGAAAGGAGACAACCAGATGAAACGACTATTGCAAATCCTGTTTATCGCGACCTGCGCGCTGGCCATCTCGGCATTCCCGCTGACAGCGGCTCAGCACGGCGATTCCGATCATTCCGGCCATGACCACTCCGAGGCGGGGCACGCCGAGGAGGCCCATTCCGACACGGGCCAAGGCGCCGCCGGCCATTCGGGGGAAGGCCACGTCATGGATCATTCCGGCCATGCCGGCGACCTTATTCACGAGACCACGGTGGACGGCTACAAGCTGGCCTACCATCTCATCGATGTGCGGGAAAAGATGGAGGGGATGAAAGGCATGGAGGGGATGAAGCCCATGACCCACCACATGATGGTCTACATCAAGGATCCCCAGGGCAACCCCGTCTCCGACGGCATGGTGGGTTACCTCATCGAGAACCCCGACGACACCCGGCAGAAGGTCATGTGCATGGCCATGAGCGGCGGCTACGGCGGCGACGTCAATTTCGACGAGCCGGGAACCTACACCGTGAAGGCAAAGGCCATGGCCGGAGGAAACAAGCTGATCGATTCGTTTGAGTATACAGTTGAGTAAAACATTTTGACTTATATCGCACCGCGGCCCGCGAGATGGTTTAGCGGGTCGCGGGGCGAAGAAGAACGACCGCTCCGGAGATCGCAGTGATCAAGCAGATATCGTTTCACAACTGGAAGAGCTACCAAGACGCCGATCTTTTTATCGATCCGCTGACGGTTTTGATCGGCGCGAATGCAAGCGGCAAATCCAACGCCATCGATGCGTTAGCGCTTTTAAACCGGATCGCGTCGGGCGTCAGCTTCACATCCGCCATCGCCGGGGATGCGAATCTTCCCGCCATCCGGGGCGGACTGGAATGGGCGGCTCTGAAACCACACTCCTCCGAATTTACGCTGGAGGCAATCATCTCCGGATCCGCCGAGCGAACGGATTTCATGTATTCAACAACGGTTTCAGTCGGCAATGGTCAGTGCCTGCTGACGGCTGAATCCCTCAAACGATTGAAATATCGTTCAACCAAACGAAAACAACAAGCCGGCAAACCGTATGAGGTGTTTTTATACCGAACCGATTCTTGCGACAACGGCAGCCCGTCGATCACGGCGCGATTGTACAATGAAAAAATGGGATCGCCATGGCCGGCTTCACGAACTCACGCCATACTGACCCAACTCGCCGGCCAGAAGCTCCGGAAAGAGATTGCGGAAGGGATTTCAGAAGTTACGGAAAGCCTCAGGAACATCTTCATACTGGACCCTATTCCGGCGCATATGCGCAATTATACGCCGTTTTCGGATCGTATGGAGACCGACGCCGCCAACATCGCCGGCGTCATCGCCGCTTTGCCTGAAAACCATAAAACGGAAATGGAAGGAACGCTCACCGATTACGTGCGACACCTTCCGGAAAAAGATATTCAGAAAGTCTGGGCCGAACCGGTGGGCCGATTTAAATCGGACGCCATGCTCTATTGCCAGGAATCATGGAAAAACGGCGACGAATCGACTCTCGTCGATGCGCGGGGCATGTCGGACGGCACGCTGCGTTTTCTTGCCATTCTGACCGCGCTCCAAACCCGTCCGAACGGCAGCCTGCTCGTAGTAGAAGAAATCGACACCGGGCTGCACCCATCCCGGGCGCAGTTGATCGTTCGGATGTTAAGGGAAATTGGACAATCCCGAGGGGTAGACGTTCTGGCGACGACCCACAACCCGGCCCTGCTCGACGCACTGGGAACGGAGATTGTTCCATTCGTTACCATTTCGCACCGGGACAGGACGTCGGGCTTCAGCAACCTGACCCTTCTGGAGGATCTGAAGCAGCTTCCGAAACTGCTGGCGCATGGACCGGTCGGGAGGATGGTCTCCCAAGGCTTGATCGAGAATGCGCTGAAAGCGGAGCCGGATCATGCATAGGGTCATGGTTTTCGATACATCCGTCCTGTGCGTTTGGCTTAAAGTACCAGGAAAAGAAACCTGCGGGCCGGCCGATGACCGCTGGGATGCCGTCAGAATCCAGTCTCTCATCGAAGAGGAAGAGCGAAAAAACAGCACGTTCGTCCTGCCGCTGGCGGCCATCATCGAAACCGGCAACCATATCAGTCAGGCGCCCGTTCACCGTTATGACGCCGCGATTCGGCTGGCGGAGATCATCCTCAAGGCCGCCGACGCTGCTTCGCCCTGGGCCGCTTTCACCGAACAGGCGAATTTGTGGAAGCCCGAAAGCCTGAAAACGTTGGCGGCGGCGTGGCCGACTCTGGCGGCGGAGGGGCTGTCCATCGGAGATGCGACCATAAAAGATGTCGCGGACTATTACTCGAAAATCGGCGTGCGGGTGGTCATCCTGACGGGAGACAAAGGATTGAAGTCCCTAGAACCGGCCAAGCCGGCTTTCGAACCCCGCCGACGGCGATAGCGCCCGCCGCTTTAAAACTCCTTCGCGATTAGATGTTGACGACTTTATCCTCCCGCCTTCCACCCCAAAACATTCCCGGTTTCCACGAATATCGGCCGCACCGCCACGCCGGTTTCACCTTCCAGTCGCGGCGCTTCCAGCGCCAGACGGTTTTCCTCATCGATGGATTCGATGAAAAATACGAGATAAATTTCCCTTATTCCCAACTGGACCGCGTATTCCGCGGCCCGATTCACCGCCAGCTTGTGGGCGTATCGGTCCTTGAATGACTTGAGTTCCAGCGCGTACAGCTTTCCGGCCCGACGGATCAGGATATCCACCTTGCCGTTGCCGGTGGGGAATTCCGGGAACACATCGCCGCCTTTGTCCTGGAAAAACGATTTCAGATACATATACAGGTTGAAATGGAAGACCGCCTCGTGGATCCGCAGGTCGGTTTTGCGTCGGGGCGCGTCTTTCAACAGCCAGTCCCGGTTCCGGGAAAGGTAAGTTTGATAAAGGCGCATCAGTTCCGGGATCTGGATGTCGTCCGCTTCCAGAATCGCCCCGATGTTCGTCATCGGGTCGTAAAGGTGATCCAGTGTCCGGAAAATTTCCCGGGAGAAATAGTTGAACAACCGCTTCTGAACAAAGGGACAGGAGAATCTCACATACAGCGCGTCGTCGTCTTCTTCGAAATCGACGACGCCGTTCATGTAAAGAAAATTCTGATGCGGATCATCGAATGCGAATTCGATTTTTCTGTCCGTCCTGAACAGTTCCAGCACGGTCTCTTTATACGGCGCCTGCTTCGCCTTGCTGATGATATTCAAAATATTGTTGTTGGGAAGCACCTGAATCGCCCGTTTGAACACATAATCGAAGGCCTTCATGTCGATCGGCTGATCCGGGCGGGGATTGTACACCTCCGTGAGCATTTCCCCGAACCAGGAGACGAGGCCCGGCTGGCCCCAAGTCTCGGCAAAGACGCGGTCAACGACATCGGATCCCACCGTCTGCCCGCTTTCCTTTTCGTACCATCCGAACATGGATCGCACCTCTTCCAACGTCAGATTCGGAATGTGCATCGACCGCTGCACGTTGAACGGCGAGCCTTTGACGTTTTCAATTCCCACAACGCTTCGCACACCCACCAGCGCGACGCTGTGCAGTAAATATTCCTTTTCTGCGGAAGGGCCGGGGTCTTTCAATCGAATGTTGTATATATTCCTGAATATGGCGACGATGCCTGAAATCACCGCATCATCCAGCGCATCGAACTCATCGCAGATCAGGATCAGCGGTTTTTGGAGATTTCGCTTCAGAAAAAGCGAATCCAAATCTTGCAGCCCGGCGACGGGCGCATGATCCAAATTCAGGTATTCGATAATTCTATCGCCGAAGCACGATACGGCCTCATCCGGCCCCGAAGCATTTTTCAGGCTTTCCAGTTCCAGTTTGAGCACGCGAAACCGCCCATCCTGGCCCAATCTGTAAAGCACCTGGTTCATGATCCAGGTTTTACCGCGCTGCCGCGGCGCCCAGATGGTGATGTAATGCCCGTCTTTTTCCGGGATGTCGCCGAGGAGTTGCCGGCAGGCCGCATCCATCAATTCCGCTCTGGGAACATAATAATGAACATCTTTGTCCACGGGCCCATAGGATGAAAATTTTCTCACGGATTCCTCCCTGTCACGCATTGAAAATCTATCATTCAAATTTATCATGAGCCAACAGGCTTAGCAAACCCTTCAGCGGCCTACATTCAAAAACCGCTGGATAATTCGAGACAATTTGCTATATTCTCCATGGGGTCGCCGTGAGTCAAAACAACCCGGGCTAAAAACGCCCGACCTTTTCGGACCTGTATCCGCATGAAAACATTACATTCAGCTTTTCTGACCGCGTTCGTCATGGCGCAAATGAGCCTCCTTTTATTCCCCGGCCCGTCCGCCGCCGCGGAAACCCTGGACGTCGTTTTCGAAAAAGGAACCTCCCTCCGCGCCCTGGCGTCGGAGCACCTGGGCAATCCCGACGAGTGGCGCGCCATCCTCTATTTCAACGATCTCGACCACCCGTCGGCGCTGCGGCCCGGTATTGGGTTGTCGATTCCGGCGGGGCTTTACAACCGCGTTCTCGGCGCGCTCCGGAAGGCCGGCGACACGACCCGCCGGGCCAGCATGGAAGGCGCCGGCATTCTGGCCGGGGACGCCATCGACAAGGCCGGGAAATCCCTGGCCCGGGCATTCATGGCGCAGGATCCGGAATTCGGATAGAAAGCAATAGGCGACAATGATGATCGACAAGGTCATAAAAAAATACAACATCGACGAACAACCAAGCGATTTTTCATTCTGGCAAACCAGATCATACGAAGAGCGGTTGGCGGCGCTGGAGCAGATTCGGAAGGAATACAATTTGTGGAGATACGATGCCGAGCAAGGATTTCAAAGAGTTTTTAGAATCGTTAAACGCGCGTGACCTCCGAAAACAAAAGAGCCGCCGGCCGCGCCCAGGATCTGGCCGATGCGGAAAACTTATCGTAATCTGAGGATTTTCCACATGAACATCACCTCCCAAACCATCGAAAAAACGGTTCAGGAGTACATCGACGCCTCGCCGGAAAACACCCTCCAAAACGGGACTGGCGAGAAGGCGTTCAGCACGCCCCTAGTGGGATTCGCCACCGGCGTCGACCCGATATTCGCCGACTACAAAACCCATGTCGGGCCGTTTCACTGGACCCCCGCCGAGGCGTTCGCCCTCGCCTATCCGGATCTCGACGTTCCGCCCGACGACCTGACCGTTATCGCCTACATCCTGCCCCAGACCCGGGCCACCAAGGCGGACAACCGCAAGGAGTCCCGATTTCCGTCGGAACGATGGGCCCGGGCTCGGATTTTCGGAGAGGAGGTCAACGAAAAACTCCGGCGCCACATCGTCTCGACCCTTCAAGACGCCGACGTCGAAGCCGCGGCCCCCTCCCTCATGACCCAGTGGGAAACGAAAACCTCCGAAAAATACGGTTACGCCTCCACCTGGTCCGAACGCCACGCGGCCCACGCCTGCGGGCTCGGAACATTCGGCCTCTGCGACGGGCTGATCACGCCCCTCGGCAAGGCCATGCGGGTGGGGTCGGTGATCGCCCACATCCGCAT
>JAABTM010000457.1 GCA_011389855.1 Desulfobacteraceae bacterium
GGCGCCTGGGCGCCGCCATGGCCGCTTTTTGACGCACCTTCTTTTCCGGGTGTTTTTCCACGAAGAGGCGCTCGCCGGTGAACGGGTCGGTTTCGGTGTGGTACATGAGGGTGGACCAGGTGGCCGGCGTGGGGGTGAAGATCTGGACCTGCTCGGGCAGCAGCCGGAGGGTGCGGAGACAGAAGGCCCGAAGACTCTCCATGTGTTTCCGGGTGCATCCGGGGTGGGCGGCCATGAGATAATAGGTGAGGAACATTTTCGGGCCGCTTTTGGGCGCCGATTTCCGGAACAGCTTGAGAAAGGATTCCAGGGCCTCGCGGCCCGGCTTTCCCATCCGTTTCAGTACGGCCTCCTCGCTGTGCTCCGGCGCGATTTTGAGCTGGCCCGAGACGTGGTGACGAAGGATCTCCGACAGGTACCGTTCCCCGGCCTCCCGGTCGGCGAGGATCAGGTCGTAGCGGATGCCCGAGCCGATAAAGACCTTCCGGACGTGGGGAAGCTTCCGCAGCGCCCGCAAAAGGTCGATCTGACGGCCGTGATGGACCGGCAGGTGTTTGCAGGCCCGGGGAAAGAGGCAGCTTTTTTCCCGGCAGGCCCCCCGCTCCCCTTTTCGCGTACACTCGATGCCGTACATGTTGGCCGTGGGGCCGCCCACATCGGAGATGATCCCCTTGAATTCGGGATGACGGGCGAATCCGGACGCCTCCCGGATCAGGGATGCCTCGGTTCGGGAGACGACGTGGCGTCCCTGGTGGACGGCGATGGCGCAGAACCGGCATTCGCCGTAGCAGCCCCGGTGGGTGGCCAGGGAAAAGCGGATGGTCTCCACGGCCGCCACCTGTCCTTCTTTTCGATGGATCGGGTGGGGATCGCGGGCAAAGGGGAGGTCGTGGATCCGGTCCAGTTGACGGGAAGACGGCGGCGGGGCCGGCGGGTTCTGGACGAGATAGCGGGTATCCTGTTTCTGGTACAGTCGGGCGGCCGTGACGGGGTCCGCGTTTTCGTAGAAGGTCTTGAACATCCGGGTGAAGGCGGCTTTGTCCCGGGCGACGGTTTCGTGATCCGGCAATCCGATGTCCGGGCCGGAAAAGGCGGGATCGGGGATCGGTTCTTCCCGGCTGATATAGCAGATGCCCCGGATTTTCCTGATGCCCCTTTCCCCCCGCAGGGCGTCGGCCAGATCCAGGACCGTCCCCTCCCCCATGCCGTAGACCAGGATGTCGGCCTTGGCGTCGAAGAGGATGGACCGCCGCACGCGGTCCGTTTTGGCGTCGTAGTGGGAGATGCGCCGCAGGCTGGCTTCGACGCCGCCCAGAAAGATGGGCCGGGTGTCCTTGAAAAACCGGCGGATGAGGTTGCTGTAGGCGATTACCGCCCGGTCCGGACGGCGGGTA
Source organism: Desulfobacteraceae bacterium (assembly GCA_011389855.1). Classification (GTDB taxonomy): domain Bacteria; phylum Desulfobacterota; class Desulfobacteria; order Desulfobacterales; family JAABSP01; genus JAABTD01. The sequence goes on from JAABTM010000457.1 coordinate 1,395, forward strand.
TTTTGTCCGCCGGGCGTCATGTCGTCGCTTTTCCGCCGCTTGCCCGAGGCCGTGTAATTGGCGACCATGGAATCGACGCACCCGCCGGTCACGCCCCAGAAAAGGGCCGGTTCCCCCAGCCGTCCGATGTCCGCGTCGCTGTCGAGGTCCGGTTGGGGAATGATCCCCACCCGGTATCCGGCATTCATCAAAACCCGCCCGATGACCGCCGCGCCGATGGCGGGCGCGTCGATGTAGGCGTCCCCGGAGACGAGCGCCACGTCGGGGCGGTCCCATCCCAGGGCCTTCATTTCCTGGAGGGTTGCGGGGATGAACGTGGGGCTGTCGGGCGGCGCCATCCTTATCCGCCCGCCGGCTTGGCCTGGTATCCCTGCTTCCGGATTTCCTCCAGGAGGGTCTCCCGGTGGTCTCCCTGGATCTCGATGACGCCGTCCTTGACTGTTCCCCCGGCCCCGCACTTGCCCTTGAGGGTTTTGGCGAAATCCTTCAACTCGTCTTCCGCCAGGGGAACGCCGTGGACGGTGGTGACGGTTTTGCCCTTTCGTCCCTTGGTTTCCCGCTGGATGCGGACGACGCCGTCCCCTTTGTCCGGCGACGGGCGGTTTGGTGGTTTCTTCTCTGTTTTCTTTTTGCCGCAAGCGCATTTCGAGTCCGGTTTTCCGCAGTCGGGGCAGATCCGGCCCGTCTCCGTGGAATAGACCAGGCGGCCGTCGTCGTCGCTCATCAGGTTCGCTTCCTTTTTTTAAAAGCCGGGAACGCTGGGTTGTCGGCGCCGAAACCGACGCTCGCGGCGGCCCGGGCATATTATGCATGACAACAGGTTCCAATCTACGGTAGAATGGCCGATGGATCAACCGATTTCCACTGAGGATTTCCTGTTCCGAGACAAATCAACCCAAAAAAGGAGACAACATGGACCCCAATGAATTGATGGAAATGTTCAACAAACGTCCCCGCATTGGAACCCTGAGCACGGCCGACATGAAAGGCAACGTCAATGTAGCGGTGTTCGGCTCCCCCCAGATGGTGGACGAGGAAACCGTGGTCATGGGCATCGGCAAAAACCGCTCGCTGAAAAATTTGAAGGAGAACCCAAAGGCCGCCTTCATCGTTATGGAACCGGGCGAAACCGTGGGCGACTGGTCGGGCGCCCGGGTCTACCTTGAGGCCCAAACGGTGGACCAGGACGGGAAATTCTACGAAGACATCAAGGCCAACATCGCCAAAATGGCGGGGCCTGAAGCGGCCAAGATGATCTTCGCCGCCATCCGGTTCAAGATCACGGAAGTGCGGCCCATTCTGGATACGAGCGCTTAACGCGGAAAGGATATTGCGATGACGGATATGGACCACCGGGAGGCGGGAAAATTCATCCGGGACGACCTCCGGCTCAAAACGCTTCCGGTCGCCGCGAAGTTTTTAGGGGAAGGCGAATCTTTCCCTGAAAAAACCCGCCGCCCCGCCGCGGGGATGGGCAAGCGGATCGCCATCTGTCAGGGCGTCACCATGGCCCGAAACTACGGCTGGACCGTGGGTCTGGCCCGGGAGGATGTGATCTGCACGCCGGCGGCCATCGCCTTCGGCTTCAGCGATTCGGAGAATCCGCCCGAATCCCTGGCGGAATTGTTTACCGAAGTCCGGTTTTGCGAAAACGCTGAATCGGCGGCCAGGGAAACGGCGTCCATGCACCATTTGGAGGGCGGCGAGATCCAGGGAATCGTTCTGGCGCCGTTGGAAAAGGCCGGTTTTTCGCCGGACACGGCGCTCATCTACGGCAACCCGGCCCAGATGATGCGGCTGGCCCAGGCATGGTCTTTTGTGTCGGGCGACCGGGTAGAAGGTCATTTCGGCGGAAAGGTGGAGTGCGACGAGTACCTGATCGCGCCCTTCAAATCGGGATCACCCCGAATGGTGATCCCCGGCCAGGGCGAGCGGATTTTCGCCATGACCCAGGACGACGAAATGGCCTTCGCCCTGCCCGGCGCATCG
>JAABTM010000458.1 GCA_011389855.1 Desulfobacteraceae bacterium
CCGTTGTCGCACCTGTCCGGCGATGGCGGAAACGAGGTTTTCCTTCCGGGATGTCCCGCCTTCCGGCGAGGGTATCAGGAGAAGATGCTTGTTGAAGCTGATCACATCGTTTCCACTCTTCTGAAATGCCGCCTGCCGGGCGCCGATATCGCCGTCCAGTGCATTGATGGGCGTCAGGAACTCGACGAACCGCTCGGGCATGGTCGCGCTCATCACGCACAGGTCTTTTCCTTTGATGTAAAGGGCTTCCAGCAGCTTTCGGAAATTGGAAAACGCCAGCCCGTCATATTCGTGGGCCTCGTCGAAGATGACAAAGGGCCGTTTCGCCAGTTTCGAGCCGAAAACCCGGTGCGGGAAAATGTAGGATTTGATCTTCTCACCGTACCCGAACAGGCGGAACAGAAATTTGTCCAGAGTAGTGACAATGATGTCGTCCGCAAACAGATGGCGATGGAAATGCCGCCATTCCACGCCGTTTTTGGCGCCCCCGTTTTTCCATTCATCGATGGAGAACCGCCGGCAGCTTCCGCCCATGTCCACCGTCAGGTTGATATCGATGTTCAGATTTTCGGACACCCGCTTCAGCAGTTCTTTGATCCGTTCGCCCATATCCTCGATCAGCGCCTTGGACGGCATGACGATGATGACCCGACGCGGCTTCGGCGAACGGTCGGCAACGGCGGGGAACAAAACCGCTTCTGTTTTTCCGGTTCCGGTTCCGGCTTTCACCAGAAGCGCCGGATGACCGTCGGATTCGTCGTAATAAGCGTTCCATGCCGCCCTTTGCAATGGGTTGGGGGAAAAGCCGGCTGCTTTTCGATAAAAATCGTCTATGTCCATTTAGCGTCTCCGCAGAATTATTGTGACGACATCGTCTGTAAACGGGGCGTCCGAACGGTTCAGAGCGTCTTGAATCGTTTTGGGTTCCGTATTTTTCAGACCGTCCACGGGCAAGGCTTTCAAAACAAACGAAAGCGGCAGTTCATCATCCTCAAAAGGCCACGGCGCCACCCGGTAAACGAGCGGATCGGCATCGCCCCGAATAGTGACGAACTCCATAAACGTCCTGGGCGCCGATGTCTTGTTTTCAATGGTTTTTACCGCCAATTCGGCTTCAAGGTGATCCGACATGCAGAGCAAATAGAGGTCGTCGGGAAAGAATTCTTTATCGGGGCCGCTCAGCCCGGCTTTTTCCCGATTGATCTGCGCGACGGAAAACTCGTGATGGGAGCGAATCAGGGCCACGATATAAGGATCGTCCTCCGGGACCCGGAAGCGGTGCCCGGCGAAACTGTAGGACAGTTTTCGCGTTTCTCCTTTGGGGGGCTTCCCGTTTTTTCCGTCATCTTCATATTTGAGCCGGAACGTGTCTTTTTTGCCCTCGTCGTGAAGACGAACGGCTCTCATCAGCCGCCCCCTGGTCTCGTCGCGGAACCAGCTCTTGTGGAAATGTTCAAGAAGCTTCAAGCAGTTTCCTGTATGGTTATTGAGCGGCTGGCCTTTGACAGCCGCCAGCCGATTTCCTTCATAAGTGAAAAAGATACGGCCCCAGGCGTTCATGCCTCACCTCTCTTCGAGGCTATCGACCTTTGCTCTATCCACTTTTTGAAGGAACGTTGGCTTTCGCCCGATGGTTTGCCGGCAATCAGTCCCCTGACGCTGATATCTTCGTCAAGATCGGGCCAGTGGATGCCTTCTCCGCGCCCAATCAGCCGCCAGTTGCCGCGTTCGGGGGGTGTTCCGTTCAGCAGCCTGGGATACCAAATCAGGGGAACGGTGATTGTCCTGCCGTCGCTCAAATCCACCGACAGGGCGTCATCCGTCACATGGACGTCCATGGCGGACAATTGTTCGATTTCAATAGCCAAAGTAGTCATGCCAGTTCTCCAGAAAATCCTTTTGATTTTCGACAACGATTTTAAAGACCTTGTTAATTTCCGTTCTGGTGAAACCGCCGCTGTTTTGTAAACGCGGTGGATCGAGCCAGAATTTGGCTGTATTTTGATCCCGCTCCACATGGATGTGCGGCGGTTCGTCCCTGTCGCCGGCGTAAAAGAAAAAGCGATAAGGTCCTATTTTCAATATGGTCGGCATGGTGTGACTCCCTACGGAAGTTGAAAAAGAGGGCTTGATTCAACCCGCATAAAGACATCCGGCATATCCGCCTGGAAGCCGACGCCCTCTTCGACTGCCCAATAGGACCCCGCCGCCTTTTCCGCCAGCCACCATGCACTGACCTGCCGGAATCCGACAACTCCGCCTTTTTCCCCGTTTGACCACTGGTAAGCGTCGTCCCATTGATGGCCGTACAGGTTGAAAAAGGCCCCCGACGCGGGCCGAACGGGCGGCGTGACAAGCCCCAATGGGCGAAAATCGCCTTCCATCAATTCCAGTCTTTGCGGCGCCCGGACTTTATCCACGACCAAATACCCCTCCTTTCCGGCTTTGCCGCCGAAATTTTCAAGTTTTTTCAATTTTTCGAGGGGGGCCTCCTCCTTTGCCGCCACCCAACCTCTCAGTCTGTCGCAAAAGAGATAGTCCCAATGGTGGAGTTGGTAATTTTCTTGGTGACTGTTGCGAATGAGTTGGGAAAACTCCGTGTGTTTGAAGTTTTTCGGCCCGTGGCGGCGGGTTTTGTGAATGGTCCAGCTCTCCCTGCCGGGGTAGGCCCCCATCGCCCGGTATTCCGAGCCCAGGGTCAAGGTGAATTCCTTGCCCGGGCCGTTTCCAAACCAATCCTCGCCATAGCCCGGCCAGTCGGCGCCTTCGGCGATGTACAGCAGTCTTTTTAAAAAACCGCTCATGGTGGTCGGCGGCATGAACGGGTAGCTCATGATATGCAAAATGCCGGAGGGCATCTGACGAAACGTCAGCGGCCCGGCGGGTCTGAAAATGATTTCCGTTGTCCATATGGATGGCATCGATACCCCCGCTGTTCTCTTTGAAGCCGTCGAAAAATCCTTTGGCTTATGCCTGAAGATGCATTGCTTCAAAAGCGGCGGCGGCCCGTTGGAGTTTCTCCAGCGCGGCGTCTCCGGTGCTTCTGGAAAAAACGGCGCCCTCTGTTTCCGTCACACGGCCCGCCAGGTCGGTGAAACAGGCAATGGCTTTTTCGTTGCTCGTGATGGCGGCGCTGACAATGGGGCGCTGCCCCATGGGGGCCCGGTAGGCATCGACGACCAGAAGCGGGCCTTCCTGTTCGCCCCATTTTCCACGGGCCAGCGACACCCCTTTGGGATTGCCCGCGCCCAAACGGTTCAGGCTCATCAAAAAGGCGTAGGCCGCCGTGTTGAATTCATCCTCGGTGATGGACAGGCAATGGTTGGATACCGGATAGAGCAGGCCGGGTTGGGCGTACTCTTTTCGATATGGCAT
>JAABTM010000162.1 GCA_011389855.1 Desulfobacteraceae bacterium
GGGACCATCCGGTTTCTCTACAAGGGCGGCCCGGAGAGCGAGGAACGGCCCACGGAACGGTTCATCCGAATCGTGGAAGGGGTCTGCGAAATCCATCGCTGCACCTGCGACATCGACATCGAGCACGAGAACATCCCGCTGATCAACGACCCGGAAATGGTCCGCATTGCCCGGGCGGCGGCCGGCGAGATCTTCTCGGACCGGAAGCGCATCATCGACAACCGGACCATCGCCAGCGAAGACTTTTCCGAATTCAGCGCCCGGGTCCCCGGTGTTTTTATTTTCCTGGGAACCGGCAACCCGGAAAAAGGGACCGATATCCCTCATCACAACCCGAAATTCAACGTGGATGAGGACGTGTTGCCGGACGGGGTGGAATTGTATGTGAGATCGGCGTTTCAATACTTTAAAAATGTTGAATCTTAAATGGACCGAAGGGAAATAAACAAATGCCCAATATGCGGCAGCGAATCCATTGAGCATATTCTGGCCGACCATATCAGCAAAATCAGAGGCGTCGCCCATAACGTTCCGCAAACGGTATGTCGTGAATGCGGAGAAATATTTTTGGATCCTGACAGCCTTGAAGTCATTCGTTCTTATGAACATCAGGTAAAACGGGCATAATGTCAGTTGGGCAATCTGAAACGATAAGAAATCGTAACTGTTAAACAATACGTATAAATCAGGATCATATATGCTAAAATCGCATATTAACGCAATTGAAAAAGTTTTGATTGCCAAAAGCGCTGTCGCGCAACAAGCCGGGCATACATTACTGCGAGGTGGACCTCGCGAATGGTTCATCAGGGAATTTCTTGAAGGTCACCTCCCCACCACGTTGGAAATCGGCACTGGTGAAATCATAGATGAAAATTCGACCCCCGAACCTCCCAGGGGTGAGTATCGAAATCAGGTGGACATTGTTATTTACCGTAGAGATTTTCCTAAAATACAATATGATGTGAATAGCCACGCTTTTTTGGCAGAAGGCGTTATGGCTACAATCGAAAGCAAATCTGTTCTTGCCAAAGGCGCGTTGCGGGAAAAAACTGGACTTTTTGGAGCCTGTCTGGCAGCCAACGCGCATAAAACTCTGAATAGAACGCCGCCTATTCACGAATTTGGTTATCCACCCCCAAGCATAATTTCTTATGTGGTGGCATATGGCACGGAAACAAGTGATATCCGAACCATAGCCAGATGGTTGCCGGACATATCGAGTCAAGCCAGCATACCATCTAACAATTTGGTGGATATGATAGTCATTCTTGGCAAAGGCGTAATATGGAATATCAGAAGGTTTACGCTTCCGGATACAGACATTCCAGAAGGTCATCACTGGGCATTTATCCAACAATCAGACGGGAATTTGCTTTTCATGTTTTATCACATGCTTTCATGGATATCATACGCATCAATTCCACCAAACCTTTATGGTTATGTATCGGACGCAAATTTTGCGCCATTGCGGACACTTTAAAAGGATTAAAAGGAGCGAAAAATGGAAGTGGATGTCTATAAGGCTCAGAAAACTCCGGAGCCAAGAGAAAAGAGAAGATATTTGTTCATTCCACATGGAAAGAGTGTTGCAACACTCCCTGATAAAGTCGTTGAACAATGTGGCAGGCTGTATTTTCAAAAAACATTGAATCTCGAATCCGATGAAAAACGAATAGCTCTGGATACGGATAAAGCCGTCGATGAAATCAGTAGAAATGGATATCACATTCAAGACACAAAAATCAGTGTGCAAATCTCAACAACCACTTAAAAACATAATATGATTAGTTGTTTTTAATCGATTTGTTTCTGATTTTTCACGCCGGTTGTTTCGGTGTTATAAATGATCTTATAATGAAAAGGAGGTGATGAACGAACGCAATAGAAGCATAAACCAACCCACCACAATTCTAACCCACAAAAAGGAGTTACCCATGAAGAAGATCCTCAGCATTATTCTTTCCATTGCCTTTCTGTTTTCCGTTGTCGGCGTCGCCATGGCCGGCGAATACACCGGAAAGCCCATCCAGGCGAAACTGGCCTCCGAAGAAATCGAAGGGGATTTCATGACGGTCTGGGCCCGGAATTTCTCCGATCACATGAAGAAGTGGTCCGACGGCAAGATCGATATCACGGTCTATCCCTACGGCACCCTGGGCGCCACCGGCGACATCAACGAACTGGCCCAGATGGGCGTGGTCGAATTCGTCTTTTCCGATTACGCCTGGATCAGCTCCTTTGTCCCCCAGGCCCAGGTCCTCGCCCTGAATTACCTTTTCCCCACCGAAAAAGTCCCCGAAGTTCTCTACTGGATGGTCAAAAACGGCGATTTCATGCCCCTGCTCGAGAAAAAATTCCGGAAAAACGGCCTGGTGCCGATGGCGATCATGTATGAAGGGTGGCAGTGGGTCACCTCCAAGAAGCCGATCCTGAAGCCGGCCGACATGGACGGCCTGAAGGTGCGCCTGATGTCCTCCAAGCTTTTGGTGGAAGACTACAAGGCCTACGGCGCCAGCCCGACGCCCATGAGCTACGGCGAGGTCTACAGCGGCCTCCAGATGGGCCTTATCGACGCCCAGGTCAACCCGCTTTTCGCCATCTACAGCATGAAGTTTTTCGAGGTTCAGGACTACGCCACCCAGTTGAAGAGCGAACCCTTTCTGGGCATCCCCACCGTCAACCAGGCGTTTTTCGAAAGCCTGACGAAAGACGCCCAGGAAGAGATGCGACGGTTTTGGGTCGAGTCGATCATCCCGGCCGGCACATGGATCGACAACCGGAACCAGAGCGACATGGCGAAGATGAAAAAGGCCAAGCCGGACTTGAAGTTCACGGTGCTGGAAGACGACGCCATCGCCGAATTCAAAGCCAAGGCGGAGACGGTCTATCCCAAGTTCACCAACATCGGCGGCGAAGGCGCCGATGAGGTTCTCGAGACCCTGCTGACCGACATCCAGAACGCCAAGGCGGCGGTGGGGCTGAAATAGTCAATGGGGCGCGGCGGGCGCTTTTATCCGCCGCGCCTTCAATTGGCGAATTCAACGGCGCCGCTCGCCTTTTGCCGCGAGGGGATGAATCCCCACGCTATTTTATGATGTTCCAGGCCAAAGAGGGAATGCAATGGATGAAGAAAAAGAGATCAAGGAACGGACCCTCGTTCAGAAATTCAATCACGGGCTGGGCGCCGTCGTCAATGGCGTCGAAGTTTCGATCCTGGTGTTCTGCGTCGCGGCCCTGGCCATTCTGCTGATGACCAATGTATTCATGCGCACCTTCTTCCAGAGCATCTATTTCGCCGAGGAAGTCTCCAAGTTTCTGGTGATGCTGACGACCTTCACGGGGGTGAGTTACGGCGTGCGAAAGGCCCGCCACATCCGGATGGGCGCGTTTCTCGACTTCATGCCGCCCAAGATGGAAAAGACGTTCATCGTCTGCATCTCCCTGATCAGCGCCCTGGTCATGGGGATCATGGCCTATTTTTCCTATCTCTACCTGATGAACGCCATGAATATGGAACACAAGACGGCGGCGCTGCGGATGCCGTCCTGGACCTTTTACGTGATCATTCCCATCGGGTTCGGCCTGGCGTGCATTCAGTATATCCGGACCATCATCAAGAATCTCACTGAAAAAGACCCCTGGCAATCGCCGGATCAACAGAGCGAATACGAAGACGAACAAATCGGGGGAGGCGCGCCGCTATGACATTGTTTGCAATCAGTCTCGCGACCATGCTGCTGTTGGGATTTCCCTTCATGGTGACCCTTCTGGGCTCCCTGATCCTTTATCTGTATGTCTACATGCCGGATCTCGCGCCCCGGCTCATGGGCGCCATGGTGCAGCAGGTCATCACCGGAGTGACGCCGCCGGCACTGGTCTGCGTGCCCATGTTCATCCTGTCGGCCAGCATCATCACCTCGGGGGAGTCCGCCGGCCGCCTCATCCGGATGATCAAGACTTTTGTGGGACATCTGCCCGGCGGCCTGCCCATCACCACCAACGTCAGTTGCACTCTCTTCGGCGCGGTCTCCGGATCGACCCAGGCCACGGTGGCCGCCATCGGCGGCACCATGCGGCCCATGCTCCTGGATGCCGGGTATAAAAGCTCCTTCACTCTGGGTCTCATCGTCAATTCCAGCGACATCGCCTTTCTCATCCCCCCCAGCATCGGCTTCATCGTCTACGGCGTGGCCACCTCCACGTCCATCGGCATGCTCTTTCTGGCCGGCATCTTCCCCGGACTGTTGATTCTGGTGATGTTTTCGACCTATTGTTTTGTCTATTCCAAGATGAAGAACGTGGGCCGGTTGCCCAAGGCGACCTGGGCCGAGCGCGGGGAAGCGGTCAAGGACGGGCTGCCGGTCATGGGCTTTCCGGTTATCATCGTGGGCGGCATCTACACCGGCATCTTCAGCCCCACGGAGGCCGCCGCCGCGTCCGTGTTCTACGCGCTGATCCTGGAGACGCTCTTCTACAAAAGCCTGACCTTCGAGCGGACCGTCGATTCGTTTCTCCAGACCGGCGTCATCACCGGCGTGGTCTTCATCCTGGTGGGCGCGGGCCAAGCCTTCTCCTGGATGATCGGTTTCATGCAGATCCCCCAGCAGCTCCTGCCGCCGCTCTTTGGCGCGGACCCGTCCATGCTGCGGGTGATGATCATCGTCGTGGTGGTTTATTTCGTGGCCTGCATGTTCGTGGATCCCATCGTGGCTATTTTCATCCTCAGCCCGATCTTTCAGCCCTACGTGGTCGGCGCCGGCGTGGATCCCATCCTGCTGGGCACCCTGGTGACCCTCCAGGCCGCCATCGGCTCGGCCACGCCGCCCTTCGGCTGCGACATCTTCACGGCCCAGCTCATCTTCAGGCGACCCTATACCGAGGTGATCGGCCACGCGCTGCCGTTTTTGATCATGCTCATCATCGCCACCGTCATCCTGATGGTCTTTCCGCAGATCGCCCTGTTCTTGCCGAATCTGGCGATGGGAGGCTGATGATGGAACGGATGCCCACCCTTCACGATGCGTTTCAGGCCCATGCCCGCATCCGGCCCATGATCCGGGAGACGCTCGTCATTCCGTCGCCGGACTTGGCGAAAGAGACCGGGGCGGCGGGGATTCACCTGAAGCTGGAATGCCTCCAGAACACCGGGGCGTTCAAGGTCCGGGGCGCGGCCAACAAGATCCTGAGCCTGTCGAACGCCGAGAAGGAAAAGGGTGTGATAACCTTTTCCACCGGCAACCACGGCAAGGCCGTGGCCTACGTGGCGGGTCTGGCGGGGATCCGGGCCGTGGTCTGCCTGTCCGAGCATGTGGCGGAATACCGGGCCGAGGCGATCCGGGCGTTGGGGGGTGAGGTGGCCCGGAAGGGTCGATCTCAGGACGAGGCGGAAACCCATTACCATGAGTTGACCCGGGACCTGGGCCTCATCCCGGTGGTCCCCTTCGACGATCCCATGGTGATCGCGGGGCAGGGAACCATCGGGATCGAAATCCTGTCGAAGCTGCCGGACACGGATGTCCTGCTGATCCAGCTTTCCGGCGGCGGCCTCGTGGCTGGCATCGCCATGGCCGCCAAATCGATCAACCCGACCATCCGCGTGGTGGGCGTCTCCCTGGAGCGGTCCCCGGCCATGCTGGAAAGCATCAAGGCCGGCAAACCCACGCCGGTGGAAGAGAAGGACTCCATCGCCGATTCCCTCCTGGGCGGCATCGGCGTCGACAACCGGTACACCCTGCCCATGGTGAACACCTTTGTGGACGATCACGTGCTGGTGACCGAGGAGGAGATCGAGGCGGGGATGGTCTATATTTTTCAAAAACACCGCCTGGTGGCCGAAGGCGCCGCCGCCGTGGGCGTGGCGGCGTTGATGCATGGAAAGGTGGATGTAGCGGGGAAGCGGGTGACGACGGTGTTGACGGGGAGCAGCATTGATTCGGGGGTTTATGTGCGGATTTTGAACCGGGATATTCATGATGTTTGAAATGATGGTCATGATGCTCGGGGTCATCTGATGCCGCCCGGTCTCTCGCAGGCGATATAAGGCACTGCCCATGGAAGATGGACACGAAAATATACGCGGCGCAATGAATATGTTGAATGCGGTTTTCTGGGATTATCCGCGGTATACAGATCCGGAAACCCTCCGCGACCTCATCCAGACAAGTCCGGACAAGCGCCGATGGGTATTGAAACGCTTTCTCGAGCGGGCCCGCGTGGTGGATACCTGGAAATTTTTTTCGATGGGTGAAATCGAGGATGGGATTCATGAACTCAATTTGTCGCCCTATGCGTTGAAAAAATGGAAGCGGATGATCGAAGTCTATGGCGCCCAGAGAAAATAAGGTTGGATATGCAACTTCGGAACAGAGGCAGGCCCTTATAGACCTGATCTGCCTTTCTTCGATATCCGACCATTTTTTTCTGACCGGGGGAACAGCTCTTTCCGTATTCTATTTGCACCACCGAAAATCCAACGACATAGACCTCTTCGCCGGAGATCCTCAAGATGTTGCGAAAATTGATTTTCAGATCAAAAGAACCTGGCCGGGAGAGATCGTCCCTATAAACCAGAGTTCACATTTTCTGAGCCTTCTTTTCAGGGATGTGAAAGTGGATCTGGTGATCGATCCTGTTTCCAATAAGGAAACCAGGGTCAGGCACGTATTTGAAAATGGGCATTCGCTCCTGATCGATACCCTGACAAACATCGCTTCGAACAAATTCTGCACGTTGGTCAGCAGGACCGAACCCAAGGATTATGTGGATTTTTTCTTCATCGCCAAGATGTTTTCAGGATTCGACCGGGATGAGGTTTTCAGGGAAGCGGTGACCAAAGACGCGGTTTTCGAAGATCCGCCGACCGTAGCGTTTCAAATCGAATCATGTATTGCATTTCTGAAAAGAAATCTGGATCTATTCCCCGAAATGCGAATAGATTTCAACCATGATGATTGTTTCGGTTTTTATGAAGACCTTGCAAGATGGATCTATGGCCGGACAGTCTCAAATGATTGACGATGGTCCTGTCCGACCCAAAAACAATGACGAACTGAAAAAATGATTTCACAAGACAAACTGCTCCATTTCGAAGCGTCCGAATTCCAGGAACGCCTCCGAAAAGTGAAGGAATCCATGTACCGCCAGGGCATGGAGGTGTTGCTGGTGACCGACCCGGCGAATATGAATTATTTGACGGGGTACGACGGGTGGTCGTTTTACGTCCATCAGGGCGTGCTGGTCTTCATGGACCGGGACGAGCCGGTCTGGTTCGGCCGCATGCAGGATTCCAACGGGGCCCGGCTGACCACCTGGCTGGCGGACGAGAACATCGTCGGGTACACCGACGATTACGTCCAGTCCAACCTGAAACATCCCATGGATTTCGTGGCGGATCTGCTCAGGGATCGGGGCTGCGAGCGGCGGAACCTGGGCGTGGAGATGGACAACTACTACTTCACGGGCCAGTGCCTGGAGTCGCTGCTGGACGGTCTGCCGGAAGCCGGCATCAAAAACGCCAACGCGCTGGTCAACTGGGCGCGGCTGGTCAAGTCGGACAAAGAGATCGACTACATGAAGATGGCGTCGCGGATCGTGGAAAACGTGATGCGGACGGCCATCGATGCGATCGATGTCGGGGTCCGGGAAGGCGATGCGGCCGCAGCCGTTTATCATGCCCAGATCAGCGGCACGCCGGAGTTCACCGGCGATCACAGCGCCATCTTTCCCATCATGCCGTCGGGGATCCGGACGTCCACGGCCCACTTGTCGTGGGTGGACCGCCGGTACGAATCGGGCGATATCGTGCTGCTGGAGCTGTCGGGTTGCAAATACCGGTATCACGCGCCGCTGTCCCGGACGGTGATCATCGGCGAACCGCCGGCTGAACTGGCGGACATCGCAAAAGCGGTGGTGGACGGCCTCAACGAGGTGCTGGCCTTCATCAAGCCCGGCGTCACGGGGGAAGAGGTGGAGGCCAAATGGCGGTCGGCCATTTCGGGGTCGAAGGTGGTCAAGGAATCGCGCATCGGGTACGCCTACGGGCTCAACTATCCGCCCGACTGGGGCGAGCACACGGTGAGCCTGCGTCCCGGAGACAAGAATGTCTTCCAGCCCAACATGACGATCCACGTCATGCCCGGCATCTGGCTCGACAAGTTCGGGTTCGAGTGCAGCGAGCCGATTTATGTGACCGAGGATGGGTGCGAGGCGTTTGTTGAGTTTGAGCGGAAGTTGTTTGTGAAGTGAAAAGCGGGAGAATCTCGATGAAAAAAGAAGTCGTCTACACCGAAAAAGCCCCCGATCCCGGCCCCTATTCTCAAGCCATCAAGTACGGCAATCTGATCTTCGTGGCCGGGCAAACGTCGGAAGACCCGGCGACCAACAAGCCGGCTCATGGCAGCGTGGCCGAGCAGACCGAGCGCATTTTGACGAATATCGGCGTCATCCTGGAAGCGGCCGGATCGTCCCTGGACAAGGTGGTGCGCAGCGATGTGTATATTTCGGACATGAAATTCAAAGATGAGATGAACGCGGTCTACCGGAAGTTTTTTCCAAATGATTTGCCGGCCCGGAATTGCGTGGCGGTGGCGGGGATCGATGATGGGTTGGATGTGGAGATCGAGGTGATTGCGGGGGTGGAGTAGGGGGTATGAACGCCGATGATGTCCATGCCTTATTGCGCAAAGGTGAAAATTCGCGCGTTGAGTTCAAGTCGGACGCTGTTTCCAACGAGGAACTGGCCATTGCGATGGTGTCGTTTTTAAACGGTCAGGGCGGCACGATCCTTTTAGGGGTTGAGGATGACGCCGCTGTCTCCGGGATTTCCGGATCGTCGGACAAAAGGATGAACGCGATTTATCAGGTTTGTCAGAACCGGGTCAAACCGCCCATCATACCGGAAATCAACGCCATCGACATCCAGGGCAAAACCGTTCTGGCCATCTCGCTCGAAAAAGGCGTCCAGAAACCCTACTATATCGTCAAAAATGAAAAAACCCTCTACTATATCCGCTCCGGCACGACATGCCGTTTGGCGACGCCCGACCAGATCGCGATCCTGTATGCGAATCATCCCGCTGTGCATTACGATGTGTCCCCGGCGCCTGAAGTGGATCTCGACTATCTGGACGAACGGCGAATCCGGCAGTATTTCACCGAGATCAAACACCTTACCGAAAAACAGTATCTGGACCGGCGCATCCCCCTGTGTATCGCATCCAGAATCGCCTCGACCATTGAAGACCGCGCCGTGGCCACCCTGGCCGGCGTGCTGCTGTTCCTTCGGGAACCCAGCCAGTTCGTGGCATCCGCCGGCGTTCGGTGCGCGGTGTTCAAGGGGGCGCAAAAGGACTATGCCATGACGGACCACAAATTCCTGGATGGTCCGCTCACCCCCTATTCGTCCGGCGGCGTCAACGTGGAATACGGATTGATCGAGGACGCGATTCGATTCGTGGAATCCAACATCCGGACCGTGGGTTACATGAAGGGAATCCGGCGGATCTCCGAACCCGAGTATCCCATCGAAACCTTGCGGGAAGCCATCACCAATGCCCTCGTTCACCGGGATTACGCCCTTCTGGGCGGGCAGGTTCAGGTATTGATTTTCTCCGACCGGATCGAAATCCGGTCGCCCGGCAGATTGCCGAACACCCTGACCCTGGAAATGGTCCAGACCGGCGCCAGCTTCGCCCGCAACCCGGTGCTCATGAAATTCGTGGAAAACTACGGTTATGTCGAGCACCTGGGGCTGGGCGTTCCCGAAAAGATCATCAAGCCCATGCTCGACAGGGGATATCCGCACCCCGAGTTCATCGACAACGGCTATGAGTTCGTCGTGGTATTGCGGAAATGAAACCTGGGATTGAAATCCCAGGCTGAATCCATAAAGCCGGCTGGAAGCCGTCTCTGGCTATCGCTTTATCATGATTTGGAACAGATTTGAATTAAATCCCTGAATTGCTCGACTCGGTCAAAACCCCGGACCGTCTCGGCGATTTTCGATGCCGTTTCCTCCCCGAGGATCGGTTCCACGAGCCATGAAAATTTGGCCTCCAGTTCCGCATCCGTGGGAAGCCCGCTGGCCGCATCCCATTTGGCGGACATGACGCCCGATCTGATGGACCGGCCATCCGCCGTCTCGATCACGACCTCGGCCAGGGCCCTGGCCGGGAATTCGCGGTTGAAGCGGTCGGCCGTGGTCACGTGGATCCGGTCCATGAGGGCGCGGATGTCGGCGTCGAAGAGGCGGGGCGGCAGGGTCTGGGCCGGGCCGACTTCGCCGTCCAGCAGGGCCGCGGCGATGGGGAAGGCCATGTTGTACTGGGCTTCTTCGGTGTCGGCGGGGTAGGCGCGGGTCAGGGCGGCGGCTTCGGTGAAGGTGGCGACGTTGATGGCGGCGATGTCCGACGGGGACAGACCGGCGTCCCGCTGAATTTTCAGGGCCCCCTCTACCGCGGGTTGGGCCCATCGGCAGGCGGAGTAGGGTTTGAAGTAGAGGTTGAGGAACATGTACTCCCGGCCGAGGCTGTCGATCCAGGCGGGTTCCGGCCCGTCGTCGAACAGGGGCTGGATGCCGGTGAACCCTTTTTCGGCCATGACCACGGCGGACATGGCCGCCATGCATCCCCATCCGATGGCGTCCTTGACCATGGATGGGACGGCGATCCCCTTCATCATGGGGGCGAAGGGGGCGTGGTATTCGGCGGCGCCCATGGCCTGGCGCAGCATGTCCGGGTCGAGCCCCAGGAGTCGTCCCCCGGCGGCGGCCCCGCCCAGGGCGCCCCAGGAACCCGAGCAGTGGTAGGTGCGGTGGGCGGCATGGAGGATCAGGCCGGCCCGGATGGCGGTTTCATAGCCGACGACGAATGCCGTCAGGAATTCCGTCCCGGTGGGATTTGATCGTTCCCCGGCGGCCAGGATCACCGGCAGGATGCAGGTTCCGGGGTGCCCCTTGACGAGACGAAAGCCGTCGTCGATGTCCAGGGCGTTGGCGGCGAACCCGTTGGCCAGGGCGGCGCCGATGAGGGAGGTCCGCGAGCCGTCCACGAGGATCGTGGCGCCGTCGCCGCCGAACTGTTCGTGGGCTACCTGGGTCATCAGTTTGGACACCGGAGCGGCCGTTCCGGCGATCAGCGCGCCAAGGGCGTCCAGGAGGCATCGTTTGGATTGGTGTTGGACTTCGGGGGGCAGGGCATCCCAGGTGGTCTCCTGGATGAACCGGAGGACGGCGTCTGTTGGTGTTTCCATGGTTTGTCTCGATTGTTCGACATTTATGCTCGTTCAACTTAGGCGCTTTTTCCGTTTTTTAAATGCCTCGCCTAATCCGTATCTTCGGTCTTTATACCAGCTATACGCCTCATCAATGCCCTGTTGGGCTTCTGGCGCGATGATGAGTTCAGCGGACTTAGGTGAATTGCAGGAATAATTATACGCAAATTTGATTCCGCCCGACCGCGCGGGAATGAATTCCCACGCTACTATGCGTCGTCCCTACAGGACTGGAATCGCCCAAAAATGTCCTGTAAGGACATGACAAAATAGCGTGGGAGTTCACTCCCGCGCGGCCGGCGGTGAGCGATCTCTCGAATTGGCCTTGTTGGTATATTCAT
>JAABTM010000459.1 GCA_011389855.1 Desulfobacteraceae bacterium
TGGGTGATCAGCAGAATGGCGGTCCCCGTGGACTCGCTCAGGTTCCGCATCAGCTCGAGGATCTGGGCCTGGATGGTCACGTCCAGGGCGGTGGTGGGCTCGTCGGCGATGATCAGCCGGGGATCGCAGGCCAGGGCCATGGCGATCATCACCCGCTGGCGCATGCCGCCGCTCATCTGGTGGGGGTAATCGCCCACCCGGCTTTCGGGGGAGGGGATGCCTACCTGCTGGAGCAGGTCCACGGTCTTGGCCAGGGCCGCCTTTCGGTCCAGTTTCTGATGGAGTTGCAGGACCTCGGTGATCTGGTCCCCCACCCGGAACACGGGATTGAGGGAGGTCATGGGCTCCTGGAAGATCATGGAGATCTGATTGCCCCGGATCCGGCGCATTTGGGACTCGGGAAGGCCGACAAGGTCCTTTCCATCGAACAGGATTTGTCCCGCCACGATCCGGCCCGGCGGCCGGGGAATGAGGCCCATGACCGAAAGGGCGGTGACGCTCTTGCCGCACCCGGATTCCCCCACGATGGCGAGGGTCCGGCCGGAGTGGAGGCGAAAGCTCACATCGTCCACCGCCTGGGCGATGCCCCGGTCCGTGAAGAAATAGGTCTTGAGATTGATGACGTCGAGCAGGGGTTGGGTCATGTCCGCATCCTACTCCCGCAACCGGGGATCGAGGGCGTCCCGGAGGCCGTCGCCCAGGAGGTTGAACCCCAGCACCGCCAAAAGGATCATGATCCCCGGAAAAGTGACGGCCCACCAGGCCCGGAGGATCAGGGCCCGCCCGTTGGCCAGCATGGCGCCCCATTCCGGCGTGGGCGGCTGGGCGCCCAGGCCCAGGAAGCTGAGGGCCGCGGCCTCCAGGATGGCCGAGGCGAACCCCAGGGTGGTCTGGACGATGAGCGGCGCGAGGCAGTTGGGGAGAATGTGGACGAAGATCAGCCGGGGATCCCGGGCACCAAGGGCGCGGGCCCCCTGGACGTAATCCTTGGAGTATTCCTCCATCACCGACCCCCGGACGAGCCGGGCGTACCGGGGGATGTTGACCACGCCGATGGCCACCATGGCGTTTCTGAGGCTCGGCCCCATGAACGCCACGATGACGATGGCCAGCAGGATCGGTGGAAAGGCCAGCAGGATGTCCATCAGCCGCATGATGAGGTTGTCGACCCGGCCGCCGTAGAAACCGGCCGCAGCCCCGGCCAGGGTCCCGAAAAAAAGCGCGATGGCCACGGCCACCACCCCCACGATCATGGAAATGCGGGCGCCGTGGATGATCCGGCTCAACAGATCCCGGCCGAAATCGTCGGTACCCAGAGGGTATCGCCAGTCGCCTTCCGCATACCAGAAGGGCGGCTTGAGCTTGTCATAGAGGGATTGTTCCAGGGGATCATGGGGCGCGATCAACGGCGCGAAGAGCGCCATGATCAGAAAGCCGCAGATGATGATCAGCCCGGCCACGGCGATCTTGTTCTTCCGGAGCCGGAGGAGGGCTTCGGCGAGGGGGCCCCTGGAGATTTCGGCGGGCTGAGCGAGCTGTGGGGAGACGGTTTCAGTCGCACTGCTCATATGACCGTCTCCGTTTTTCGCATAACCGATATGTGATCATTTGCGGTATAATTCAAATATGGTCCTCCGTTCCTCATCACTGAGGATCCCATGGACTATTCTCCTTTAAAAATTTCAAAAAGCTTATCGATCACTTCATCTGTCTTCGCCTTTTTCAACTTCTTATTTTTTGACAAATCAGTAAAGGGAAAAGGAATGATGACAACATCGCCTTTTACAAATTTTCCCAAGCTTCGTCCTCCTCCGGCAAATTCCAATCCCTTGCCAAAACCCGCTCTGAAGCATGCATGCATTCAATGGCCTGAGATTCAGAATCAAAAAGAATGTCGTGCAAAATATGGACGAAGACCTGCGAGGTTTTAGAAACCTCGCAGGTCTGGGCGCGGAGCTGGCCGAAACGATGATCAAGGCCGCTTTTTAATTTCTCATTGAGCAACTCAATTCACCTTAATCCTCGGATTCACCCACGCATACAAAATATCCACCACCAGGTTAATGGTCACGAATACCGTGGCGATGAACATGGTGCCGCCCTGGACGGCGTTGAAGTCCCGGGCGTAGACGCCGTTCAAGATCCAGAGGCCGATGCCGGGCCAGGCGAAGATGGTTTCCGTCAAAATCGCGCCCCCCAGGAGGATGCCGAACTGGAGCCCCACCACCGTGATGATGGGGATCATGGCGTTTTTCAGGGCGTGCTTGTAGTGGACCACCCACAACGAGAGTCCCTTGGCCCGGGCCGTCCGGATGTAGTCCTGGCGCAGCACCTCCAGCATGCTGGATCGCGTTATCCGGGAGATGGTGGCCATGGGGATTGTCGACAGCGTGAAAGCCGGCAGAATGAGGTGCCAGACGGCGTCCTTGAAGGCGGCCCAGTTGTGGGTGATGATGCTGTCGAGCACATACAGGTTCGTGACGACATCGATGTCGATATTGTAGGAGAGCCGCCCCGACAAGGGGACCAGTCCCAGGTTCACCGAGAAGATGATCATCAGCACCAGCCCCAGCCAGAAGATGGGCATGGAGACGCCGATGAGGGAAAAGACCATGCTCACGTAGTCGAAGATGGAATACTGGCGGGTGGCGGAGATGATCCCGGCGAACATCCCCAGCACCGTGGCGATGAGGATGGCCGCCAGGGAGAGTTCCACCGTGGCGGGGAACCGCTCGAAAATCTCGGTGGTGATCTTCTCGTTGGTGCGGAGGGCCCGGCCCAGATCCCCCTGGAGCAGCCGGCCCATGAAGCGGCCGTACTGCACGTAGATGGGCTGGTCGAGCCCCAGTCGTTCCCTCAGTTCAACAAGGGCCGATTCCGAGGCCCGTTCGCCAAGCATCATTTCAGCCGGGTCGCCGGGGATCAACTGGATCATGAGAAAGACCAGAATCGAGATCCCCAGCAACGTCGGAATGAGGGAGAGAACCCTGTGGAAGATGAACTTCTTCAATGCCGCCTTACTTCAGCCAGACGTTGTGCATCCGCACGCTGGCGGTGGGGTGGAGCTTGAAGTTCATCACCCGCTGCTTCATGGGCCAGACCACCAGGGAGTGGGCGATGTTGATGAGCGGCACTTCTTCGTGGATCAGCGCCTGGGCTTCTTTATACAGCCGGATCCGCTCCTCCTTCTTCAGGGCCTGCTTGGCCTCGAGGATGAGGTCGTGGTATTCCTCGTTTTTCCACTGGGTCCGGACGTTGGGGTCGGCCATGCCGTCCAGGAGGACCGCCAGGAAGTTGTCCGGGTCGCCGTTGTCGCCGGTCCAGCCGAGCTGGAAAAGATCCATCTCCTCGGGCTGGGCCCGCTGTTTTT
>JAABTM010000163.1 GCA_011389855.1 Desulfobacteraceae bacterium
CGACAAAAAGCGGAGGGGGGATCAAATCACTTTTTGCCGGTTTGGGGGAAGGGTGGGGCGGCGCCTACCGCTGCGCCGATCGGGGGGCTTTGCCCGCCAGCGGGTTGTACAGCTTCATGATGGCCATTTTCATCACGTCGAGGGTCTTCGCATCCGCGATGATGTCGCAGAGTTTGTCCGCCGCCTCGGGGGGCAATTCGCAGGTGTTGTCGTCGAAGGTCATCTCCGGAAACCCCTTGGCCAGCTTTTTCTTCTCCTTGGCGGACATGGGCACCTGAACCGCCTTTTTGCCGTCCACGGTCGTGACGCTGTCGGCCAGCCCCGCGCCTTCGATTTTCTTGAGATTGTCGTCGTTCAGAAACAGGTTGATGGTGTAGTCGGCCATGCTGCGCTCCTTTCGATGTGAGATAAATCAAAATAACTTGCTGAAAAGCCAACAAATCAAAAAATCAAAAGGTCTTTTAAGCAAAACGACGGTGGTCTGTCAAGCGGCAAAGGGGACGGCGCCGGCTTTTTTCTTTCGCCGGTTTCAATCAGACGGGCGCGCATGGCGCGCATGATGCCCGGGCGCCATTGCTAAGGCGGCTCTAAGCGCCCGCTTTCGATTTTCGCCAGGGCCGCCCGCGTCCGCCGCGTCGCCGGATGATCCGGCCCCCGGGCCGCGTCCTGCATCTCCAGGGCGGCCGTCAGGAGCGGCCTGGCTTTCCCGGTCTCTCCCCGCTCGGCCCGAAAGACGCCCGCGTGGTAAAGCCCCAACGCCAGGTCCGGGTTGACGTAATGATCCCGGAAGGTCTCCAGCCACCGGGCGGCGTTTTTTTCCAACAGCGCCACCAGGGCCGCTTCCTCGCCGGCCAGGGACGGTTCGTAGTGGGGACCGAGAACCGCGGGCGCCGCCGGCCCCCTGTCTTTCGTCGTAGCCGACGCCCGCCACAAGGTAAGCGCCCTGGCCAGGTGGTTCACCGCCGTCTGGAAGTTTTCCACCGCGTCGTAGCCCAAGCCGATATGGTAATGGAGGCGGGCCAGAACCGGCGCGTCGTATCGCGCCCCGGATTCAGCCCGGCGCAGGAGCCGCTCCAGCCGATAGACGCCCCGGGTCTCGCCGAGTCGCGTCAGGGCCGCCCCCAGGGGATAGGCCAGGGCACGCCGCTTCGGGTGATCTTCGGGGAGCGTCGCGGCGTACCGGGCGTCGGCCCGCTCCAGGTAGCGGGCCGCTTGTTTATAGCGGCCGGCCGAATAGTGGATCAGGCCGAGCCGGGCATAGACCGCCTCCGGGGCCTGGACGACGGCCTCGAACCGGGCCGTCCCGTGGGACAGGGCCGCCTCCCAGGCCGCCAACGCGCCATCGACGTCGCCCATGCGGTCGGAGGCCCGTCCCAGTTGATGCCGGAGCCGGATCGCGTCCGCCGGGTCGTCGGTTTCCAGTTCCGCGAGGGTATCGAGGGCGGCCCTGAACCATTGGGCGGCCGTCGCGTCGTCCCCGGCGGCGAAGCGCGCCATGCCTAAATCCGTCCGGATCGCCATCACGGATCGCGGATCGCGGGGGCGCCGCCCTTCCTGGAGCGTCAGCGCCCGAGACAGGTGGGCCGCGGCCCGCTCCGGGTCCGACAACCGGAGGTGGGCCAATCCCAGGTACCGGAGGCTCGTCGCCGTCCACCCGGGCGGGGACGACGAATCGGCGCTGAACACGGCGACGGCCCGCTCGTGATGCCGGATGGCGCCCGCCGGATCGCCCTTGTGGAACCGGGCGATCCCCAGCCGCTGGTGGAGACGCGCCGTCCGGAGATCTCCAGCGCCGTACCGGCGGAGGGCGATCTCCAAAGCCCGTTCCAGGTCCGCCGTCGCCGCGGCCGGGTCCCCGTCCAGCAGGGCCGCCGTCCCCGCTTCCCGCCAGTGCCGGAGGGCGACATCGGCTTTTTTCAGCTCCAGGAAGACGACTCCGGCGGCGAGGCCGGTCGCCGCCAGAACGGCGACGGATCCCAAAACCGCCCGGTTGAGGCGTTGAATCCGGTCCAGCCGGTCCACGAGATAAAGGATTTCCGAAACGTAGAAATAGACCAGGGTCACGGCGCTGGGCAACACGTAGGCGTACCGGACGACGATGTATATCGGCGGCGTGATCAAGCCGATCCAGACCAGGAAAAGGGGCGATATCTGATGGTCGTCCACATGCCGGCCCAGAAAATCAAGGGAACCGGCCCGGCGGGCCATCCAGGTCAGCAGGAAGGTCGCCAGGGCGCGCAAGGCCACGAACAGGATGATGGCGCGGTTGAGGGCCGCCAGAAGTCCGCCCTCCCGGGCCGCATCGAAGCCCGGCAGGTCGGACAGGAGAGAAGGGGCGTCGATGACGCCCGGCACTTCGTAGCGGGGGTCGAGAAATTCGGCGCCCAGGGCCGCCAGGGAGACGCCCGAGAGGGTGAAGTAGAACAGAAAGGCGAAGATCCGCTTTTCCGTCCCGCTCATGGGGGCCGAAGTCCCGGCCATCCGGTACAGGGACCGGAGGATCACGGCCAGCCGGCGGAGCCCCACGACGATCCAGAACCCCATCAGCGCCGCGACGGCCAGGCCGAGGGGTCCCGCCATGAATACGACGCCGATATACCGTCCGGCGGCCGGCAGGTTTTCCACCACGGGCCGTCCGAACTCCACGCAGACCAGCAGGAAGATATAGGCGAGGATCAGGATCTCCCGCTCGGAAAAGGGCGGGAAGAAGAGATTTTTAAACCAGCGGGCCGGGGCCAAAAAGCCACTCATGTTTATCCGATGTCCCCGCCCTTTTTTGGGCTTTATGGATGGCGTAAAATCGGGCCGCCCGCCCGAAGGGGATGCGGTTCGCCCGGAGAAAAACAGCGCCTTTACGGCGTCAGGTTCCAGGTGCTTTCGGCGATTTGAGATGGAGTTGTTGATGGTTTCCGGGAGCACCCCTGGGTATGCAAACAGCGTCTCCTGTAGATTGGATCAGTAAAAAAACGAAAGTCAGCATCTGATCGATTTAATGCCATACGAAAATAGAAATTGCAAGAATTAATTTTCGGAAAATGACATTTTGGCCGATTTTCGGTTTCGTAAAAGAAAAAATAGACACCGAAAACCGTTATAAATTCAAACAAAATATTGTAACATCAAATATATGTGAATTATTTTCGGCGATAGATGGATTGATGTCAAATGATTTTCACTTGTGAAAGGCCGGAGGGGGTGCTATGGTGCGATGTGATACAAGCCGGAAAGGATAGATTATGCCGAATGTTAAATCCCCTGGACCTTCCGCCGACCCGACATGCGAACCCGGTGATTTCCTCTCGGAGAGCGAACCCGCCCAGCCCCACACCTTGGGGCAGCGCCAGCAGGAGATCCTGGACATCGTGCGGGGGAAAGGGTTTGAATCCATCGAAAATCTCTCCCGCCATTTCGACGTCACCCCCCAGACAATCCGCCGCGACATCAACAGCCTTTCGGCCGTCGGATTGCTGCGCCGGCACCACGGCGGGGCGGGGCTGCCCTCCAGCGTCGAGAATTACGCCTACACGGCCCGGAAAATCCTGTGTTTGCAGGAGAAAAAGCGCATCGCCCAGGCCCTGGCCAAACAGGTCCCCAACAAGTCGTCTTTATTCATCAATATCGGCACCACCACCGAGGAGGTGGCCCGGGAGTTGATGGAAAAGGAACGGCTTCGGGTGATCACCAACAACCTGAACGTGGCGGCCATGATGAGCGGAAACGAAAATTTCGAGGTGATCGTGGCCTCCGGCGTTGTCCGGGGCAAGGACCGCGGCGTCACCGGCCACGCCACCATTGATTTCATCCGCCAGTTCAAAGTCGATTTCGGCATCATCGGCATCAGCGGCATCGACCTGGACGGCGCCCTGCTGGATTTCGACTACCGGGAAGTCGGGGCGGCCCAGGCCATCATCGCCAACTCCCGAAAGGTCTTCCTCGCCGCCGACCACACCAAATTCGGCCGCAACGCCATGGTCCGCATGGCCCACATCCGCGAAATCGACGCGCTGTTCACGGATCGGAAACCGCCCCGGGAGATCGCCGATGTTCTTGCGGGCTCGGATGTGGCGTTGCATGTGGCTGATAGCAAGATCGGTTGAATTGATAATCGGAACCCATGAAAAGGCTGAATATGGAAAACTTTGCTGAGATTCGCCTTCGAATACCGTCGGACCAGCAGTATAAAGTCAGGTCGATGATAGAGAGCGTGCTCGATTTGACGGATGTTCAATATTCAATCGAAGGAAAGGGAGATGAAGACGATGCCCTTTCTCTCGATGCGGTATTTCCGGATCTTCACCCAGGAAGCGCCATAAAGGGGCTGAGGTATCGTGAGAACCTCACCCAAGCCCAGTTGGCACGGGAACTGGACATCAAGCGACATCACATCTCGGAGATGGAAAACGGGAAAAGACCTATCGGCAAGGAAATGGCCCGTCGTCTGGCCGAGGCGTTGAACACGGATTACAAGGTGTTTTTGTGAAAACTATTTCATCTGATCAAGCAGGGGGCGATGGTTGGTTTTGGTTGGCAAACGGTTGTTTGATTTCTTGTCGCTGCCGGTCGTCGATGAGCGGGGCGGTTTGATGGACGATGTTCTGCTCCCGCAGGCCGTCCAGATATCCTTTGTTGACGCCGTCGATGTAGGTGTCGAGGGCGTGGGATGAAAAGAAGGCTTTCAGTTTGTTAAAATGGAAATAATGCTTCCTTTTGCCTTCGCGGGCCAGTTTCAGGCCGTCTTTGTAGCCTTTGTCTTGTTCGTTGAAGTTTAGCATGAGGCGTTTATTGGGAAAATACTTTCTTGACTTTATGGGATAAAAATACGACCAATCCCAACATGGTTTTCCAGTTCGAAAACGATCTCAACCATCCGTTCCGCGCATTTCTCACGATAGATATTTTCTTTAATCCTGTCTAAACGACCGATTGTGAGGACCGGCAGCGAATCCAGCTTGTTTTCTTCTCGAATTGTTTGTTCCAACGAGTCGGGCTCATGGGCGCTTCGGTTGTCCGTCAGCAAAATCATTTGATTGGCTTGGGCAAAACGCCATACTTCCCTGTCGTTGCTGTTTTCAGCCAAACCGACGTCCGAAAACATGACCATTTTCATTGGAAGTAAATTTAGAAAGCCGGATTTTTTGAGAGTGTCCCACAACAAAACAGCCTGTCCTTCCATGTTATGGTCAATCAGTATAACATTCATTTTGCGCCAGCTTCGCTTTCCATTGATCAAGTTTGGCCCAGACCGCTTCATGTTCCGGTTTTCTTGGAAGCTTTGCGATTTCAGCAAATCGCTCTTTGTTGCGCTCCTCCCAATATCGCCTGTTTTCTTCAGCTTGCGCCACGATCCTCAGATATTCTTTTTCGACCTCGTCGTAATGCGCCTTGATATAGTCCAGAACATCTTCGGTTTGTTTAATGGTCAGACGAAAATGGTCTCTAATCACCTCGGGCGATTCATTGGCTTTAATGTAATCCATGATCTGGTACAAAGTGATGCGCGTACCCGCAATGGACAGCCCCCGGTTTGTTCTCACAACGGTTGGACGAAAAATGGTCTCATTTGTCATGGTGTTGCCTCCTCTCCGCCTGGGTTTCTTCCAACTGGTTTGAGTTGAAGTCATGCTTCTTTTTGCCTTCGCGGGCCAGTTGCAGGCAGTCTTTGTAGCCTTTGTCTTGTTCGTTGAAGTTTAGCATGGATTGTTGGTTTTTGTCAGCGATGTCTGAAATTTTCGCAATACGCCTTTGCATCATCCCAATTGATATCGCATCCATTGTCTTCCGCCGCCCACATCAGACCGGTTTTGGGGTCCGATACCGTGCCGTTATTGTTGTCGATCAGCCAGCCTTGACGTCTCTGTCTTTCCTCTTCTTTTTTTCTCAATTCTTCTTTTTTTCTCAATTCCTCCTGCCGCTTCCGCTCCGCCTCCTGCTTCTCCATCTCCTCCTGCCGTCTCCACTCCGCTTCCAGTCTTTCCCGCTCCGATTCCAGCACCTTCCCCAATTCCCCATGACAATGCCCGGCTTCCTGCAACATCATTTCCCGCCGGCAATACGCCACCAACCGCTGCAATTCGGCGCTATTGTCCAAAACATCGCTTTTCATCCGCCCGATCTGGAATTTCAAGCCTGCCAGCAACTCGGCGTTTTGGTTGAACACGCCCGTGAACGCGGTCACCGTCTCCGAGTTAATGTTTTGATATTGCATCAGGTTTTTGAATTGCTGATCCACGCCTTCAAAAAAGCCGATCAGCTTTTCATTGACCATGTAAGCGGTCTGCAACTGCTCGAATGCGGATTTCTGAGCCTCCGCCTGCTGCTTTACATTCTCCGTCCCTTCCGAGGCTTTCAGGATTTCATCCAAAGACAGGTTGTTCATGCAGTAATCTCCCAAATTCCGGATGGTCTGCTTCAGCGCGTCGCTGATGGTCGCGTATTGATTCAAGTCGTCAAGATTCTGTTTCACCTGATTGAGCAAGGGAAGCCGCTCTTTCAATTCCGACGCAAACGCGGACAGGTCTTCAACCGACGATCCAGGGTTTTCAGCCGGCCGTCAATGTCCTTTTCCACCCCCTTGAACCTCTTCAGAGCCGCCCTGTTGTCTTCCCATATTTTCCGGATTTCGGCAACAAGGGATTTCATCTTGATTTCAAGGGGTTGCTTCACCAGGTTGTCGATGTAATTCTGATAGTCGCTCATGGTCTTGTTTTCGCTCCGCGCAAAAAATTATAAGTCCAGCGTCTTTTCAACATCTTCAAGCGGAATTGTGGCTTCTTGAGCGGAAATTTCATCCAGATAGGCCATGAATTCTTTATTGTTGCGCAGTGATTCAACTTCAAGATCAAATTCATCAACAGGAGCAACAATAAATTTTCGGTTGCCGGAATGGCTTAGGACAATGACCTCGCCATCCGCTATTTCAAGAAGTTCTTCAATCGTCATATATGTCTTTGTCAGTTCTATCGTTTTCATATATCAAATTCCTCGCCATCAATAAAAAGTTTGTTATGCTCTTTGAATCCAACAGATGTTCAGACAAAAAACTCAACCCTTCCCCGCAATCAACCCCGAAATCTCACCCTCATCAATATAATCCACCATAATCTTCTCGTTGGCGTTGGGCTGCCCGTTGTCCGTATTGTAAATCGCCTCGCCTGAACCTTGATTTTATTGATTAAACCGTCACCGGCGGTTTAGCGGTTTCAGCGTCGTCCTGAATTCCGCTGCTTTGATGCTGCTCGGGGGTGCGCGGCGTCCGTCCTCCCGCCACCAGCCGCGTCAAGTCACTCACTACTCCCCCCATCTCGCGGGCCTGGGCGTCCACGGCCTCCGAGGCGACGGCGGATTCTTCGGCGCTGGCCGCCAGGCCCTGACCGACTTCGTCGATCCGGGCGATGGACTGGCCGACCTGGTCGATGCCGCCGGTCTGCTCCCGGCAGGCTTCGGAGATGCCGGCGATCTTGTCCCCCATTTGGGTCGCGGTTTCGATGATGTCGTCGAAATCCGCGTGGACGCGCTTGATGGCCCCGGCCACTTCGGCGATCCGCGTGGAGATCCCCGCCAGCAGTTCTTCCGTGGTCTTGGCGGCTTCTCCGGCCCGGCCGGCCAGGTTCCGCACTTCCCCGGCCACCACCATGAATCCGGCGCCGTTTTCACCGGCCCGGGCCGCTTCCACGGCCGCGTTCAGGGCCAGCAGGTTGGTCTGGAAGGCGATTTCGTCGATGGTTTTGATGACCGTTCCGATCTGGCCGCTGTCGGCCTCGACCCGGTTGATGTTCCGGGTGACGTCGATGAGCGCCTTCAGGGACTCGGCCGATTTTTCGATGTTCATGGCCATCAGCTTTTCAGACCCCGCGCTCAGTTCCGCAGTCTCCGCGCTGGCGGCGCCGATTTCCTCCAGCGAGGCGGCGCTTTCCTCAATGGACGCCGCCTGGGTGGATGCATTTTCGGCCAGGGTCTGACTGACGGCGGCGATTTCATCGGCCCGGAGGGTCATTTTGCCGGCGCTGTTCCGGAGGCGTCCGATGATCCGGTCGAGGGGGCGGGCGATGCGGCCGGAAACGATGATGCCGAACAGGAAGGCGAGCCCTACGGCGGCCACGCCGATGACGATTTGGGTCCGCTGCCATCCGAGCACGGTTTCTTCGCTTTCTTGCAGGGTCGCGTCGGCGTCGTTTTTCATGCGGCGTCCGGCTTCGAGGAGGGCGTTGTTCAGGATGGCGATCCGGCCGTAAATGGCTGAAGCGACCGCGTTCAACCGGCTTTCGATTGTTATGAGACGGGTTTTGGCGTCCAGCAGTGATCCGGCGGCCGATTCGAGTCGCGACAGGCCGTCGCCGATTTTGGCGGCCGCTTTGGTTTCGGCGATCTCCGTTAGTCCTTTTCGGGCCGAGCCGATCACCGCGCCGATTTCCGACCGGGCGACTTCGAGCACGGCCGGGTCGGCGGCGATCAGCGCTCCCTTAACGCGGGCGTCGAGATCGTGGACCTGGGCCTTGAGGGTCAGGGACGTCTTGATGGCGGCGATGGCGGTATCGACGGGTTGGACCAGGGTTTTGAAATCCCGGTCGACCCGTTCGACGAGCGTTTCGATCCCCATGAGGGCGTCGAATTCCACATCGTCGACGACGGTCACGGCTCGTTTGGTGATGGCGTCGTACATTTCCCGGCTTTTCCGGGCCAGGGTCATCAGGTCATCCGACAGCCGCACCCAGGTTCCGCCGCCCGTCGAAAGCGCGTTCTTGGAAGCCATGATCCGGTCGACCAGGTCCCGGTATTCGCCGATGCGCCCTTCGATTTGCCCGGCGGCCGGATTTTCCGGCAGGCGGAGAAGGCGTTGGGAAAGGCCGGCCAGCAGGCCGTCGATCTCGGTTCCGATATAGGCGGTCAAGGCGGGGTCGGACGTGAGGAAGGCGTCCTTGGTCCGGGCGTCCAGCTCGGCGGCCAGAGCCCGGATGGAAAGAGCGTCCTTGATGGCGTTGAAGGCGTCGTCCATGGGCGCGGTCATGGAGTTGACGCCGCGCCGGATCTCGTCGATGGTGGAATCGATCTTGCGGAGGGAGGCGGATTCCACGTCGGTCACCGCGATGGCGACCCCGGCGGAGACGGCGTCGATGGCGGCGGCGCTCCGGCGGCCCAGCCCGGCGACGTCTGCCAGGGTCAGGATCTGGTCCTGTTTGAGAGAGAGCAGATTCTGGATATCGTCCACGAGCCGGAGCCGGTCGTCTTTGGCGTTTGCTTCATCGGATGCTTTATCGGATGCTTCAGGGGATGCTTCGGGGGATCCTTCAAGGGATGCCTTGGGGGACGCCTCGTGGGTCGCGAGGTAGGCGTCGAACCGGGCCGCCACGTCCTCGAAGGCCGCCTCGTCCCCGCTGTTTAAAATGTCCACCACCAGCGTCTGGAGGGGCAGAATCGCGGTCTGAGTAGTCCGTTGATCCTCGATATAGACGCCGATCTTCCCGTTGGCGGCGGCCATGTCGTCCTGAATCCAGCGGAGGGAGAGGATGGACGCCCCCGCGGAAATCCCGGTGATGGCGGCGCAGACCAAAAACGCGCCCATCAGCCGCCGGCGCAGCGACAATCCCGATAAAATGCGCATGTCCTTTTTTATTCCTCCAGTGGTTGCACGTTGCCGTCGCGGATGACGGTCAGAAACACCCGATCCGACCCCTGATGGTCCCGGGGGCCGAAGGTCAGTCCGAATCCCCCGAGGTCGTAGGTTTGCCGGGTTTCCATGGCGGCGACGAGGCCCTTCCGGGTCAGCTCGCCTTCCACGTCCGCCGCCGCCATGCCGAAGAGCTTGCCGACCATGTATCCCTCCAGGGAGACGAAACCCGGCCGGCGGTCCGGGGCGTGGGTTTTCATGTTGTCCAGGTATTCTTTGACAATGGGGACGGACGCGTCGGCGGGGAAGGGCGCCACCTGGGAGATGACGACCCCGTCGCCGTCCGCGCCCAATTCGTCGGCCAGTGCCCGGGCTCCGACAAAAGAGATGTTGCAGTAAACCGTTTCGGTCATGCCCAGTTCCCTGGCCAGCCGGATAAAGGCGGCGCAGGGCTTGTAGGCGCCCACCATGACCACGGCCCGGGGCCGGGCCCGGCGGATTTTCAGCAACGCGCTCTTTACCGCCGTGGTGTTGCGCTCGTAATCGCCGGTAGCGGCCAGTTGGAGTCCCCTTTTTTTCAACGCGGCCCTGATGCCGGAGAGGCCCGCCTGCCCGTAGGCGTCGTTTTGGTAGAGACAGGCGACGGCGTCGAATCCTTTCCGGTCCACGAGATATCGGGCGAGGGCCTCCATCTCCTGGGCGTAGCTGGCCCGGAGGTTTATCACCAGCGGCTTGAAGGGCTCGCGGAGCAGCCCCGCGCCGGTGAAGGGCCCGAAAAAGGGAACGCCGGTTTTTTCAACAATGGGCAGAACCGCCTTGGATGTGGGCGTGCCCACTTCGCCGATGAGCAGGAACACGCCGTCGTCTTCGATGAGGGACCGGGTGTTGAGGATCGCCCGCCGGGGCTCGTAGCCGTCGTCCCGGGAAATCAGCCGGATCTTCCGCCCATCGATGCCGCCGGCGTCGTTGATGGCGGAGAAAGCGGCCAACAGCCCGGCCCGCATTTCCTCGCCCAGATTTTTGGCCGGCCCGCTAAGGGCGCAGGACTGGCCCAAAAGGATTTCGGTTTTGGCGGCGTCCTCGGCCGCCTGGGCCGGCCCCGGCGACGTGAAGACCATCGACATCAGTGTGCTGAAAAAAATGAGCTTGTATAAAATAGCGGCGGCGTTGCAACCCATGTTTTCGCTCCCATTATCGGGGTGAATGTTTCGCTCGTTATGTATAGGGGATTTTTGATTTCTCCGTCAATACCGGATGCGGCCGCCGGTTGAGTTTCGCGGCGCATTGATAGGGTGTTGGTTTTAACGCAACGCGTTATGGAAGGGGCGCTGGTGGGCGTGGGGCTGTCGCGCGGGTATCAGGCTATGCCGTGTTTGAAAACATTTTGTGATGCCTCAGAATCATGGGGTCGATGACCGATTCTCTGAAACTGGCGAATTCGGACTTGCTCAACCCAAGGGGCTCCCGTAATTTGGAAATTCTTTTTTCCCGCTCTTTTTCAGGCAGCACCGCCAGATTCCAACACATCTGAGCGATCTCGAAGGCTTTGTTCATCTGCTCGTGTGAGCCGTCCGTATCGTCGAGCAGCGGTTGCGCGTATGCGACTATTGAATCTGCGATTATTCCCATGGAATGCCTTTCATTAATTCTCTTTGCCATATCAATCAAATACATTCCGGGACATTACCCCAAGACCCATCTCAAAGTCAAACAGAATCTGGGCAACCAATGACCTTGTCTTCATAACGCGACCAAGCCGGGCATGCCTATTCTCCTACGACAAAGGCGCGTTCATCTTGGTTTGAATTGTCTTGACAACTTAACCAATAAATGCGATGCTGCCTCCAAAAATCGAAAGGACGGACGGTAGCGAATAAAAAAACATGCTGAACACCCAATCCCCCATCCCCTTATACCACCAACTGGCGGATAT
>JAABTM010000460.1 GCA_011389855.1 Desulfobacteraceae bacterium
TTTCCAAAAGGCAACGCCGGCGGCAAAAATGCGGCAAGCCTCGGAGACAACGGCGCCGCCCGCAGAAGCCGCGCCGCCCGCGCCCGCTCCCAAAACCCAACTGGACCATCCCATCAAAATCGCCACTGTTTTCGACCCGTCGGCCGTACCCGAAGACCGCCGTGGGCGGGTCCGATCTGTTTTGACGGAAGCGGCCCCGGATCACCCCGTGGTGGTCGCGGACGAGGAGAAAGTCCGGGAAATGCTGGCCACCAGCGACTGCCTTGAAAAACGGGACCTGCGCTGCATCGCCGAACGGCTGGGGGTCTACCCCGGCGTCCGGATGCTGATGCTCGTGGAGGCGTTCCAGTGGCCGGACAGGCTGCCCGGACAGGCCCTGGCCCGGATCTCTCTGGTGGACACCGGCATAGGGTACCGATACCCCCCTCTCGAGATATCGGCGGCGGTACAGAACGCCGCCTTTCTCGACGGATTCATCGAGGGCGTGCTCCACCAGGTGATGGGATTCGCCGTCAAGAAAAGCCGAATCATGCCCTGGTTTTGCCGGGCCTTTTCCACGGAAGCCCCGCAATTGTATGTGTCCGCCGGAGAGAAATCAGGTTTGAAGGTCGGCGACCTCCTGAATGTCGCGACGCCGGGGAAACTGGTGGCGAGCCCGACCGGATTGCCGGCCGGCTGGGTGCCCGGTAAGGTTGAGGGGAAGGTGCGGGTGGAGACGTTTTTCGGAGAAGATTTCGCGGTCTGCTCCCTTATCGAGGGAAGGATGCCGGCGCCTGGAGATCTGCTGATGGCGCCGCTCGCCATTTGCCGCGCGGGAGAGTAGTTCTTCCATTGGGTCACCCGCATTCCCCTTGGGTCAATTGCGACAAATCCACAAAACAAACATCTCGTTCTCCCCTATTGAGGAGAACGAGATGTTTTCACTTAGTTAAACAAAGCGCCATCAATCGCTAAAAAAGGTAGCGATTTGTTCCCACGCGGCGTCCCGGGCCGCGTCCAGATACGCCTGATCCACACCGCTTCCTTCCTCGACCGTAAATTCAAAGAGAAATGCCGTGGGAATGCCGTTATTTTCCAGCCCCTCCTTGCCGCCGAGCAGGTAATGCCCCGGTTGCACCGGCAGTGGATCGTCAAAATCGGTGATGTGGCTGGTTTCGGCAAACCCGATGGTATCCGCCGCGATGACGGCTGAAACGGCCGGGGGCATGATCGCCCCGTAACCGGTTTGAGCGATGGTTTTATCTATGATGGACGCATCGGACAAATAAACTGGATCGGCCGGATCCATGAGGGTTTGCACGAAGCCGAGGGCCACGAAATAGGGCAACGTGTTTTTCTGAACGCCCAGCGAGTCGATAAGGGCGGACATGGCGGGATCCTGGGTACGGTCCAGGATCGAGACCATGTTGGCGCCGGGTTGATTCAACACGATTTTTTCAAGTGCGAGTTCATTGTACGCGGCGAAAACGGAACCGAGGATGGCGCCGCCGGAAAACCCCATGAAATGGATTTTATCCGGGACGTCATCCGCATCCCCATCCCCGTCTATATCGAACAGTCCCGCTCTGAGGTTGTTCAACATGACGGTCATGTCAAAATAGGTCTGATACAAATTGATCCGGTTTTTGGGAATGTTGGCGGAGAGAAAACCGGCGCCCGAAGGATCGCCCGGTTGCGACACCCGTTCGCCGTGAAGCGGCAAATCCATGACCAGCACCGGAATTGAAAGGCCGTGCGCCGCCAATTGATCCGCGATATCTTGCCCGCCTTCCTTTGAACTGGAAAAGGCGTGCTGATAAATGACGACCGACCCGGTGTAACCGTGCCCGTTGTAGATGGCATAAGGAACCTGGATTTCTTGATGTGGCTGTTCCGGCAGAGATTCCACGTTCAGAGAGGTGAATGCTTCCGGCGATACATCATTCGCAGGGACCATCGCCGTCATTTTGTATATATCTTGAAATTCCGAAAAAATGTCCAAGACAGGTCCGTTTTCAGTGTTTTTGAGATACGGCAAATTGGCCGATTCCGAAACCGTTGCCGCCAGGTCTGCCAGTGTTTTGCCGGCGCCGGCTTGCAGATCGCCCAGAAATGTCATGATGGCGCCAAAATCCGTCACGCTCAGGGTCTTGTCCGCCGTAGTGAAGGTCAAAATCTCCATGGTGTTGGTGGGTTCGACGTCAAGCACCGGAAGAATGGCCGTGTAAAGCGGCTGATATTGCTGGCGAAGAGGTTCGAGACTTTCCAGTTGTTCCATCAGCGGCTCCGGGGATCGCAGGTAGTCGAACAACAGCGGGGCTTTCACCGGCTCGCCGTTGACATCGACGAACCGACCGCTTTCCCCTTCGGCGGAAGGCGCGTTTTCAAGGATGTAAACCAGATAACGCGATCCGGCCGCCAAAGGCTCAACCGGATAGATTTTGATAAAGCGGTCTTCCTGGATGAAATGCAAATCCGACTCCCAGATCATGTCTTTGGCCTGCCCCAAAGCGTCCTGCAAAGATTCGAAATCCGCTTCGGAAAAGCCGGCCAGGGCGGTCATCACGCCTTCCTGGACCTGGTCCGGGGGCGTGGTTAACGGATTGCCCAGTTCCAGTGCCCCGTACAACACGCCCATAAGCGCATTCAAATTGACCAGCTTGATGTTGTTCTCCAGAGAATCCCAGCTAATGTACGTGCTGTTTTCCAAAGGGATGGAAATGGGTGTGTTGGGGCTGAAGCCTTTATTTCCCAATGCGTTGAAGGCGGTGTAAAGGGCCGCCGTCCCGGGATCCGACATCAAATCAGGAACCGGAAGCCGGACTTTTCCCTCGTTTGCGGCCCACGCCACGTCGTTGGGAAACGGCAGGATGGCCCGATTCGTATCCTCCGACGGGTAAAACGCCAGGGCGTTGGCGCTGGGTATGTCTGAAAAAGCCGCGGTCTGACGCGCCGCGAATTCACCGGCGGCCTCGACATACGCCTGGTCGAAATGGCCGGCGGCTTCCGGATAATAATCCGGATAATAACCGAAACCGTGGGGAATCCAGTTGGCCGCCAGGTCTTCTTTTCCGCCGTACATGTACCAGCCCGGCTCATTGGGCGGCGTTCCGGAGAATTCGCTCAGCCAGTGGGCCTGGCTCCAGCCGATGGCGTTGGCCAGGGCTTCGTTGGCCACATTGGGAACAAGGGTGTCCATGTAAGCCGTCCGCAACACGGTTTTGTCCTGGATGACCGGCCCCGCCTGCCAGACCGGATCAGCCGGGTCCATCACGGTTTGGACCAGCCCCAGGGCCAGGAAGTATTCGACCGTGTTGCGTTCAAGGCCAAGGGACTGAACCAGACCCGTAATTTCAGCATTGGTC
>JAABTM010000164.1 GCA_011389855.1 Desulfobacteraceae bacterium
GGGTTCGGGCCAGGCGATCATCTGGGTGGCCAGCCCGATGATCAGGATCAGCGGCCGCCCGGAGCGGTCCCCGAAGGTGTCGTAGCAGAGATCGATGCCGGTGTCGGTGGTGAGGTGCATGGGGATGTGTCCTTTCGTTCTGAAATGATGAGGGTGGATCGTCTCCCTGGTTTCATTTTTACCGGATGGGGGATTTCGACGGCCCGGCGGCCAGGAGATAGAGCATGCGTTGTCCGCCCTCGAGCCCGAGCAGGTCGGCGGCCTCGGGATCGTAAAACGCCCCGATGCCGCAGCAGGCCAGTTCCAGGGCGGTGGCGCCGAGATAGACCCGGTGGCCCAGGCGGCCGGCCGTCAGCATGGCGTAGCGGTATCCCCGGGGGCCGCATGTCGTATCCAGTGCATCCAGATCCGCCGCGAAAAAGACATGGCAGGCCGCGTTGGCGAGCCATCCCTGATCCAGGCAGATCCGGGTCGTTTGGGGAATGAAGCGGCCTTTCCGGGACAGCGTCCATGCCTTCTCTTTCCGGTCCAGCCAATACAGCCCCGGTTCTACATCGGACACCTCTCCCGTTAGAAATCCCACCGACAGGGCATCATCGTAAGGCGATTCGGTGGGCGGGCACAAGAACTGAATCAGGGCCGAGAGTTTTCCCCGATCCATGCCGTGAGGCACGAAATTCCGTCGGGATCTTCGAAGGAGAATCGTATCCGTAAAGCCCATTTCCGGCTTGGCGAGGGGCTTGCCGAGCCCGTGGGAGGTCGCGCCGCCCGCCGGGAGATCCGGAGACGGCGGCGGCGCCGATGCGGCCGCCGATGTGAGGGTGTGGATTTCGTTGAGCAGGGGATAGTCGGTCTCCCGCGCCGCCGTCCGGCTCGCCTCGGGCCGCACCGGCGGCAGGTCCGTTGCAGGAGCTACGTCGCCAAAGACCGTTGCCTTCGCCAGGCAGACCTCCCGATCAGCGTCGATCCCCAGAAACCGGTTGACCTGTTCGTCATCGAAGTCGTAATCCGCGGCCGCCGGCAACGATTGAGACCGAAGGGCCAGCGACAGGCTTTCCACCAGATGGCCCGAATCGAGAAGGTGATAGCGATAGGCGCGATCACGGTATTTCCAGGAAGACCGGAAAAAGATGGCGGTGACGAAAAAAACGAGGCAGGGCTCGTCGTTGCGGCTGAAACCGCCGCTCCTCAACCGGGTCAGGGAATGACGCGCCACGCTGTAATGGTATAAACCGTCTTCGATTCCGGGGACTTTCCGGATCGCCGCGTAGAGTTCCGAGGGGTAGAGACCGCCGGCCGAGGGGACGCTCCGGTGGAAAAACTCGCCGCCCGGCATCCGGCTTCGGGTGGTCAACCCGGCGGAGAGGGAAAAGACCCGGCTCAAAACCGGAAGGGTCGTTTTTTCGGGATCAGCGGCGCCGGAATCCCCCCGCGACATCGCGTCCAGGGGCGCTTGCGGCCCGTCAACCGTTCTCGGGAGTTCCACCCGATCCAACCCTTTATATTCCTTGAACGGATGGGGCTGGTTCGACCAGTCGAGATAGTGACCGCTGAGATTGTTCCTCTCGTAACTCGTGTGTTCGTGGTATTGCCTGGCGGATTGGATCATGGCGCCTCCTTATCGGATTGTAACCTCAAGGATAACAATCCGATTTCTACAGGTCAATTATCAATTGACAAGTGAACCCTTCATTGATAATTTGAAATTCAACATGAACCCTTTCGGGGAGAAACGCATGCACTGCGAAACCGTTCGCAGCGCAGCCGCGGCCGCCGCGACCGTCACCGTCCTGGCGACCCGACGCTGCTGCTGACCCACAAAACCCGCTACAGCAAACCAGACGCCACGGACCGGTGACCCGGACCCGCGGCGTTTTTTATTTTGAGCCCCGGGCCGAAGCCGCCGGGGCTTTTGGATTGCGCACCAGGAGACCGTTATGAGCAACGAACCCATCATCCAGTTGGCCCAGCGCATGAACCAGCTGCCGCCGTATCTTTTCGGCATGAT
The DNA here is from genome assembly GCA_011389855.1 of Desulfobacteraceae bacterium. GTDB lineage: Bacteria > Desulfobacterota > Desulfobacteria > Desulfobacterales > JAABSP01 > JAABTD01. Next base: position 2,009 of record JAABTM010000164.1, read on the forward strand.
CAATCAACGGAAGGCCGAAAAGCGGCTCCAGGGGGACGACGTCATCGATCTGGGCATGGGCAACCCGGTCGATCCGACGCCCGAGCCTATCGTCGACAAGCTGACCGAGGTGGTCAAAGACCCCAAGAGCCACCGCTACCCGGTGGCCGGCGGCCTGAGAAACCTGCGCCGGGAGATCGCCAAACAGTATGCCCGGGATTACGGCGTCAAGGTGGACAGCGACGCCGAGGTCATCTGCACCATCGGTTCCAAGGAGGGGATTTCCCACCTGGGGCTGGCCATCGTGGGTCCGGGTGACACCATCCTGGTTCCGGCCCCGGCCTTTCCCATCCATATATATGCGGTCACCATCGCCGGCGGCAACGTCATCCGGTTTCCCCTGAGCGACGAAGAAACCTTCGTCAGGCGGGTGGCGGAGATGTGCGAATCCCTCACGCCCCGGCCCAAGGCGCTGATCCTCAACTTCCCTCACAACCCCACGGCCCAACTGGCGAGTCTCGATTTTTTCCGGGAGATCGTCCGGCTGGCCAAGAAATACGGCTTCATCGTGGTCCATGATTTCGCCTATTCCAAGATCACCTTCGATGGCTATGTGGCGCCCAGTTTCATGCAGGCGGAGGGGGCCCGGGACGTGGGGATCGAGTTCGGGTCCTTTTCCAAATCCTACAACATGGCCGGATGGCGGCTGGGGTACGGCGTCGGCAACCCTCAGATCATCCAGGCCCTGGCCAAGATCAAGGGGTATTACGATTACGGCATCTTCTCCCCCATCCAGATCGCCGGCATCGTGGCGCTGCGTGACTGCGAACCGGACATTAAAAAACAGGTGGAAATCTACCAGAGCCGCCGGGACGTGCTGTGCCGCGGCCTGGAGAACATGGGATGGCCGGTGGACCCGCCGGGCGCCGGGATGTTCGTCTGGCTCAAAATTCCCGAGCCCTACAGCCGGCTGGGCTCCATGAAATTCGCCATGGAAATGATGGAGCGGGCCAACGTCTCCATGGCCCCGGGCATCGGGTTCGGCCAGGAAGGCGAGGGCTATCTGCGGCTGGCCCTGGTGGAGAACGAGCACCGCATCCGGCAGGCCCTGCGCCAGATGCGGCGCTGCCTGCCCGAGATCGGGGCGATGACGGCGGCGGCCAATTATTAGCAGGTCTCAACCGAAGGACACGCCGCCATGAACCTGAAAATATCACCGACGATTGACGAGATTCTGGAGAAAGGCGCTGATTTCGGCGGGATCGACCGGGAGGAGGCCCTACGGCTTATGAGCCTGGATCTCCATTCGCCGGAGACCTACGCCCTGATGCAGACCGCCAACTGGATGAGCCGGGAGCAGTTCAAAGGAAAGGCTGAAAACCATTTTCACATCGGCGTCAACGTGGCCCCCTGCCCCCTCAACTGCGCCTTCTGCTCCCTGGCCGAAAATGTTGGCATTTTTACCGAGCACACCGAATTCGGCGAAGAAAAAATCGTTAACTGGGCCAAGCTGGCCGAATCCCGGAACGCCGACGCCCTCAACATCATGACCACCGGCAATTTCTCCCTCCAGCGGATTCTCGACATCGGCCGACTACTCAAATCCGCCGTCTCCACCCCGCTGGTGGCCAATACTCGGGACATCAGCCACAAGGAGGGCGAGCAGCTCCTGGACGCCGGCTATGTCGGGGCTTACCACTCCGTCCGCCTGGGCGAGGGGCGGGATACGCCGCTGAAAATCGATAAACGGATCCGGACCATCCAGGTGTTGAAAGACGTGGGCCTTCGGTGGATGAACTGCGTGGAGCCGGTGGCGCCCGAACACCGCCACGAGGAGATCGTGGACCTGATGTTTCTGGCCCGGAAATACGGGGCCACCTACAGCGGCGTCATGCGCCGGATCAATTTCCCCGGATCGCCCATGGAGAAATACGGGATGATTACCGAACTGGAAATGGCCAAAATGGTGGCGGTGAGCCGGTTGGTGATGGGCGACGCGCCCCGGGCCCACTGCACCCACGAACCCCACAGCGTCTCCCTTATCGCCGGGGCCAACCTCTTCTTCCCCGAGGTGGGCTCCAGCCCCCGGGACGGCATGTCCGACACCGAGGAAGGGCGCGGAAAGGGGATCGATGCCTGCCGGTTGTTGCAGACGGAGATGCATCTGGACCCGGATTCGCCGTCGAATTGTTTTTAGCGATTCCGGCCCGTGCCGCCTTGGATTGAAATCCAAGGCTGAATTCATAAAACCGGCTGAAAGCCGGTTCCGGCTATCGGTGAAAACATTAAATATTTGGTTATAATCCGAACCGGCTTTCAGCCGGTTTTAAATGATTGAGCCTGGGGTTTCAACCCAAGGCGACACCGGGATACGCAATCGATGCAAAAAACCTGCACCACGAATCGGTTTTCTATCCTTCTAATATTTCTAACCCTCCTCGCCGCCACCGCCCTCCCCGCCCTCTCCCAGGAGATCCGCGTCGGCACATGGAAAACCGCCCAGACCATCCAGCCTTTCTACTACGACCAATTCATGCCGGAAAACACCAAAGTCTCGGTCTTTGCCTTCACCAACCCCGCGGACCAGAAGACCGCCCTGCTGGCCGGGAGCCTCGACATGTGCGGGACCACCCTGGCCCACGCCATCCATTCGGCGTCGTTGAGCCAACCGGTGGTGGTGGTGGCGGCCCTGTGCAATAAATGTTCGGCCCTGGTGGTCAAAAAGGATGGTCCGGTAAAGACCGTCCCGGACCTTAAGGGCCGGAAGATCGGCTACGTGCCCGGCACCATGCACGAGATCCTGCTCCGGGAGACCCTGACCCGGAACGGCCTGTCGCCGGTCACCGATGTGACGCTGATCCGGGTCGATTTCTTCGACATGGGACTGGCCCTGGCCCGGGGCGGCATCGACGCCTTTCTGTCGGGGGAGCCCTTTCCCAGTTTGGCGGTCGATCAGGGCTTCGGGGAGATCCTCTCCTACCCCTATTACGGCGATTCCATCGGAACCATCAACGCCGGCATGCTGGTCCGGCGGGAGACCATCGAGAAGAACCCGGACCTCGCCTACAGCCTGGTCAGGGCCCATGCCGCGGCCACCGAGCACCTGACGGATCATCGGGAGGAGTGGCTCAAAAAGGCCGCCGGCTTCGGGACGGATCTGTCGATTCTCCGGAAGGCGGCCCCCAACATGGAGCTGGCCTGGCGCATGGACGCGGCCTTTGTGGACCGCGTCAGGGCCCTGGGCGCCCGCATGGAGGACTTGGGCGTGATTCAACAACAGCCCGATTACGACCGGCTCTTCGATCTCTCCTTCGTGGAGCGGGCCGCATCCGAAAAACACCTCCGGGAGTGACGCCGCCTTCTTGAATGGGAGCACCCTCAGAAACGGCCTTTCCGGCCTCCTGCCCTGGATACTGCCGGCTCTTTTCGTTCTGGCCTGGATCATCGTCAGCGAAACCGGCCTCGCGCCCACCTATCTGCTTCCCCACCCGGAAGCCGTCGGCCGGGCCGGATTCACCTACATCTTCGGCGATCCGGGACAGGGCGCCTATGCCGGGCGGTTCCTGAGCGACGCAGGGGCCAGCCTCTTCCGGGTCTTCATGGGGTTCTCCCTGGCCGCCCTTCTGGGCGTCCCGCTGGGGGTTCTCTCGGGCCGGACCCCGGCCGTCCGCCGGCTGCTGAGCACGTCCGTCAACGCCGTCCGGGCCGTCCCCGGCATCTGCTGGCTCCCCCTGGCCCTGGTCTGGTTCGGCATCGGTTTCAAAACCACCATCTTTCTGGTGGCCCTGGCCGCCTTTTTTCCCATTTACCTCAACGCCGCGTCCGGGGCCCGGGGGGTCGATCCTCTGCTCCTCCAGGCCGGGGCCATGATGGGGGTGCGGCGGCTGCGGGGGACTTTCGCCATCCTCCTGCCCGGCGCCATGCCCAGCATCATGACGGGGCTGCGGCTGGGACTGGGGATCGCCTGGGCCTATTTGGTGCTGGGGGAACTCACCGGCGTGCCCGACGGCCTGGGGGCGGTGATCATGGATGCCCGGATGCTGGGCCGCATCGACATCATCGTGGTGGGCATCATCCTCATCGCGGTCATGGGACGCATGAGCGACCTCATCCTCAAATTTTCCCTCCGGTGTCTCTTCAAAAGCGCAAGGCGGATGACATGAAGCCCCGACTGACGGTCGTCTCCCCCAAAGCGGTTTCCGGGGTCCGCCTCCCGATTCTGGAGGTCCGGTCCCTGACCAAGGTCTTCCGGTCGTCCCACGCCCCGGTCAAGGTGCTGGAGGAGATCGACATCACAGCCGCCGCCGGGGAACTGATCTGCATTCTGGGTCCCAGCGGATGCGGCAAATCGACCCTCCTCAAGATCCTCTCGGGCTTCATCCCCCCCAGCGCCGGCGAGATGCGCCTCGACGACCGGCCGATCACCCGGCCCGGTCCGGAGCGGTGCGTCGTCTTCCAGGAGGACGCCCTCTTCCCCTGGCTCACGGTGGCGGAAAACATCGCCTTCGGCCTTCGGGGAAAGGGCAAAGACCGGCGGGCGGCCCGGCGGGAGGTGGACCGCTTCCTTTCCCTGGTGGGGCTGACCCCCTACCGGGATTACCTGCCCCGGGAGATCTCCGGAGGCATGAAGCAGCGGGTGGCCCTGGCCCGGGTGCTGATCCTGAAACCCCAGGTCCTCTTCATGGACGAGCCCTTCGCTTCCCTGGACGCCCAGGCCCGGGAGGAGATGCAGAACCTCCTGCTGTCGCTGTGGGCCAAGCTGTCCCACACCATCCTTTTCGTCACCCACGACGTGGTGGAAGCTGTCACCCTGGCCGACCGCATCCTGGTGATGGACAAAAACCCCGGCCGCATCCGCGCCGAAATCCCCGTGGCGCTGGACCGGCCCCGCCGCCGGGACGACCCTGAATTCATTCGGTTCTCTCGGATGCTCCACGACGGGCTGCGCGGATCCGGCGAGGGGAATTTGCCAGGATGGCCTTGACAATGCGGAGAAACCGGCTATATATAATCCCGGATTGCCAAAAACTTGTTGACAGGAGAACGGATCATGCCGGTTTATGAATTTGAATGCCCCGAAGGAACGGTAACCGAGCGGTTGGTGGAGATGGGGGCCGAAGAGATCGAATGCCCTAAATGCCGTCGGAAAGCCAAGAAGATCATGTCCCTTTGCACCTTTGAGTTGAAGGGCGGCGGATGGTACTCCGACGGCTACGCCTCCAAGAAGTCGTAAAGGAGCGTCGCCGGAGCGCCAGTCATCGGAACAGCCAAAAGCGCCCCCGCCGGACGGAAATCCCCTTTCCACTCCGGCCGGGGCGTTTTTCTTTTAGCGGGGACAGGGAAGCGAGATCATAATGGAAGACCTGGCGGCATTCTGGGAACTGGTCAAAGATGTTTGGATCAACGGCCTCTACGGCATCAACATCGGGCGGCACATCTCCGCCGTTCTGATCCTGATCTGCTTCCTGCTCGCGCGCCGCCTCTTCACCCGGTTCGTCCTCAGCCGGGTGCGCCGACTCACCGACCGGACCACCACCGACTTCGACGACAGCCTCATGGCGGCCCTGGAATCGCCCATCCGATTCGTGCCCATCGTTCTCGGCATCTTTTTCGCCACCCAGTATCTCTCGCTGGACGGCTTGCCCGCCACCGTCATGCACCGGGTCAACCGGTCCCTGATCGTCTTCGTGATCTTCTGGGGCCTGTTCAATTTCATCGGCCCGCTCACCTTCTGGTTCAAGCGGCTGGAGCGCGTCTTCACCCCCTCCCTGGTGGAATGGCTCATCAAGGCCATGAAAGGCGCCTTTTTCTTTCTGGGCGCCGCCACCATCCTCGAAGTGTGGGGCATCCAGGTGGGACCGATCATCGCCGGCCTCGGCCTCCTGGGCGTGGCCGTGGCGCTGGGCGCCCAGGATATGTTCAAGAACCTGATCTCCGGCATCCTCGTCCTGGCGGAGCGGCGGTTCATGCGGGGCGACTGGATCCGGGTGGACGGCGTGGTGGAAGGGACGGTGGAATCCATCGGGTTCCGCTCGACCCTGGTGCGGCGGTTCGACAAGGCCCCGGTCTTCGTGCCCAACGCCAAGCTGTCCGACAGCCTGGTGATCAATTTCAGCAAGATGACCCACCGCCGCATCTACTGGAACATCGGCATCAAATACTCGGCCACCGTGGACCAGCTCCGGGAGATCCGAAACGGCATCGCCACCTATCTCACCAGCAGCCCCGATTTCGCCAAACCGCCCCTGGCCGAAATGTTCGTCCGCATCGACGGCTTCGGCGAGTCCTCCATCGACGTGATGCTCTACTGCTTTACCCAGACCACGGCATGGGGGGAATGGCTAAAAATCAAGGAAGAACTGGCCTACAAGATCAAGGAGATCGTGGAAGGCGCCGGGGCCGAATTCGCCCTGCCCGGACGGTCGCTCTACGTGGAGACGCTGCCCATGGAGCGGCCGGAGGCCTTTGTGCCGCCGGGGGAAGGGGAGAACGTGGAAGAACCGCAGGCGGCATCGGCCGTGGCCAATCCAGGACCGAAGGGCGGGAGTCCGTCGGAGGAGGCTGATGGAGATGGGGAATAATTTTTAAAGGCAACCGGAAATCCAACCGGCTTTCAGCCGGTTTTAGATGATTCAGCCTGGGGTTTCAACCCCAGGCCGACAACAGATCCGCCCGTTTCCGCTTTATCCCATGCACCGCCAAAAAGGTTTCCCATTCCGACGACGGTTTCCCCCAGGAGCCGTCCGCGTTTTGTGAGGACAGAAGGGGGACAATGGCCTTTTCGATCTGATCCCCGGCCATGTCGGTGTCCAGGTGGGCCAACGCATTGAAGGTGAGAAAGAAGGGGAAGGGGTCTTCCCACCGGCCGGAATCCGCCTGCCGCTCGGCCAGATAGGCGGTCGCCGATTCGACAAGGGGCGACGACGCGAACTCCGGATGAACCGCCAGTGCCCGAAAGATGTTGGTGAAAGACGAAGGATCGTGGTCGTAGAAATCGTTCTGAAGGCACTCGGCCGTCAGCCGGCCGTAGAGCCCGAGAACGTTTCGGTCGTCGGCCCGCCCGAAGACCGTCCATAGAAAGAGGGCGGCGGAAGTGATGAAAACGTCGCTTCGGCTCTGGGTGAAGGGAAGCCCCTCCAAGGCCACCGGATCGAGGTCGTCGACATGGGTGGTCCGGTTTTCCACGAAGATCTCCCTGGCCAGGTCCATGAGCCGGTCCAGGGCCCGGTCGATGACAGGGTCGGGATCCCGGCGGGTGAGGTGGAGGCCGAACAAGCGCTGGATGGTGATCAGGGCCGAATGGGACCAGAGCCCGTCGCTGGTCCGGTCCGCCAGCAGTTCGCCGACGGTCCGGTTGAAATCGGTCCCGAAGGCGGGATCATCGCCCTGGCCGAGCCACCGCTTCCGGGCATAGAGCCCCCACGGTGTGACGCTTTTCCGGAAAACGGTCAGGGGATCGTACTCAAGCTCCATGGAAACCTCCGTTGATGGAAATGGCCAATTCTGATATGATTCAATCATTCATCGAAACACGAACAGGAGGAACCTCTTTTTATGCAGTTGCCCGACAACATACACGCCTTCATGTGGGAATCCATGGCCGCCAACAATTGCAACACGTACCTCATCGACGGCCCCACCCGCATCCTCATCGACCCCGGCCACGCCCAGCACTTCAACCATGTGGAAGCGGGTCTCGCCGACATCGGCCTGACGCCGAACGACATCGGCCTGGTCGTCTGCACCCACTGCCATCCCGATCACCTGGAGGCGGCCAGGCGCTTCTCGGATAAAACCGCCCTGCTGGCGTTCCACCAGGCGGCGTGGGGGATGATCAAAGAGATGGACCCGCTCATGGCCTCCTTCGGCGTCAAGCCTGAAGATTATAAACCCGATTTCTTCCTCCAAGAAGGGGATCTCTCGGTCAACGGCGTCGACCTCCAGGTCATCCACGTTCCCGGGCATTCCCCGGGCTCGGTGGCCCTTTACTGGCCGGACCGGAAGGCCCTGTTCACCGGCGACGTGGTCTTCAAGGAAGGCCTGGGCCGGACCGACCTGCCCGGCGGCGACGGGAAGCAGCTCAAGGAATCCATCCGCCGGCTGGCCGGCATCGACGCCGAATGGATCTTCCCCGGCCATGGAGAGGCCGTGTCCGGCGCCGGCGCCGTGGCCCGCAATTTCGAGAACATCGAGGGCTACTGGTTTAACTACATCTAAGGCGCTTTGCTTGAATCAAGATACCTCTGATTTTAGATCGTCAATTTGATTCTAATTAAAGTCGACCATCCGCTCCGCCTTGGGTTGAAACCCCAGGCGGACCCTGTAAAACCACGCTAAAAGCGTAGTTAGAGGCTAAATAGGAAAACGATGCAAGACAGATATTCAGGTGACGTTGGCGATTTTGGTAAATTTGGTTTGTTACGCCATTTGCTAAATGACACCAAATATAGTCTTGGCATTAATTGGTATCTTTATCCGAACGAGCAGCACAACGAAGATGGAAAATTCATCAGATACCTGTCAAACCCCCAATATAAAAGATGTGATAAAGAACTACACCAAAAACTCAATACCGTCGTAGCAAATACAAGATGTGTTAAAGCCTTAGAAAAGGCACAACTTTTTAACTGCGAAACTAAATACTTCTCGAATATTATAGATTTTTATCCTGAATATCCAGGCCAAACAAAAGAAAATAAAGATAAACGCTTACTTCTGCGTAAGGAATGGCAAAATAAAGCCATTTCTACACTATCTGCTTGCAATGTGTTGTTTCTTGACCCTGATAATGGATTAGAAATTGATTCATGTAAATCCTTAAATCAGAAAAAATCCGGTAAATTTGCATACTTTGATGAAATCAACAAATTTCATGAAGGTAAGGCATTTACAGTTATTTATCACCATTTAAACAGACACAGAAAACACGGAACTCATAGTGAACAAATTCAAAACAGAGCGCATGAGCTAAAATACAAAATCAGTTTTGTACACGCTGTGTATTGTCTACGGTATACGCCTTACTCACCAAGGGCTTTTTTTATATTGTCATCAGCAAAAGCAAATAGCAAAACTATTGAAAAGCTCGATAATTTTAAGGGTGGTTTCTGGAGGCATTACTGGGACAACTACTATGAATGCAAATAATGCCTCTATCAAGGCGCTGGTTCGGATGCAAACTACTACGCTACGCCACGTTTGCACCGCACATCTTGGGTGTTATGGCTGTCGCGGCATGGAAGGCGTTTTGCAACCCGAACCGGCTTTTAGCCGGTTTTGAATGATTGAGCCTGGGGTTTCAACCCAAGGCGGGGCGGCCAAAGCGTCAGGCTTTTATTGGGACCTTCATTTTTGCAATTCGCCTAAAGTATCCTCTCCTCTTTCCTATTGGGGGGTCGAGGGGATTTTCACCCCGCCAACCGTTCCTTCTCCGTTTCCATCCGCGCCTCGTAGTCCCTCCGAAGCCAGGCGACCTTCTCCTTCCAGACCCCGTCGGCCCGGGGGTTGGG
>JAABTM010000165.1 GCA_011389855.1 Desulfobacteraceae bacterium
GTGCTCTTCCGATCTATCATCGCCGGCACCGTGTTCAAAAAGATCGCGCCGGTGGTCCTGCGGCTTTACGAACAGATGGCCGAGCCCAGGTGGGTCATCTCCATGGGGTCGTGCTCCAACACCGGCGGCATGTACGATGTGTACAGCGTGGTCCAGGGCGTCAACCAGATTTTGCCGGTGGACGTGTACATCCCCGGCTGCCCGCCCCGGCCCGAGGCGGTCTTCCACGGGCTGGTGACGCTCCAGGAAAAAATCGCCGAGGAACGGCCGACCCGGTCGGTCTTCCACCTGGGCGGCGGAACCCAGGGGACAACGGCGCCGGTGCTGACGGACGGCGAGACCAAGAGCCGGGACCCCCGGGGCCCGGGCATGGAGGGCATTCCGGTCCGGGGAACGTCCACCACTCCGCCCGACTTCCCGGACAGCCCATCCGACCGGATGTGGACGCCGCCCGCGGCGGTCATCACTCCCTCCGACGCCGACGAGGATCTGGCCCAGGCGCTTTCCGAACGGTTCGGCGATGCGGTAAAGCGGATCACGCCGACATCGGACATGGCGACCTTCCAGGTGGCTGAAGACCGGGCCAAAGAGGTGCTCCGGTTCCTCAAAATCGAGTCCGGCCCCAAATTCCGCCGCCTGGACGACATGACCGCGGTCGACGAATCGGCCCGCCGGAACCGGGAGGACTATCCGGATTTCACCCTGGTTTACAGCCTTCTCTCCCTGGACGCGGCCCAACGGGTGCGGCTCAAGACGCCGCTCATCGGCGATGCGCCCCAGGTCGCCAGCGTCACCGACATCTGGCCTTCGGCGAGCTGGTACGAGCGGGAGGTCTTCGACATGTTCGGCATCGGCTTTGCCGGCCATCCGAACCTGCGCCGCATTCTCATGCCCCATCGATGGGAGGGCCATCCCCTCCGGAAGGACTATCCGGGACGGGCCACGGAGATGCCCCCTTACACCTTGTCCGACGCCCGGAACCTCCAGCCCCTCGACGGCGGAATCTTTGTCAAACGCTCCGGCGGGCCGGAAGAGGAACTCGTCCTCAACATAGGTCCCCACCACGTCTCCACCCATGGCCTGCTCCGGTACATCGTCTCCCTGCGGGGCGAAGAGATCGTCGACATGGACATGGAGATCGGCTACCACCACCGGGCCGTGGAAAAGATAGGCGAACGGCAGCACTGGCAGCAGTTCATCCCCTACACTGATCGGGTCGATTACCTGGCCGGGGCCGCCAACAACCTGCCCTACGTCATGGCGGTGGAAAAGCTGGCCGGCATTGCGGTTCCGGACCGGGCCCAATGCACCCGGGTGCTGCTGTCGGAACTCTTCCGGCTGAGCAACCACCTGGTCTGGTTTTCCACCTTCGCCCACGACCTGGGGGCCATGGGACCGAATTTTTATGTGTTCCGGGAACGGGAAATGATCCTCGACATCGTGGAACTCATGACCGGAGGGCGGCTGCATCCGTCCTGGTTCCGCTTCGGCGGCGTGGCCATGGACCTGCCCGAGGGGTGGAAGGAAGCCGTGGACAATTTCACAAAGATCTTTCCGGCCCGGCTCAAGGAATACGAGGCCCTGATCACCAAAAACCCCATTTTCAAGGCCCGGACCCAGGGCGTGGGCCGCATCAGCCGGGACGAGGCCGTCGAATGGGGAGTAACCGGTCCCAACCTCCGGTCCACCGGCGTGGACTGGGACCTTCGGAAAAAATTCCCCTATTCGGGGTACGAGGGCTACGATTTCGAAATCCCCACCGCAACGGAGGGCGACTGCTACGCCCGGTATGTCGTCCGGGTGGAGGAGATGCGCCAGAGCCTCGGGATCATCAAACAAGCCGCCGCGAACATGCCCGAAGGCCGGTATAAAACCGACGATTACCGATATGTCGTCCCCGACCGGAAAGACATGCTCAAGGACATCGAAAGCCTGATCCACCATTTTATAAACGTCACCCGGGGCCCAAAAATCCCCTGTGGCGAAGCCTACGCCGCCTGCGAGATTCCCCGCGGCGAGCAGGGATATTACGTGGTCAGCGACGGCCGGCCCGCCGCCTACCGGATGCGGGTCAGAGCCCCCGGTTTCCCTAACGTCCAGGCCCTGCCCCTCATGGCCAGGGGATGGTCCATCTCGGACCTCATCGCCATCATCGGGTCGGTGGATTACATTTTGCCGGATATTGACAGGTAGGTTTGCCGGGGCCATAGCCGGCACAATATGAAGTGCTAACGGCATTTAGCGACTTCAAAAATTCATTGTGAAGGTTTTTATATGAACTTGAAGGCAAAATTAGTTGAATTGTCCAGAATCAGCCAAAACCGGTCGGATGACCTGGAAAGAAACAAAAAAATATGGATACAGGAAGTCATTAAATTATACAAAGTCATCATCAACGACTGGTTTAGGGAATATATTGAGGATGGATACATGTCTTATGAGCATCATCCGTTAGATGATGCTGAATGTGTGGAGTTTTTTGAAAATACCCAAATATTGGAATTAAAACTTGGCGGGGAATACGGCGACAGCGTTATTCTTGAACCGACCGGCATCAATGTCGCCGGCGCATTGGGAAAAATTGATCTATACTTTCAAGGCCATAGAAATGATGGTGTTTTTTTGTTGCTCATAGAAGAAGATGATGGGCAATTTGATTGGGAAATATGGAAAAGCGGAAGACAAAAGGAGGCGCCCGAACGGTTTAATCGGGAGTCATTTGAAAATCTAATAGGCGATTGGCTGGCAAAATGGGCGGATGTTTAACACAAAGGATAGAGCATGACGGTCGCGGAAGCCCTAGAAGACGCATATCAAGAGTATATCGCGTTGGAAGCTATTTATGATCACGCCAGAGAACGCGCTCAGTCAAGTGACCATTTTGCCAGAACAATCATTCCGCACGCAAAGCGAGGCAAAAAGACGGTACCGAAACGAAAAATCGTCAATGTTTATTTCGATCAACTCCATGAAAATTTATCTGAACAATATGCATTGCATCTTATTTCAATTTTTGAAAAAATAGTATTCAACAAAATAGACAATGCGTATGGACTCATCAAGAATGTTGTAAGAAATGAATATGAAAAAACACAAAAGCACAAGAATTTATCGCCGCTGCATCGATCAGCGGTTGCTTTCATTAAAAAGAAAGAAGATATTCACAATCTCTCGGGGGCGAGAAAATTACTGGAAAAGCAAATTTCCAAGGAATCCTCCGACAATCTGAAGATTGTCATTGAACATAGAAACTGGCTTTCTCATGGCAAGCGACAAGATGTTGGACAAAAATCGACATTGACAGTTTATGACATAAAGGAAGTTTTGCTGAAAATTATGAATGAGATTGGGTGAAAATCATTTTTACGCATCGGCGGAAAAGGCCGTCAAGCGACATTCCCACGAAGAGATCCAGGAAATGGATGATAATTTAATCACGAGCGTAAATGAAGAGGGTCTGCTGATCCCCAAAGCATGGCTGATCGGTGTCGATAAAGTGGAAATCTTTAGAAAGAATAACGTGATTACGATCAGGCCCATTGAGCAATATGATCCGATTTTTGAATTGGGGAAAAACCCGCTTTCCTGCGGGGTCGCGGATGGTTCCACAGAACATGATAAATACATTTATGGTTAGTTGCCTGTGGAAGAACTGTTCATTCCGGGGAATCCGCATCATGGTTGCCGATTCGCTCGAACAAATCGACTTCCCACTTTAAGCCGAGATGGACGCATGAAAAAAAATTTTAACGTAATCATCGAAAAAGATGAGGACGGTTACTTTGTTGCTTCCGTCCCTTCCTTGCGTGGATGCCACACGCAAGCAAAATCCCTGGACGAACTGATGAACCGCATTCGGGAAGTCATTGAACTTTGCTTAGAGGTGGAAGAAGAGCCTGCTGACGTGGAATTTATTGGCGTGCAGCGTGTTTCAATCCCGGCATGAGCGATTTTCCATCCGTCAACGGACGCGAACTGATCAGCGCTTTGGAATAACAAACGAAAAGAACATCATGTTGCCCACTGACGTAAAACAAATGTTGAGCCAACAAATCCAGGCATCGAAACACCCCCCGGAACTGGTGGTGGATGTAATGATGGCCGTTCAGGAACACTACGGCTATTTATCCGACGAGGCACTCGAAGAAGCCGCCGCCATGGTGGGCATGGCCCCGACGAAGCTGGACGAACTGGCGACCTTTTATACCTTCCTGTACCGAGAGCCGGTGGGCCGATACGTCATCCACCTCTGCGACAGCGTCATCTGCTGGATGGACGGGTATGAACCGCTCCGGGATCATCTCTGTAAAAAGCTGGGCATTCAAATGGGGGAGACCACGCCGGACGGCCTGTTCACGCTGTTGCCCGTGTGCTGCATCGGGTACTGCGACCGGTCTCCGGCGATGCTCATCAACAAGAAAGCCTACGGCCCGCTGACGTCGGAGAAGATCGACGAGATCCTGGAAACGCTGCGATCCGAGGCGGCGGAAACCACACCATCATAAAGGGCGATCAAGAAAAGGCAATGGCCGAAACCACCAACACCGCATATCCGCAAGTCCTGTTCGCCAACCGGAAGCCGGACCGCATCGCCACCATCGACGACTACCGGAAAAACGGCGGTTACGAGGCCATCCAGAAGGTGGTCAGCACCCTGTCTCACAAGGACGTTCAGAAGATCATCCTCGACTCGAACCTTTTAGGCCGGGGCGGCGCCGCATTCCCCGCCGGCCTGAAACTCCAAACGGTGGCCGACGACGCGCCCTTCCCCCGGTACATCGTCTGCAACGCCGACGAGATGGAACCCGGCACCTTCAAGGATCGGGTCCTCCTCCACGCCGATCCCCATCTCCTTATCGAAGGGATGCTCATCGAGGCATATTCGGCCAAGGCGGAAAAAGGCATCATCTTCATCCGACCCGAATACGAAAACGCGGCCCGGATCCTGGAGCGGGAGGTCGCCATCGCCGAGAAAGCGGGATTTCTGGGCAAAAACATCCTCGGCGGCGATTTCAGTTTCACCATCGACGTCCACCGGAGCGGCGGCCGCTACATCTGCGGCGAGGTGACCGCCCAGCTCAACGCTCTGATGGGCAAGCGGCCCAACCCCAAACAGCCGCCGCCCTATCCCACGGAAAAAGGATTGTGGGATCTGCCCACGGTGCTCCAGAACGTCGAGACCTTGTGCTGCATGCCGCCCATCATCCGGAACGGCGCCGAATGGTTCCGAAACCTGGCCCTCACCGAATCCGGCGCCGGCACGAAGCTTTACGGCATCAGCGGCCGGGTCAACAAGCCGGGATGCTACGAACTGCCCATGGGCGTGCGGTTGAGCGAGATCATCGAAAAGCACGCGGGCGGCATGCCCGAGGGGTCGGAGTTCAAGGCCTGCCTGCCCGGCGGGGCCTCCACCCGGTATCTCAGCCGGGCGCACTACGACATGCCCATGGATTTCGAAACCCTCAAGGCGGCCGGCCATCGATTGGGCACCGCCGCCATCATGGTCTTCGACCAGAAAACCTGCATGGTGGCCGCCACCCTCAATTTAATGGCGTTCTTCGCCCGGGAATCCTGCGGCTGGTGTACGCCCTGCCGGGAGGGGACGCCTTACATCCGCGATCTGCTGTGGCGCATCGAAAACGGCCGGGGCGAACCCGAATTCGTCGACATCCTGAAAAAACAGTGCAAATACCTCTGGAACGCCTACTGCGCCTTCGCGCCGGGCGCCGTCTCTCCGGTGGAGGGCCTGCTCGCCGATTTCGAGGACGAGGTGTGGGCCCACATCCACCAGAAAACGTGTCCGTTCAAGGCCAGCGACTAACCATGCCGAAACTGATTATCGACAATCGGGAGATCACCGTCCCGGAGGGAACCAAGGTCATCGAAGCGGCCGAGCGGCTGGGGATCATGATCCCCCGGTTCTGCTATCACCCGGCCCTGGGGTCGGTGGGCGCCTGCCGGGTCTGCGCGGTGAAATGCCTGGAAGGTCCCCGCAAGGGCATCCAGATGAGCTGCATGATCGACGCCCAGGACGGTATGAAGGTCTCCACGACGGACGCCGAGGCGGTGGATTTCCGGAAGCACGTCATCGAGTGGCTCATGCTCCACCATCCCCACGACTGCCCGGTTTGCGACGAGGGGGGGCACTGTTTGCTTCAGGATTTGACCGTTTCGGGTGGGCAGGGGGTTCGGCGGTATCAAGGACCGAAACGGACCCACACGGACCAACACCTGGGACCGCTTGTGGCGCACGAGATGAACCGGTGCATCCAGTGTTACCGGTGCGTCCGGTATTACCAGGAGTTCACCGGCTACGAAGATCTGGGGGTCATGCAGATCGGCAGCCGGGTCTATTACGGCCGTTTTCGGCCGGGAACCCTGGAAAGTCCCTTTTCCGGCAACCTCATCGACATCTGCCCCACGGGCGTTTACACCGACAAGCCGTCCCGTTACCGGGGCCGTCGGTGGGATTTCGAACGGCGCCCGGCCGTCTGTCTTCATTGCTCCCTGGGGTGCCATGTCACGGTCAGCGCCCGGTACCGGGAGGTGGTCCGTCAGGAAGCCCGGTTCAGCGAGTCGGTCAACGGCCATTTTATCTGCGACCGGGGACGGTATGGCTTCCCCTATGTGAACCTCCCTGAACGACCGCGAAGCGCCCGTGTAGACGGAACCGAAACCGGCTGGGAAGCGGCCCTGAAAATCGCCGGGGAACGGCTGGAATCCGCGGCCTGGAAAACCGGTCCCCAGGGAATCGCCGTGGTCGGATCTGCCCGGTGCGGCCTGGAGACCCAGGGGATGCTCAAACGGCTCGCCGACGCCAAAGGCTGGCGGGGGCCGGTTTTCGACATCGATCCGGCCGCGGCCAATGTTCGGACGGCGGTGTCGCGACTGGATTCGGATTTGCGGGTTTCCCTCCGGGAAATCGAAACCGCGGACTGCATCGTCGTGGTGTCCGCCGATCCCCTCAACGAATCGCCCATGCTTGCCCCGGCTCTTCGGCAGGCCCGGCGGAACGGCGCCCGGGTAGCGGTCATCGATCCCCGGCCGGCGTCTCTTCCTTTTCAGTTCGACCATTTTCCCGTCGCCCCCGATGACCTGGCCGCGGCCATGGCCATCCTGATCCGGAAATGCGCCGACAAGGAACCCCTTTCGGAACTGGGGAAGACAGCGGTCCGGTCTCTCCGGGGGGTCTCCGACGGGGCGGACATTCCCGATGCCGATGGTCTTGCAGCGCTCTACGACGACCTCCACGACAGCCGACGGCCGGTCATCGTCTGCGGAACTCATACCGCGCCGCCGGAGATCCCCGGCATGGCCGCCGACTTGGCTCTGTTGCTCCGGATCGCCGGGCCCCGCGCGGGACTCTTCTATGTAATGCCCGGTCCCAACAGCTTCGGCGCGGCGCTCCTCTCCGACCCGGCCCTCTCTTTCGGGGACCTCGTTTCGTCCATCGAAGAGGGAGAGACCAAAGCACTGGTGGTCGCCGAGTCGGATCTGTTCGGGTCGGGGATAGACTGGGATCGACTCCAAAACGCCCTGAACAAACTGGAACTCCTGGTGACCCTCGACTATATCGATTCTCAGACGACCCGGGCGGCGCGCATCCTGATCCCCACCCTGACCGCTTATGAAACGCCGTCCCTCTCCATCAATAATGAAGGACGGGTTCAACAGTCCCCGGCCGCCTTCCGGGGCGGCGATCCCATCGCCCGGACCGGCGGGGGGGAACACCCGCCCCGTGCATTCCGGAGGGACATTCCCGGCCGGGAAATGGGGGCCGCATGGACGGCGTTGCCGACCCTCGGCGGAAGGAACCCCGGTTCCGCCCCGGTGAACCTGACGGCATGGCTGGGAGATGCCCATCCGGCCCTGACTTCGCTTCCGGAATCGTCCGACTTCCCCCCCGACGGGGTCCGGTTGCCGCTGGCGGAAAATGCCGGAGAACGGTTCCAGACCGACCGGTTTTCCCATGGCGAGAAAGAAGAAGACGCCCTGACCCTGCTCGTGGCGGACAGCACTTTCGGAACCGAAGAACTGTCGTCCCTGTCGCCGATTCTCAAAGAGCTGACGCCGTCGCCGTGCATCCAGATCCATCCGGAGGACGCCGCGGAGTTCGATCTGTCGACGGGGGACGCGGTCCGGATCGACACCGGCGCCGGAACCGCCGTTCTTCCCGTCCAAACAACCGATCGGATCGCCCGGCGGGTGCTTGTGATTCCCCGCCATCGGGACCTCGACGACCGGCTGCCGCGGGAAAGGCGAACCGTGCTTTCTAAAACCGCCATCCGCAAAGCGACGGAGGACGCCTGATGCTCACCTATGCCGCCGGATTGCTGATGTTGACCGTAAAGCTGGCTCTGGTGCTGGGTGTGCTCCTCTTTGTGGCCGCGTACCTTGTGTGGGTGGAGCGCAAATTCCTGGCCCGGCTTCAGGTGAGATACGGCCCCAACCGGGCCGGCATTTTCGGCTTGCTCCAGCCCATCGCCGACTCCCTCAAAATGCTGACCAAAGAGGACACGGTCCCCGAAGACGCCGACCGGATCGTCTTCCTCCTGGCGCCGGCGGTGGTGGCCCTGACGGCGTTGCTCATGTTCGCCGTGGTGCCCTTTGGGGGAACGGTCACGGTGTGGGGACGGGAGATTCCCATGGTGATCTCGGACATCAACGTGGGACTGCTCTACATATTCGCCCTGTCTTCCCTGGGGGTTTACGGCATCGCCCTGGGCGGATGGGCCTCCAATTCCAAATTCGCCCTGCTGGGCGGGATCCGGGGCGCGGCCCAACTGATCTCTTACGAACTGGCTTTGGGGCTGTCCCTGGTTCCCGTCGTCATGCTGGCCGGCTCCTTCAGCCTGGTGGACATCGTCGGCGCCCAGGCGGTCAAGGGGCCGTTTATCTACTATCAGCCGCTGGCTTTCATTATCTTCGCCATCGCCGCCGCGGCCGAGAGCATGCGGATTCCCTTCGATCTGCCCGAGGCGGAAAACGAACTGGGCGCCGGCTTCCACATGGAATACAGCGGCATGCGGTTCGGGCTGTTTTTTATCGGGGAGTACGTGCATGTCCAGGTGCTGGGGGCCCTGATCGCGGTCTTTTTCCTGGGGGGATGGCACGGACCGTTTCTGCCGGGCCCGGTCTGGCTCCTGATCAAAATCCTGCTGGTGTCGCTGTTCATGATCTGGATGCGCGGCACCCTGCCCCGGCTCCGGTACGATCAGTTGATGGCCATCGGCTGGAAGGTTTTGATACCGCTGGCGCTGGTCAATATTGTGGTCACAGGGGCCTTTGTGCTGATATAAGCCGAACATAAAAGCGAGACCATATGAGCGACGCATTAGAATCCGTAAAAGCCCTGGCGGACGGCTTCGCCACCACCTTCAAGCACCTGTTCCGGAAACCGATCACCGAATCGTACCCGGAGTACAAGCGCCCCCTGCCGGCCCGGTCCCGGGCCCGGATCGAACTGACCCGGGATCCCGACGGCGACGAACGGTGCGTGGCCTGCTACTTGTGTTCGGCGGCCTGCCCTGTGAGCTGCATCTCCATGCAGTCGGCCGAACGGGAGGACGGACGGCGTTACGCCCGGTGGTTCCGCATCAACTTCGGCCGGTGCATCTACTGCGGACTCTGCGAGGAGGCCTGCCCCACCTCGGCCATCCAGCTCACCCCCGACTTCGAGACCTGCAAGCGGGATCCGCTTTCCATGGTTTTCGAAAAGGAGGATCTGCTGGTGGACGGATGCGGCAAGGACCCCGACTACAATTTCTACAAATACGCCGGGGTCGCCACCCCCGTCGGCGGCAAGGGAGAGCACGTCAACGAGTCGAAACCGGTGAATGTGCGGAGCAACATGCCATGACCGTATACGCCATCCTGTTCTACATTCTGGCGGGGCTGATCCTGATTACAACGGGTCTGGCCATCACCCGGCGGAACATGGTCCACACGGTGATCTACCTCGTCTTTTCGTTTTTCGGCAGCGCCATGCTTTTCTATCTGCTGGGCGCGCCCCTTCTGGCGGCCTTGGAGGTGATCATTTACGCCGGCGCTATCATGATCCTGTTTCTTTTCATTATCATAATGATGCGGGAGGAATCGCCCGAAACCCGGCTTTTCGTCCCGCGGCAATGGTTGCCGGCGGCGGCCATCGGCCTTCTTTATCTGGCTCTCGGCGTTCTGTTGATCCTGAGCGCCGATCCGACCACCGGCGAGCCCATGAAACTCGCCCAGGCCACTCCGGCGGCTTTCGGGGAATATCTGTTTAACGCCCACTGGCTGACCATCGAGATCGCCTCGCTCCTGCTCCTCGTCGCCCTCATCGGGGCCCTCCATCTGGGGCGGGAAGGAAAAGGCGGCGACGCCCGCAAAACCGAGGAAACATCATGATCGTTCCCTATTCCCACGTCCTGGTCCTCTCCGGCCTCCTTTTTCTCATGGGAATGGTGTGCGCCACCACCCGGCGCAACCTGATCATGATCGTGGTGGGCCTGGAGATCATGCTCAACGCCGCCTCCATCGCCTTTATCGGGGCCGCTTTGAAATGGGGGACCCTGGACGGCCAGGCCGTCGCCATCTTTATTATCGCCGTTGCCGCGGCAGAGGTCTCCATTGGGCTGGCTTTGATCGTGGCCGTTTATCGGCGGACCGGGTCGGTGGATCCGGCGGTTTTGGAAAGCCGATCAGCATAAGATGAGGATAAAGAAATGAAAGTGGAAGAAATCAGACAGGCGGTCGACCGGCTGGAACTGGCTGAAAAGCTGTTGTTGGTCGAAGATGTATGGGATTCCATTGCGCTGAGCAATGCGGAACTCCCCCTGCCCGAATGGCAAAAGAGAGAATTGGACAAAAGGTATGAACAGTATCAATCAGTGGAACAGAATCTTCACGACTGGAAGGCTGTTCATGAAAATTTAAGAAATAACCACAAATGAAACAAAGACAGTCGCCCAGAATGCCGACCTTTGAGCGTTGTGGAAAAATTGATGACATGGAACTCATCGAATGGAAAGGGGAAGTGGAAACAATCAGCCGTCTGAATGAAAAAATGACTTGCCTTGATCAGATCGTATTTGAAGTGGAGCCCCTATGATTTCTCCCCACCCCTTCGACATCACCATCCTGGCGGCTATCGCCACCGGCGTGCTCCCGTTCATCGCTTTCGGGCTGATCATCGTCTTTTTCCGGGGACGGGACCGGATCGCTGCCGGCATTTCCATCGGCGCCATTTCAGCCGCGCTGCTCTGCGCTCTGTTCCTGCTGATCAAACACTGGGGCCTCACCGACCCCATCCTTTACACCGCCAGATGGGCCACGTCCGGCGAGTGGACGATCCCCATCGGCGTGCTGCTGGACCCGGCCAGCCTGCTCATGCTGACAGTGGTCTGCGCCATTTCCTTTCTGGTGCAGATCTATTCCCTGGGCTACATGGCCGGCGATCCCGGATTCTCCCGCTACTACGCCTACATGTCGTTGTTCGCATGGGCCAT
>JAABTM010000012.1 GCA_011389855.1 Desulfobacteraceae bacterium
GTTTTTGGTCAACCTTTTGAAAGAACGCCATTTCCCCCCGCCCATGATCGAAAATCTTCAAACCGACGAAACCATGTTCAGCACCTATGAAATCGAAAATTTAAAGCCGGAGGCGATCCTGTTTCAAACAGGCTGCGTCACCATCAAAGACGTGGACGAGGAAGAAGGAATTTATAAGTTCGACTACCCCAACCGGGAAGTCAAAAAATCGTTCCTGAAACATCTGCTCGCTTCCTACGTTGAACCACAGGAGGCGTATTCCCAGGTTTTGACCCTTGCGTCGCATCTTCAAAAAGAGCGGCTTGAAGAATTCTTCGAGGCCATGACCGCCATTTTTGCGACCATTTCCTACACGCTGGAAATTGAGCGCAACGAAGCCTGGTTCCACACCATTTTTTATCTCATGGTCAGCGCGTCGGGGGCCAGCGCCCGCAGCGAGGTGCTCCATTACCGGGGCCGGATCGACCTGGTGGTGGAATTTTCCGACAAGATCTACATCATCGAATTCAAATGCAATCAGAGCGCGAAGGCCGCCCTGAAGCAAATCCATGATAAGGGATACCCTGACATGTTCCGGCAAACCGGTAAAAAGATCATCCTCCTGGGCGTGAATTTCGATTCGGAAAAGCGGAATGTGGCGGAGTGGGAATGGGAACACTTCAGGGAACTGAAGGTCGCGGGCCGGCGATGACGGGAAAGTACGGCGACCCAAAGAACGCACGCGACAAACCGGGCCGACTGCCGGTTTTCGATCCGAACCCCAGCGGACGGTTCGTTCGCGAGGTACTGAACGAGACCGGCGTCAACGGCGTTCTCATCGGGCGGCTGGCGGTGTGGCTTTATCTTTCGTCCGAAAAAAAGCAGGCGTTTACGAAGGATATGGATATCGCGGTCACCCGGGAGGGGCTTCACCGGATCCGGAAATGGTTGACGGATCGCGAGATCCGGTATCTTGATCTGGCCATCGGCGGAATCAACGTGGAACAGGCGGGGCAAATCAACGTTGATTTCATCACCCGGTCATGTGATTTCGGCGATTTCAGCCCGCTTTTCGAGGATGCGGTCCAGTGCGCCGTGGAAAACGGCGACAGCATCGATGTCGGAGAGGGCCGATTGGTGGTGGTCTCCCCGGAACATCTGACGGCCATGAAAATCGGAACCGGCGAAAAAAAAGACGAAGAGGACGCGGAGGCGTTGCTCGTCGACGCAAACATCCGGATCGATGCGACCCGAGGGCTCATCGCCCGATATCTAGGGCCGGGCAGCCTGAGCCGCTTTGAAGTGATGCTGCGGAAGATCGGTCATCCGGAGGCGAAAGCCGTGTACGGGCGTTCGTAAACAAGGATCGCGAGATTGTCCCAAATGCGCTTACAAAAATTCCTCTCCGCCGCCGGCGTTTGTTCCCGGCGGAAGGGGGAGGAGCACATCCAGGCCGGGGAGGTGGCCGTCAACGGCCGGACCGTCACCGAACTGGGGACCAAGGTGGACCCGGCCGCGGACCGGGTGACCTTCAAGGGCGAACCCGTCCGTCCGGCGGCATCGACCGTGTATATCGCCCTGAACAAGCCCAGAGGGTACGTCACCTCTTGCGATCATCCCGGCGAGCGGGTGGTGGTGGATCTGCTGGACATCCCCGAGCGGGTCTTCCCCGTGGGCCGGCTGGACAAGGATTCCACCGGCCTGCTGCTGCTCACCAACGACGGGCCGCTCCACAACCGCCTTTCCCATCCCTCCTTCGACCATGAGAAAGAGTACGAGGTCACGGTGGGAAAGCCCATTCCGGACGGCGCTCTGGCCGCCATGGCCAGGGGCATGCCCATGATGGGGAGGAAGACGCGGCCGGCGAAAGTCGAGCGGATCTCCGCCGTTAAATTCCGGATGGTGCTCAAGGAGGGCCGGAACCGCCAGATCCGGCGGATGGTCCGGAAGGTGGGCAACCATGTGGCGGCGTTGAAACGGGTCCGGGTGGCCAACATCCGGCTGGGGGACCTGCCCGAAGGCGGATGGCGTCATCTGACGGCGGCCGAGCGCGAGGGGCTGCTGTCGGCGGCCGCGGGAACGCCCGGAAAGCGGCGGTCCACCGGCTGATCCCGCCGCCGGTTTGCATCGCGGGACCGCCGTGGTTATGGTGATCGTATATCTTTTCAAAAAGAAAGGAGATCATCATGGCTGAAAATCGCCTTATCGACGAAAAAAGTCCATATTTGCTCCAACACGCCCACAACCCCGTGGACTGGTATCCATGGGGAGACGAAGCCTTTGAAAAAGCCCGGAAAGAGGACAAGCCGGTCTTCCTGTCCGTGGGCTACGCCACCTGCCACTGGTGCCACGTCATGGAAAAGGAATCCTTCGAGGACGACGAGGCGGCGAAGGTCCTCAACGACACCTTCGTCCCCATCAAAGTGGACCGGGAAGAGCGCCCCGACATCGACGCCGTCTACATGGCCGCCTGCCAGATGCTCACCGGCAGCGGCGGCTGGCCCCTCACCGTCTTCATGACGCCGGACAAGCGCCCGTTTTTCGCCGGCACTTACATTCCCAAACACAACCGGTTCGGCCGGCCCGGCCTCATCGAATTGTGCGAGCAGGTCAAACGATTGTGGAAAGAGGAGAGGGCCAAGCTGCTGGAATCGTCGGAATCGATTTCCGGCCACCTCGGCAAGGCCTTTTCCTACGAGAACGGCGGCCAACCGGGCCCCGCGCTTCTGGAAGGGGCCTACGGCCAAATCGAAGGCGGCTTCGACGCCCAAAAAGGCGGTTTCGGTCCGCCGCCCAAGTTTCCCACGCCCCACAAGATGCTGTTTCTGCTCCGCCATTACCATCGCACCGGCGAGGAAAAGGCCCTGGAGATGGTCCGCAAGACCCTCACGGCCATGCGGCTGGGGGGCATCTGGGACCATGTTGGCTTCGGCTTCCACCGCTATTCCACGGACCGGGACTGGCTGGTCCCCCATTTCGAAAAGATGCTCTACGACCAGGCCCTCATGGCCATGGCCGGCCTGGAGACCTTCCAGATCACCCGGGACCCCTTTTTCTCCGGCATCGCCGAGGATATCTTCACCTATGTGCTGCGGGACATGACCGACGAAGACGGCCCGTTCTACGCCGCCGAAGACGCCGACAGCGAAGGCGAGGAAGGCAAATTCTACGTCTGGACCGTGGACGAATTCCGCGAGGTGCTGGGCGAAGAGGAGAGCCGCCTGTGGGAACAGGTCTTCAACCTGACCCCCGAAGGCAATTTCGCCGAAGAGGCCACGGGACGGAAGACCGGGGCCAACATCCCCCACCTGACCCGATCCTTTTCGGAATGGGCCGCCGAACTGGGGACCGACGAGGCCTCCCTGACTGAACGGTGGGAGGCGGCCCGGCAAAAGCTGTTCGACGTTCGGGAAAAGCGGGTCCATCCGCTGAAGGACGACAAAGTGCTGGCCGACTGGAACGGGATGATGATCTCCGCCATGGCCCTGGGCGGCCGGGTGCTCAACCGGCCCGACCTGACGGCGGCGGCCCAGAAGTCCGCCCAGTTCGTGCTGCGGAAGATGCAGGACGGCGACTACCGATTGCTCCACCGCTATCGCGATGGAAAAGCGGGGATCGCCGCCAACGCGGGGGATTACGCCTTTATTATCGACGGTCTGCTGACGCTTTACCGGACCACCTTCCTGGCGCCTTACATCCAGCAGGCCGACGCCCTCCAGAAGGTGATGATGGACGATTTCTGGGACGAGGCCGCCGGCGGCTTTTTTCTCACCGCCGAAAAAAACCACGAACTGCCGGTGCGGCCCAAGGAGCTGTACGACGGGGCCGCGCCCTCGGCCAATTCCGTCGCCCTGCTCAACCTGCTCCGGCTGGGCCGGCTCACCGGCGACCCCCAGTGGGAGGATAAGGCCCAGGCCCTGACGGCGGCGTTCTCCGGAACCGTCCAAAACCATCCGTCGGCCTTTACCTATTTCCTGCTCGGCCTCGACTTCAGCTTTGGAAAGGGGCAGGAGGTGGTCATCGCCGGCGAACCCGACGCCGACGCCACAAGGGCCATGATCGACGCCCTGGATGCCGCCTACGCCCCCAACCAGGTGGCGCTGCTGAAGACCGGCGAAAACGGGGACAAGCTGGCCGGGATCGCCCCCTTCACCGCCGATCTGTCGCCAAAAGAGGGAACAGCCACCGCCTACGTCTGCGCCGATTTCGCCTGCGGCCGCCCCACCCACAGCCCGGAGGAACTGGCGGCCCAGATCGGATGACAACAACCCTGGACATCGGGGCAGAGGCTGGATTCCGCTTTCCCGCCTTTGCGCCTCTGTCCCTCTGTCCCTCTGTCCCTTTGTCCCTTTCTTTTCAAGGAGATTCCCACATGAACATCCCACCCCCCGAAAACATCTCCCCCGACGCATTGCGAAAATACCTGTCAACCCGTCCGGAGTCGAAGTACCTGTTGGTCGACGTGCGGCAACCCGAGGAATACGAAGAGGACCACATCCCCGGCGCGACCCTCATCCCGGTCCATGAACTGGTGAGGCGTCTCGACGAAGTCGCCGGGGATCGGGAACTGGTTTTCTACTGCCATGCGGGCGGGCGATCCCAGGCCGCCTCCCTGATGGCCGCCGAAGAAGCGGTTACGGAACGGATTTACAACCTCGCCGGCGGCATCATGGCCTGGGAAGGGAAGACCCTGGTCGGTTTTCCACGGGTTCAGGTCTTCAATGAGATCAATGATCCGGCCGCGGCCCTCCGGACCGCCATGGATTTGGAAAAAGGCGCGCTCCGATTTTACCGGGCCGCCCTGGATCGTTTCGGCGACGGAGACGCCGCCGATGTACTAAAGGAACTGGCCAAGGCCGAGCGGGCCCACGCCCGGACCGTCTACGCCTTCTGGAAAAAGACCCAGGCGGATCCGCCGGAATTCGATACGCTTTTCGATGGGTTAAAAGGCGATATCCTGGAAGGGGGCCGCTCCGTGGAAGAAGCCGTGGACGCTTTGGAAGGGATCGAAACCGACGGCTTTCTCCGGCTGATGGAGGCGGCCCTGGACATCGAGTACGCCGCCTACGACCTCTATCGGGTCATGGTGGAACGATTCGAATCCGAAGAGGCGAAAAAAGCGTTCACGGCCATCGCCCAGGCGGAAAAGGGACACATGCGGAAGATTGTCGAG
The DNA here is from genome assembly GCA_011389855.1 of Desulfobacteraceae bacterium. Classification (GTDB taxonomy): domain Bacteria; phylum Desulfobacterota; class Desulfobacteria; order Desulfobacterales; family JAABSP01; genus JAABTD01. The sequence continues at coordinate 5,153 of JAABTM010000012.1, forward strand.
GCCATTGGGAAGCGATCTGGAGGATAGACTTATCTCACGTAAAAATCCCGATAGCTTCTGACGCTAATGGGCATTAAGCAAATGCTTTAACATCCATTTCCTCGCCCTTTTGCATGGCGTGCCAAAGGTCATACTGAGCCTGCTGGTTCAGCCAGCTCTCGGCGCTGCCGCCGAAAGCCTTTGACAGACGAATGGCCATTTCCGGAGAGATGCCGAAACGGCCATTCAGCAGAGCGGACAAGGTTTTACGGGACACCCCAAGACCTTTGGCGGCCTCTGTCACCGTAAGACCCAGCGGCTCGATGCAGAGTTCTCGGATAACTTCGCCGGGGTGCGGGGGATTGTGCATCGCCATTTATTGCCTCCTTCTAATGGTAATCCAGATAATCGACATCGGTTGCGTCTTGATCCTCGAACCGGAAAATAACCCGCCAGTTTCCGGATACCGTCACGGCCCAATATCCTTTATAGTTGCCTTTCATGGAATGCAATTTCAGGCCAGGCAGATTCATATCCCCCGGCGATTGACTCGCCGCCAGCCTGGCCAATATTAGGCGCAAGCGGGTCGCATGTTCAGGGTTTACACCTTGTCGATTTCCAGTGTCATATAGCTTTTTTAAGCCTTTATGCTTGAAATTGATAATGATTGTCCAGAAAACAACATCCCATCAATGCCGGAGGTTTTCAGTTTGTTCGGCATATCCATAATTGGAAATCATCAGAATAGTTACTTTTGTTTTGTAACCCGGTTATGGTCGGGTGTCAATAGTAAGATTCTGCCAGGGGGGTTCTCGACAGAATTGTAGAATGGTATATTCTATTTTCCCCTTTTGTTTCGGGGCGATCGGTGATATGTCTATCTGAAAATCGCAGACTCATGAAAAAAGGGAGGAAACATGGAGATCAAGGGGAAGAATATCATCGTTACCGGCGGCGCCCGGGGCATGGGGCGGCAGTTTTCGTTGGACCTTCAGGAAAAAGGGGCCAAGCCTTTCGTGCTTGACGTGCTCCAGGAGAACCTGGACGAGCTGGAGAAGGAAAAGGGGATCCCCGGCCGGGTGGTGGATGTGACCGACGAGGGGCAGGTGGAAACCTTTTTCAACGAGTACGCGTCCCAGTACGGTCCGCCGGACGTGCTTATCAACAACGCCGGCATCACGGCGGACGGCCTTTTCGTGCGGAAAAAGGATGACGAGGTCAAAAAGTTCCCCATGGCCAGCTGGAACAAGGTGGTGGCCGTGAACCTCACCGGCGTCTTCCTCTGCGGGCGGGAAGCCGCCGCCCAGATGGTCAAGCACGGCGTCAAGGGGCTTATCATCAATATATCCTCCATCAGCCGGGCCGGCAATTTCGGGCAGTCCAACTATTCGGCCACCAAGGCGGGGGTGGCCTCTTTGACGGTCACCTGGGCCAAGGAACTGGCCAAAAGCGGCATCCGCTCTGCCGCCATCGCGCCGGGCTACGTCAACACGGAAATGGTGGCCAAAATCGACCGGAAGGTCATCGACAAGATCGTGGCCCAGATCCCCTCCGGACGCCTCGGCGAGATGAAAGAGATGTCTCAGGCGGTCCAGTTCATCATGGAATGCGATTTCTTCAACGGCCGGGTTTTGGAGGTGGACGGCGGCCATCGGATATGATCGGAACCCGTAGGGGCAGAACCCGTAGGGGCGAAAAATTTTTCGCCCCCGCACATAAATCAATTGATGGTCCGTTTCCCGCAAAGGGCCTGGAAATTCCTGCAACCATAAACAGATGATTCAGCTTTTTAGAAACTGGGTAAACCGTTATCTGGCCGATCCCCAATTGATCATATTGGGGCTGCTCCTGCTTTTCGGATTTATCCTCATTTATATGTTGGGAAACCTGCTGACGCCGGTGTTCGCATCCATCATCATCGCCTACCTGCTGGAGGGGATGGTGGCCCGGCTCCAGACCTTCCGGGTTCCCCGCATGGCGGCGGTCATCATCGTCTTCCTGCTTTTCCTCGCCTCCATGCTGCTGGTGTTCATCGGGCTCCTGCCCATGTTGTCGCGCCAGTTGGCCCAGCTCTATCAGCAGATACCCGACTGGATCGCCCGGGGCCAGAAAGAGCTGATGCAGTTGCCCCAGAAATATCCGGAATACATCTCCGAGGCCCAGGTGAAGGACATCATGAACATCATCGGCACGGAGCTGTCCAAACTGGGGCAGCAGGTGCTGATGTTCTCCCTGGCCTCGGTGCGGGGCGTGATCTCCACGGTGGTCTACGCCATTTTGGTGCCCCTGATGGTCTTTTTCTTCCTGAAGGACAAGACCCTGATCATCGAATGGCTCAAGGGCTTCCTTCCCGAGGAGCGGCGGCTGGCCACCGAGGTGTGGCACGAGGTCAACGCCCAGGTGGCCAAATACGTGCGGGGCAAGATCTGGGAGATCCTCATCGTCTGGGGCGCCAGCTACATCACCTTTAAAGTGCTGGGCCTCAATTTTACGGCCCTGATCTCGCTTTTCGTGGGTCTGTCGGTGCTGATCCCCTACATCGGAGCCACGGTCATGTACATCCCGGTGATCCTGGTGGCCTATTTCCAGTGGGGCGGGGGGCCGGACTTCGCCTATACCGTCATCGCCTACAGCTTCATCCAGATCCTGGACGGCAACCTGCTGGTGCCGCTGCTGCTTTCCGAAGTGGTCAACCTCCACCCGGTGGCCATCATCGTGGCGGTGCTGGTTTTTGGCGGGTTGTGGGGGGTGTGGGGTCTTTTTTTCGCCATTCCCCTGGCTACGCTGTTCCACTCCGTGGTTAAAGCCTGGTTTTCCAATCATATCCGAATCCGAAAACGACTCCAGGCGACGGCGGCCCGGACGGACAACGAGGCGGCGTAGCCCCGTGCAAGCTGGAAACTGGTGACATTTTTTTTAGGATTTGGTATGGAAGCGACATATCCGGTCCGAAGAACGCCGGCCGCAGGGCCGGTTTTGTTTTTCCGGAGGGACCGGGAACCACGACGCGAGAAGAGGAAACCCCATGATCCACATCAACGAAAACTATCTAAAGCTCCAGGCATCCTATCTCTTTTCGGACATCGCGCGGCGGGTGGCCGCCCATCAGGAGGCCCATCCGGAGGAGACCCTCATTAAACTCGGCATCGGGGATGTGACCCGGGGGTTGCCCCGGGCCTGTGTGGACGCCCTCCACAAGGCGGTGGACGAAATGGCCGGGGACGCCACCTTCAGGGGCTACGGTCCGGAGCAGGGATACCCGTTTTTACGGGAGAAGATCGCCGCCGGGGATTTCGGGAGCCGTAACGCCGACATCTCCCCGGACGAGATCTTTATCAGCGACGGCGCCAAATGCGACACCGGCAACATCCAGGAGATCTTCGCCGCGGACATCCGGGTGGCGCTTCCCGACCCGGTTTACCCGGTCTATCTCGACACCAATGTCATGGCCGGAAGGACCGGCGCGTTCGAAGACGGCCGCTACGGCGGACTGGTCTACCTGGAAAGCCTGCCGGAAAACGGGTTCATCCCCGAACCGCCGTCCGAACCGGTGGACCTGATCTATCTGTGCTTTCCCAACAACCCCACCGGCGCCGGCATCAGCCGGGATGCGCTCAAAACCTGGGTCGATTACGCCCGGGAGAACAAGGCGCTGATCCTTTTCGACGCGGCCTACGAGGCCTTTATCCGGGACGACGCCATGCCCCGTTCCATCTTCGAGATCGAGGGGGCCCGGGACGTGGCCATCGAATTCCGGAGTTTTTCCAAAACCGCCGGCTTCACCGGAACCCGGTGCGCCTTCACGGTGATTCCCAAATCCTGCACGGCCTACGACCGGTCCGGGGCCGCCCATTCGCTTCACGCCCTGTGGAACCGGCGTCATTCCACCAAGTTCAACGGCGTTGCCTACCCGGTCCAGCGGGCCGCCGAAGCGGTCTACAGCCCGGAGGGGAAGGCCGAAGTCCGGGAGCGCATCGATTATTACATGGAGAACGCGACGTTGATCCGACGGGAGATGACCGACCTGGGCTACACCTGCGTGGGCGGGAAAAATTCCCCCTACATCTGGATCGAGGGAAAAACCGATGCCTGGTCCTTTTTCGACCGGCTCCTCAAGGCCGGCGTCGTCTGCACCCCCGGCACGGGATTCGGCAAATGCGGCGAGGGGTTCATCCGCATCAGCGCCTTCAACAGCCACGAGAACGTCCGGGCGGCCATGGACCGGATCAGAACCGCATTGCAATAATGCAGGGGCGAAAAATCTTTCGCTCCGGCTAATTCCAAGGAGTTTCAATATGCCCATGTCCAAAGCGTTCGAGGATCGGCTCTCTCCCATCCTGACTGAGACGGCCGACCATTTCGGCACGCCGTTTCACATATACGACGAAACCGGCATCCGGGAGACCGGAGCGGCCCTGAAGGCGGCCTTTTCCGGCGTGGGGGAGTTCCGGGAATACTTCGCCGTCAAGGCCCTGCCCAACCCGGCTGTTCTGGCGATCATGCGGGACATGGGGTTCGGGTTCGACTGTTCCTCCATCGCGGAGCTGGAACTGGCCCGGCAGGTCGGGGCCCGGGGCGAGGCGGTGATGTTCACCTCCAACAACACGGGTCCGAAGGAGTTCCTGGCCGCCGGGGCCGACGGCGGGTCCATCCTGAACCTGGACGACATCTCCCTGATGGACAAGGTTCCGAAGATGCCGGAGCTGATCTGCTTCCGGTACAATCCCGGCGACCGGCGCACCGGCAACGACATCATCGGCAACCCAGTGGAGTCCAAATACGGGGTGAGCCACGCCCAGATCGTGGACGCCTACCGCAAGGCCGCGGCCCGGGGCGCGAAACGCTTCGGCCTCCACACCATGCTGGCCTCCAACGAGCGGAATTACGACTACATGGTCCGGACCGCCGAAATGCTGCTGGATCTGGCGGCCCGCATCGGCCGGGAACTGGACATCCGGTTCGAGTTTCTCAACATCGGCGGCGGGCTGGGCATCCCCTACGGTCCCGACGACGCGCCCCTGGATCTGGCGGCCATGGGCCGGGAGATTTCGGCCCTGTTCGCGGCCTTCGGGGCCCAAAACGGCTACATGCCGCGCCTCTATCTGGAAAGCGGCCGCTTCATGACCGGTCCCCACGGCGCGCTGGTCGCCCGGGCCATTAACCGCAAGGAGATCTACCGCACCTATGTGGGGCTGGACGCCTGCATGTCGGCCCTCATGCGGCCCGGGATGTACGGCGCCTACCATCACATCACCGTCCACGGCAAGGATGGCGGCGACCCCGCCGAGGTGGTGGACGTGGTGGGCGCCCTGTGCGAGAACAACGATAAATTCGCCATCCAGCGGTCCCTGCCGAAGATCGGGGACGGGGATCCCGTCCTGATCCACGATACGGGCGCCCACGGCCACTCCATGGGCTTCAACTACAACGGCCGCCTGCGGCCCAAGGAGCTGCTCTTGCGGACCGACGGGACCGTTTCGTTAATCCGGCGGGAGGAAAGATTGACCGACCACTTCGCCACCCTCCGGTTCCGGGCCGACGATTTCCGGCCGGCGGAAGCACGGGAGGGCGCCCGATGACCACGGAAAACGATGTCGTTCTGATCCATTTCGAGGACAAGCCTCTTTCGTTCGCCCGGGTCGAAGAGATCTCGCCGGATGTCAAGAAGGACTGGTACCACGTCAAACTCCTCCTCCTTCAGGTTCCGCTCCAGGAGGTCACCTGGATTCTGCGGGACGTCTACATCGACGGGGCGGAGTTCACCATGGACGGCAAGCGGATGCGCCTTGACAAGGTGGTCGGCCCGGAATCCGGGGAACCGGAGGCGGCCGGGGAAGCGCCGGAAGACGACGCCCCGGCCGAGCCGTCCGGGGACGGGGGACCGGCCAAGGTCATCTCCCTGACCGACCGGAAAAAGACCTGATCGCCGTCCATGCGCATCGGTTCGGTCCCCATCCCGGGCGTTACGGTGCTGGCGCCCCTGGCCGGCATCACCAACCTTCCCTTCCGGCTCCTGGTCAAGGAACAGGGATGCGGTCTGGTCTGCTCCGAGATGATCAGCGCCAACGGCCTGCACCACGGGTCCCCCAAAACCGTTCGGCTCATGGAGAGCGTCCCCGAAGAAAAGCCCCTGTCGGTGCAGATCTTCGGCGCCGATCCCGACATCATGGCCGAGGCGGCCCGCATGGTCGCCGCTTCCGGGGCGGATATTCTGGACATCAATTTCGGCTGCTCGGTCCGGAAGGTGGTCAAGACCGGGGCCGGCGCGGCCCTCATGCGGCGGCCCGAAGAGAGCGAACGGATGCTGCGGGCGGTGCGGGCCGCCATCGACATCCCGCTTACCATCAAGATTCGCAGCGGATGGGACGCGTCGGGGGAGGGGGCCCTGACAATCGCCCGGCTGGCCGAAGAGTGTGGGGTGGACGCCGTGGCCGTCCATCCCCGGACCGCCGCCCAGGGGTTCGGGGGGAGCGCCGACTGGACCCTGATCCGGCGGGTCAAAGAGGCCGTCTCCATCCCGGTGATCGGCAACGGGGACATCGAAACCCCGGAGGACGCCCTCCGGATGCTGGAGACCACCGGTTGCGACCGGGTCATGGTGGGCCGGGCCGCCATCGGCTATCCCTGGATTTTTTCCCGGATCGAGGCCGCCGTCGCCGGCCGGCCGGTCCCCGAGGTGACGCCGGCCATGCGGATCGCGGCCATGGCGCGGTATCTGGACGATTCCATCCGGGCCATCGGCGAGGACCATGCCTGCCGGATGATGCGCAGCCGCCTGGGGTGGTTCGCCAAGGGATTGCCCCACGCGGGCCGGTTCCGGGCGTCGCTCCACCATCTGTCGAGCCGGGCGGAGGCCCTGGAACGGATCGAGGGCTACGGCGCGCTGCTCTCGGCCTCGTAGTGGGCCGATGCCCGGGAGGTGATCCCGCCCCGGGCCGTGAACCGGCCCTCCACGGTCATCCGGCGAGGAGACAATACGGCCGCCAGGTCGTCCAGAATCCGGTTGACCAGGTGCTCGTAGAAGATCCCCACGTTCCGGTACTGGAGGAGGTAGTATTTGAGGGATTTGAGTTCCACCAGGGTCGCGTCGGGCTGGTACCGGATGACGATGGTCCCGAAATCCGGCAGACCGGTCATGGGGCAGACCGACGTGAATTCCGGCTGTTCGATGACGATGTCCAGGGACCGTCGTTCTTTGTAGGCATAGGGAATGGGGTCCAGGGGGTCGGCGGATACGGTTTCGGGTCCGTCGATGGCGTAGGGGACTGGGTAGGGTTTGTTTTCCATGAAAACCTCCTTTGATCGGTTGCGTCAATCACGATAACGGGCGTTCTTTCCGTCGCGCGGGGCACCCTACACGAAACACCGGCAAAAGAAAACCCCCGCGACCGCGGCATAACGCTGAAAGGTTTCCGGTGTCTTTCCGAATATTCCATTGTCTTTAGTTGACACCTTCAAGACCCTCCACTATTATATAGAATCGCGGAAAGAACAAATACCCCGGTCGCCCGCGGAAAGGTACGCGAGAATCCGAATATGAGTCAAATCGCCATTGTCACATCGCCCGTCGCCGCCCTGGGCCGCTTCGTTTTGTTCCTGCTCCAGGAGATGGGGCGGCTCGCCCTTTTCTTTCTGGAAGGGCTGGTTTATATTTTCTACTTCCCTTTCCAGTTCTTTAAAATCGCCGAGCAGGTCTATTTTATCGGCATGAAGTCGGTCTTCGTCATCTGCCTCACCGGTGCGTTCACCGGTATGGTGCTGGGCCTCCAGGGGTATTACACCCTGGTCAAATTCGGCTCGGAGGGGATGCTGGGCCCGGCCGTGGGGCTGACCCTGATCCGGGAGCTGGGGCCGGTGCTGGCGGCCATCATGGTGACGGCCCGGGCCGGATCGGCCATGGCCGCGGAGATCGGCATAATGCGGATCTCGGAGCAGATCGACGCCCTCAACACCATGAACATCAACCCGGTCCGGTTTCTGTTCAGCCCCCGGCTGGCGGGCGCTCTCATCAGCCTGCCGCTGCTCACCGCCATCTTCGACGTGGTGGGCATCTTCGGCGGCTATCTGACCGGGTCGCTGATGCTGGGGATCAGCCCCGGCATCTATTTTTCCCATATGGTGGAGGCCGTGGTCATGACCGACATCAACGGCGGATTTGTCAAGTCCGTCGTCTTCGCCGGCGTGGTGGCCACCATCACCTGCTACCAGGGCTATTACACCCACCTCCGGGCCGAAGGATTCGGGGCCAAGGGCGTCGGCCTGGCCACCACCTCCGCGGTGGTGTTCGCATCGGTGATGATCCTGATCACCGATTACGTGATTACCTCTTTTATGCTGTAACGAGGACCGCTTGAATTCATGAGCGAACCACTGATTCGATTTGACGACATCCATAAACGATTCGGGACCAACGAGGTGCTCAACGGGGTGAACCTCTCCGTCTACGAAGGGGAGATCACCACCGTCATCGGCAAGAGCGGCGGCGGCAAAAGCGTGCTGCTCAAACACATCGTCGGTCTTATGCAACAGGACGAGGGGCGGGTTCTCATCGAGGGCAAACCCCTTCGGGAGATGACCCGGGCGGAGCGGCGGGCCATGAAGCGCCGGTTCAGCTATATGTTCCAGGGCAATGCGCTGTTCGATTCCATGACCGTCTACGACAACGTGGCCCTGCCCCTCAAAGAGAAGACCGACATGCCCAAAAAGGAGATCCCCGGGCAGGTCGAGAAAAAGATGGACCAGCTCGATCTCCACGACATCCATAACAAATACCCCTCCCAGCTTTCCGGCGGCATGCAGAAGCGGGTGGCCCTGGCCCGGGCACTGGTGACCGATCCGGAGATCGTCCTTTTCGACGAACCCACCACCGGGCTCGATCCGGTGCGGAAAAACGCGGTCCACAGCATGATCTCCGACTACCAGCAGCAGTTCGGGTTCACCGGCGTTATCGTCAGCCACGAGATCCCGGACGTCTTCTACATTTCCCAGCGGATCGGGATGCTCGACGAAGGGCGCATCATCTTCGAAGGGAAGCCGGAGGATATCCAGAACTCCCGTGATCCGTTGGTGCAGCGGTTCGTTCAGGGATTCGAGAGCCGCCACGATCAACTCACCGGCATGGCGCCCCAGTCCCAGGGCGAACAGCGGTATCGGGAGGAGATCGCCCGGATGGACCGCTATCAGAACGTGTTTTCCCTGATCCTGCTGACCATGGATCGCATCGACGGCGAACGGAAACGGGACCACGAGGCCCATCAGACCGCTCTCAAAGAATTTTCCCAGCGGATCCGAAACCATCTGCGGCTCACCGACATCTGTTCGCGATACGGCATGAACAAGCTAATGATCATCCTGCCCAACGCCAACCAGCAACAGGCCGAAGAGGTCTGCGCCAAGCTGGCGGCCAATCTCCAGACGACCGAGGGCGCGGATGCCCTGTTCGGGAGCGAGGGCTGCTTCCGGGTGACGGCCGGCATCGCCGAAGCCGCCAAGGACAGCCCCATCGAACAGGTGTTGTCGGCGGCCGAGGAGGCGCGGAATCCATTCTATGAGTTCAGGGTATGCTAAAAGCCTGATTTGGAGGAAACATGAAACGTTCGACTGTTGAGATATCCGTGGGCATCTTTGTCCTTATCGGCATTCTGTGCGTCGGGTACCTGACCGTCAAGCTCGGAAAGATGGAGTGGTTCGGGGAAGGGTATTATCCCCTCAAGGCCCGGTTCACCTCGGTCACCGGCCTGAAAACCGGCACTGAAGTTCAAATGGCGGGGGTGTCCGTGGGGAGGGTGGCGAAAATCGCCCTGGATCCCGACCTCAAAATCGCCATGGTCACCCTCAATATCCGGCAGGATCTGGAACTGACCGAAGATGTCATCGCCTCGGTTAAAACCGCGGGGCTTATCGGCGACAAATATGTCAGCCTCACCCCCGGAGGCGCCATGGACATGCTGAAGCCGGGCGACACCATCGTCGAAACCGAGTCGGCCGTGGACATCGAGGAACTGGTGAGTAAATATGTATTCGGAAGCGTGGAGTAACACGCTGTTGATGGAAAGGAGAAACAAATGAAACGAACGATCATAACGATATTGTGCATGGGGCTGTCTCTGGCCCTCACCGTCCCGGGACAGGCCGCCAACAAACCGGAAACCCCGGCGACCGACGCCGTGAGAAACCGGCTCGAGAACGTCATCGACATCCTCAAGGATCCGGCATACGACGAAGCGGCGCCGGAGAAACTGGAGGAACAGCGCCGGAAAATCCTGAAGCAGGTGGACGGGTTTTTCGATTTCCAGCGGATCGCCCAACTGTCCCTGGGCCGGTTCAGGCGGCAGTTCAGCCAGGAGGAGATGAAGACCTTCACCGCTCTGTTCACCGATCTGTTGACCAACACCTATCTGAAACAGGTGCAGGAAGAATTCGAAAACGAAAAAGTCGATTACCTGGAAGAGGTCCATCATCCCTCTGACAAAGATCGGGTCATGGTCAAAACCCTGGTCTACCGAAAGGGAAACAAAGTCCCCGTCGATTACAGCATGTACTTCGAAGACGGGCAGTGGCAGGTCTACGACGTGAAGGTGGAAGGGGTCAGCCTGGTGAAGAACTACCGGACCCAGTTCGAAAAAATCCTGCTCAACGAATCGCCCCAGGCCCTGATCGACAAGGTCCGGGATAAGCTCGAGGAAAAGGATGAGGAAAAAACATCGTAGACAGCGGATAGCGGCGCCGGTCCAGGGACGGTCGCCGGGCCTGGTCATGGCGGTGGTCCTTTTCGTCGCCCTGGGGATGGGGACCGCGGGGATCGCCGCGGCGGCGGAGCCGTCCGAAACCGGGATCCAAACCGGCGCCGACGCCTTCGCCGACGAGGACTTTTTCGACGACGAATTCGGGACGGACGCCGAAGCCCGGGCCGGGTCCGCCGTCTCCGACCCGCTGGCCCCCTGGAACAAGGCCATGTTCCACTTCAACGACAAGCTCTATTTCTGGGTGCTCAAGCCGGCGGCCACCGGGTACAAAACGGTGACGCCGGGGATCGTCCGGACCGGCGTGAAGAATTTTTTCCATAACCTCACCACCCCCATCCGGGTGGTCAACTGCATGCTCCAGGGCAAAAGCGAGCGGATGGGGGCGGAGATCGGCCGGTTCATGCTCAACACCACCGTGGGCGTGCTGGGATTCGGCAACCCCGCCCAGCGGGATCCCCGACTGGCGGTTCCGGAGGAGGATCTCGGCCAGACCTTCGCGGTCTGGGGAATCGGCGACGGGCCTTACATCATATGGCCGGTATTGGGGCCCTCCACGATCCGGGACTCCTTCGGCATGCTCGGGGACGGGTTCCTGGACCCGGTCGGTTATGTGGACCCCAGGGTCTTGTCCGCCGGCATCAAGGCATTCGACACCATCAACGCCACCTCTTTTCGCCTCGGAGATTACGAAGCCCTCAAGGATTCGGCCATCGCGCCCTACGAAGCCCTCCGGGACGCCTATATCCAGAACCGGAAAAAGAAGATCGGCGAGTAGCCGCCCCGGGCCGGGGAGTAAAAATGAATGCTCATTCATATCCTTTTTCGCCCCGGCTCCGGATCTATCGCCCCCAATCCCGCCCCACCCCCTTCCTTTCAGCCTTTCTATAATCACCAATAAATTTAACGTTTAGGGAATCTTTTCCCTGCACCCCATTTTTTTGTTGACAGAGGTTTTCCGCCTTTGATAAATGAATGAATATTCATTCATGTCAGGTGATGTTAATCTATTCCCAGGAGGTAAACAGATGATCAGAAAGATAAAACAAGCGGCCGTGATCGGTTCCGGCGTCATGGGCGGGGGCATCGCGGCCCTGCTGGCGTCCGCCGGGGTCAAAACGCTCCTGCTGGATATCGTCCCCTTCGATCTCAAAGACGAAGAAAAGGACGATCCCAAGGCGCGAAACCGGATCGTCAAGGCGGGTTACGACGCCATGGTCAAGGCCAATCCCCCCCTGCTGATGCACAAAAAGGATGTGGCCCGGATCAGCATCGGCAACCTGGAGGACGATTTCGACAAGCTGAAGGACTGCGACTGGATCGTCGAGGTGGTGGTGGAGAACCTCAAGATCAAGCAGGATCTCCTCGGTCGGCTGGAAGGGGTCCGGAAAGAGACCTCCATCGTCTCCACCAACACGTCGGGGATTCCGCTCAAGTCCATGTCCGAAGGGCTGAGCCCGGATTTCAAACGCCACTTCATGGGAACCCACTTCTTCAACCCGGTCCGGTACATGAAGCTGCTGGAGCTGATCCCCGGAGGGGAGACCGACCCGGAAGTGCTCGACTTCATGGCCGATTTCGGCGAGCGGATCCTGGGCAAAGGGATCGTCTGGGCCAAGGACACCCCCAACTTCGTGGGCAACCGCATCGGGGTCCAGGGCATCGTCAAGGCTATGCAGGTCATGCTCGAAGACGGTTTGACCATCCCCGAGGTGGACGCCCTGTTCGGCCCGGCCATGGGCCGTCCCAAGACCGCCATGTTCAAGACCTCCGACCTGGTGGGCCTGGACACCATGGCCCATGTGGCCAAAAATACTTACGATCTGGTGGAAGACGATGAGCAGCGGGACAGCTTCAAAATCCCGGAATTCGTCAACAAGATGATCGATCAAAAGTTGCTGGGCAAAAAGGCCAAGGCCGGCTTCTACAAGACCGACCTCACCCCGGAGTGGAAGAAGATCCGGAAGGTCATCGATCCCGAAACCCTGGAATACGCGGAATACGACAAACCCGATTTCCCCTGCCTCCAGGCGGCCAAAAAGGCCAAGATCCTGCCCGAAAAGATGCGGGCCGTGGTTTACGGCGACGACAAGGGCGCCAAGTTCGCCTGGAAGGTGGTGGCCAACGGCCTGATCTATGCGGCCAACCGGATTCCCGAGATCTCGGACACCATCGTGGAGATCGACAACGCCATGAAGTGGGGCTACAACTTCGAGATGGGCCCCTTCGAGACCTGGGACGCCATCGGCGTAAAGGAATCCGTGGAGAAGATGGAAGCCGACGGCTTCGACGTGCCGGAAAAGGTCAAGAAGATGCTGGCGGCCGGGAACACCTCCTTTTACAAGACCGAGAACGGCACGGTCTATTTCTACGATTTCGAGACCCAGGGATACAAAGAGCGGACCGTCAGCGACAAGATCGTCTCGCTCTCCGCCCTCAAGGGCGCCGACCGGACCGTCCAGTCCAACAAATCCGCCTCCCTCGTCGATCTGGGCGACGGCGTCTTCTGCTGTGAGTTCCACACCAAGATGAACGCCATCAACAAAGAGATCGTCGATTTCATGGGCGAGGCCATGGAATACGTGGATCAAAACGGCGTGGGCCTGGTAATCGGCAACCAGGCGGGCGGCATGCCCGGCGCCTTTTCGGCCGGCGGCGACCTGTTCTACATGGGGTCCCTGGCCAAAGAAGGCAAGTTTGCCGACATCGACGCTTTCCTGCGGCAGGCCCAGGAGGGGATGCAGCGGATCAGGTACGCCCACTTCCCCGTGGTGGCGGCGCCCTACGGCATGACCCTGGGCGGCGGGTGCGAGGTCTGTCTGGGCACGGCGGACAAGATCGTGGCCCACGCGGATCTCTTCATGGGGCTGGTGGAAATCGGCGTCGGCCTGCTGCCGGCGGGCGGCGGCTGCCTCAACCTGTGGAAGAAGTTCCTGAGCACGGTCCCCGAGGCGGTAAGCGATTACGACCTGGGCAAATTCTTCATCCCGGCCTTCATGAACATCGCCATGGCCAAGGTCTCCAACTCGGCGGCCGACGCCCGGGCCAACGGGTTCCTGGGCCCCAACGACCGGATCATCTTCAACCGGGATTACCTCATCGGCGAGGCCAAGAAAGAGGTCCTCAACATGGTGGACGTCGGCTACGCCCCGCCGGCCCGGCGGAAGGTCAAGGTGCTGGGCGAAGCGGCCCAGGGCATGATCGCCGGCGAACTCCACAACATGCTGAGCGGCAAATTCGTCAGTGAATACGACGCCTTCCTGGCCAATCGGATCGCCTATGTGTTAAGCGGCGGCGACGTCCGAACCAACACCGAAGTGGACGAATCGGTCATCCTCACCCTGGAGCGGGAGGCCTTCATCGATTTCTGGAAGCAGGAAAAAACCCAGGCCCGGGTCGAGCACATGCTGAAAACGGGGAAGCCCCTTCGAAACTGAACTATGATTTCAAGGATTTAAATGATGGCCATGATGGGGATCATCATGGCCATCATCCCAATCAGATGAATCACAGTTCAGACACCTTATAAAGGAGGAAATCTACAATGAGAGACGCATATATCGTTACATCCGTCAGAACCCCCGGCTGCCGGCGCGGCAAAGGGGCGCTGAAAGACACCCGACCCGAGGATCTGCTGGCCTTTATCCTCAACGCGGCCGTGGATAAGACGTCCAATCTGGACAAAAAACTGATCGACGACGTGATGATCGGCTGTTCCTTTCCCGAAGCCGAACAGGGCCTCAACATCGGCCGGATCGTCACCCAGATCGCCGGATTCCCCGAAGAGGTCTCCGGCGCCACCGTCAACCGGTTCTGCGCCTCGGGCCTGGAGGCCATCTCCCAGGCGTCTCTGCGGGTCATGTCCGGCTGGTCCGAAATTGCCATCGGCGGCGGGGTGGAGTCCATGACCTACGTGCCCATGGGCGGCAACCTGCCCCGGCCTCATCCCGAACATACCCGGAAGCACGCGGATTTGTACACCTCCATGGGCATCACAGCCGAGAACGTGGCCCAGCGGTACAACGTCGCCCGGGAAGACCAGGACGAATTCGCGTACAATTCCCAGATGAAGGCCGCCAAAGCCATGAACGAGGGGCTGTTCACCGAACTCATCCCCACCCCGGCGGCCAAATTTGAACTGGGCGAGGACGGGATCTATAAAAAAGAGACCTTCATCATCGACCACGACGACGGCATCCGGCCCACCACCACCAAAGAGGGCCTGGGCAAGCTCAACCCGGTCTTCGCCGCCGGCGGCAGCGTCACCGCCGGCAACTCCTCCCAGACCACCGACGGCGCCGCCGCCGCCATTATAATGAGCGAGGACAAGGTCAAGGAACTGGGCGTCCAACCCATCGCCAAGCTCAAATGCTACACCACCGTCGGCTGCCGGCCGGATGAAATGGGCGTCGGGCCCCGATATGCCATCCCCAAGCTGCTGAAGCTGGCCGGGATGGATGTAAAGGATATCGACATCTTCGAGATTAACGAAGCCTTTGCCTCCCAGGCGATTTATTGTGTGAGGGAGTTGGGCATCGATATGGAGAAGGTTAATATCCATGGGGGGGCGATTGCTTTGGGGCATCCATTGGGCTGCACCGGGGCGAAGTTGTGTGCGACGTTGTTGGCGAATATGAGGGAGCGTGGAGCAAAATTCGGCGTGGAGTCCATGTGCATTGGCGGCGGAATGGGGGCCGCGGCGTTGTTTGAGATGATAGAATAAGTTTTATTCGCTAATATCCAGGATACTGAAAAAGGGCCGCCCGGTTTGGGCGGCCCTTTTGTTTACAACTCAGAGGGCACCGGCTCGCCCCACCATGTTGGCGATCTCCTGATGCGTCATTTTCTCCGTGTTATCCCAAAAAAAGCCCCGACCACATTCGAGTGGTTGAGGCTTTTTTCGATGGAATTCGATTATCGCCCCATTGGAGGCATCCGGATCAAATAGGGAATCGTGATTCCAGTCCCCGGCGGCGTCCATACATTCGATGTGTTTGGATCGATGTAATGGATCGTCGGCCTAGGCCGAGGAATCGCGGGATCGACGGTCACGAATGATGGATCGGAGAAAAGATTCCGGAACATCGTCTCGGCCGGGGTCGCGGATTCCGGCGCCGGGGCGGACGGCGGGGGCGGCAATATATTCTCGTTAAACGGATTGTTGTTCATGTAGGTGTAAGAATTGCCGGCGATATCGTAGCCGTCGGGATCCGGCTGGAGATACCGTCCGATACCCGGATGATAATGACGGCGGCTGTCGATATAGAGCCCGGTGGTTTCGTCGAAACGGTCGCCGGCGAAATAAAAGGGGTTGCCCACCCTCGACGTCTCGATGGTTCCGTCGTCGTCCCGGATGATAAAATTTCCGAAAGCATCGTAGGCGTACCGTTCCACGATATTGCCCGCTTCGTCGGCGATGGCGACGACCGAGCCGTAGGGGTCCGTCAGAAAATAATATTTCGCCTGGCCAATGACGCTCATCCGAATCAAGTCGCCGTTTTCGGGGTGATATACATACCGTCTGAGAGTATCTCCTTCCGCGTTGCATTCAGCGATCATACGGTCGCCGTCATAAACATACGTGATCTCTCCGGCTGCATCGCTCTGGCGGCGGCGGATCAGCAGTCCTTCATGATCGTACGCATACTGCACTTCGATATCTCCGGCATCAACTTTTATGAGTCGGTTTTTCTTATCGTACGTGTAGTGATTGAGAGAATCTTTCTCCAGGTTTCCGTTGGCGTCGCACCCAAGGGATGTTCCTCCCGCGGAGCTGTAGCAGTTCGATTTTTCCGGCAAGGAATAGGCCGTGGCGATCCCTCCCTGGATGACGACGGTTGTTCGGTTGCCGACCCAGTCATATTGGCATTCAGCGTCCCCTATCGCCAAAGGCCCTAAATAACCGGCCGACACGAGGCGGTTGAGTGCATCATATCCATACTCGAATTGACCCAGAGGCCCGCTGGCTGTTTCGAGGTTGCCGAACGCATCGTACGCGTATGTCGTCGTCGAAATGGCGCCATCAACGGCATCGCGGGTCACTTTAACGGTCGCCATTTGGCCGGCGTCGTTCCATGTATAGGTCTGGGCAAGTCCATTGCCCATTTCTTTCCGACTTAGACGGCCGGCGCCGTCATAATCGAAAGAGGCGATGGGGCCCTTGGCGTCTTTGATCGCTTCCAACCGGCCGGCGACGTCATAGGCGTAGTCGATTTCGTAGGGGTTGGGATATTTCAGCGTGGCCAGCTTTCCCTCCGGGGTGTATTCATAACCGACCGTGTAGTCGCCCTGACGGACGATCCATGGACGCCCCAGCGCATTGTACTCGTAATCCGCGGCGGCGACAACGGACGCGGCGTCGCCCTCTTTTACCGTCGCCGATTTCAGCAATCCAAAACTGTTGTATTGATACTCCATAACCGGATCGCCCCCGCCGCCGGTTTCTTTCTTTAGACGGTTGGCGGCGTCATACTCGTAATTGAACGCATTTCCAGCTCGATCCACCAGCGAAACCAGATTTCCGGCGGCGTCATATTCGCGGGTTTCCGTTTTTCCGTCCGGATACCTTGTTTGGGTCAATTGATTGTAGGCGTCATAATCAAATTCCGTTCGATTGCCCCTCGCATCCTCGAATGCTGTCAGATTGCCGCTGGCGTCATATTCATACTGGTTATCGGGGTTCGGCCCTACATATTGGATTTCATAGGACATGCGGATAAGCCGGTTAAGGGCGTCATGGGAAAACCATAGAACGGGATCATCGTTATGGGTGACCGTCTGGAGATTGCCCGCGTCATCGTAGGCATATTGGGTGTCGGGCCAGTTTGGACCGTCGATCCGTTCGATCCGGCCATTCGTATCGTACCCATAGGAAATGGTACCGTCGCCTGGGGTTGTGATCCTTCTCAGCTTCCCGTTTTTTTCATACTCGAATTCGGCTATCTCCGAATCCGAATCCGAATCCGAATCCGATGGCGGTTGAATGCTTTTCCGCAGCAGCCGTCCCCGAAGGTCATGTTCGTACAAATACACCACGCCGTCCCGGTCCGTGAATGATTCGACTTGGCCCAGGTCGTTGTGCGTCAGGGTCGCCGGTTTGTTCATTCGATCCGTTATCGCCGAGATATAGCCGTGCGCATCATAAGAAAATTGCGCATCATGTTCGTCTCCGTCGGTGGCGATCTCAATGATGTTCGTCAAGTCGCCGCTATCGTTGTACTCAAACGCAAGCTTTTCTCCGGATGGATGCGTGATTTTTTTGAGATGGCCGTTGTCGGCGTAAGAAAAGGACGTTTCGCGACTCAACGGGTCGATGATTTTTGCGATCCGGCCATTTTGATACTCGTAAGTGGAGGTGATCGATTCGGAATCGCCCTGGTTTTGGGTGATCTTCGTCAGGTTTCCGGCCGCATCATATTCGTAATCGGTCCGCATTCCGCCTGGATCGACCTGTTGCGTCATGTTCATTGCATCATCATACGCATAATCGGCGTCCAAATTCAGTCTTTCCTCGCCTCCTTTATCCCGGATGATGCGGGTGGGATTCCCCCGATCATTGAAAACATATTGGTCCACGACGCCGTTGGGCCGGGTCACGGTCGTGGCCCGGTTTTCCCGGTCATAGGCGAACATAAGCGTCCGGCCGCGATGGGTTTGCTCCTGGAGGCGGCCCTGATCGTCGTAATCGTTTTCGATGACGACGATCCCCGCCGGGTCGGTCGCTTCCACGAGTCGGGATGTCCCCGTCTTATAGGTGAATCGATAGGCGTCGGTTTCGCCGGCGCCGGCGTCGGGAAGAGGGGGTAAACGGATATGGGTCAGCCGGCCCCTCTCGTCGTATGCATACGTCATTTCTCGGTCGCCGGGGCCGGAGAGGCGGTCCAGTCGGCCATCGTTGTGGTAAAAGAACCGGATTTCCCGACCGGCTTCATCGGTGATGGTTTCCAATTTGTGGGTCCGCGCCAGCAGGTCGGAATCCCCGGTCATGAAAAAATCGGAGGTTCCCGTAACCGACATATTCGCTTCGGTTGAATCCGCGTAGGAAAAGGTCCAGCCTTTCCCGTTCCGGTTTTCCATCCGGGTCGGCTTGCCCTCTTGATCAAATTCGTACCGGTCGCCTGACGGGGTGATGCGGGCGAACCCGCCGTCTCCGGTTTCGACAAGCTGGCCAAAAACGCCGGCGGGCGGCGTGTAGCCCGACCCGTCCGCTTTTTTCCGGAATTCGTGCTTTCGGCCGTCGCCGTCCACCAGCAGCAAATTCCCGTTTTCCAGCCTCAGCACGCGGATATCGACGCTCAAATGCCATCCCCGCCCCCATCTGCCCCGGATGTTGCTGCCGCTTTTGTATGTGTGGGCGATGACCAGATCGGGGCCGCGGCCCGGCAGCGCGAGGTCCGTTATGGACAGGACGAATTCTCCGGTGTGAAGCGCCACGGAATCCTCTATTTTGCAGGCGTTTTGAACTGGAATCGCCGGCGGTTCCGGCTTGCCGCGCGGAACGTCCACGGTTATCGTTCCGATATTGGTGATCGCATGCGCCGCGAAGATCGCTCCAAAAAACACCATGACGCTGCATACGGCAATGATTGCGGCCATCCGGCTTCTTTTATTGAACATGGTTTCTCTCCTTATGGGTTTATTGGACTTTCTATAGATGTACGTCATGCCCCCTCTGCCGGCGGATCAGTGGCGGACCCGGATGGTCGCGCTGCCCTTTCCCATCCGTCCGGCTCTGTCTTCGGCCATGAAACTGACGATGTAATCGCCCTCCGACACCCCTGTGTAGTCGCGCCGGAATGTCGCGGGCAGCCAGCGGTCATGGTAGGTATGGATTCGTTCGCCATCCCGATACAGGGATATGCTGTATCGTTTGGAAGGAGAAGCCGCTTGTTCGTCGCTCAGCCGGAATGTGCAAACGCCGTCTACGATGTTGGCGGCGTCGGCGTAGGAATCGGCGCCCTCCACCGATACATCGACCATTATCAGAAAATCGAGCGACGTTTCCCGGCCGTCTCCTGGCCCCGCCAGGGCCGTCGCCGTCAGGCCGGCAAGCGCGAAGAACAAAATCCAAACGGGTTTGCCGCGGAACATGTCGCGATGTTTTCCTAACCAAGCGCGTTGTCGGTTACCGATACACCCGAACAATGGCTTCCTCTTTCTCCAGGAGTTTATCATTGTCGCCATAAGCGGCGATTTCGACGGTATAATCCTGAAAACCGCCGGGGGCGCTGGGCCATGCGATGAAATGCTCGCCCACCGTCCCTTCCCACACAAAATCTCCATATCCGACAGTCGGATCGAAAATTTCCTCGTACGCCGCCAAATTGCCCGGCATATCGGATATGGAGATTTGGAGGCGGTCCACGCCCGTTTCCAGGGTGTAGCCGATGGTGCAGACATCGCCGTAGGCGGGCGTCATCACATAAGGTTCGGCGGCGACATCGGCAATGACGCCTCCGGACGGGCTTTCCTCGATCACGATGACGTTTTCCGGAAGGAGGTCGGCCCTGGCCGAAAGCGTCACGGCCCCGTTAGGCGCCGTTTCCCCTCTGGTTGTGCGGCCGTTCCACCATTCCGTTATCCGGCCCGCGTTTCTGGGGGCGCTTTCAATGGCGTAGCCATTCATGTCCGGCCCGCCGATGGCGACCCAGGCGGGGACATCGAGTGTATATCGGATCCGGACCTTGTCGCCGGCGTAGGGATTAAAGTAAGGGTTTGAATTATCTTTGGTTCCCCCCTCCGAATCGACGATGGCGATCTCGGGCGATTTGATCTCCACATCCCCCTGGGCGTAATCCAGGCCGTGGATGCTGATTCTGTCATCGTCGGTTTCCGCCGTGACGACGTAAGTGTAAGCCCCGGGGGCCAGGAAGTTTCCATCGGGTTCGGACGGGTTCCGGCCGTCCCAGGAGACTTGGTGGAACCCCGATTCCATGATCCGTTCTCGCAGCGTCATGACAAATTCTCTTCTAAACGTTATTTCGCCGTCGTCGTCAGACCGCAAAAAGGTTCTGTACAGGTCAATGGTCACCACGGCGGAATCGGCCAACCGGAAGGAAATCAGGCTCTCCTCTCCGGCCGCCGGCCGGATGAACACCGGGGACGCCGTCGGTTGGGTTTCAAACAAATCGTCATTGGTCAGCACGTTTATCTCTTTACTCTTCTTGATCGTCCTCCCTTCGGCGTCCTCCATGGCCATGAGAAAATCGTACCGACCGATCTGATCGGTCGTCGGGGTCCATGCAAAGGCTCCGGTATTTTCGTCCAGGTCCACGCCTTCAGGCAGATGGTTTTTGGTTCCATCGTCTATGTCGAAGATCGTCACATTGTTTTTGGCCACCCCGACAATTTTATAAGACAAGGGCAAGGTCATTTCCGCCAGTTTTTCCTGGCTAAGACCCAACTGGAACGCAATCGGCTCATGAGGCGCGACCGTCAGCACAAGGTCCGCGGCCCCGTCGGGGCTTTGATTCCAGCTTCCGGCTCGGGATACGTTGACATAATAGGATAGCCCGGGAGAAACGGTGAAATTGTTGATGCCGGTTCCCTTGGGATGTCCTTCGTAGCCGTCTCCGACTCGGTCCCACCGCCACACCGCGTCGCAGTTGGGGATTTCATTGGCCAGTTTTTCCGCGGTGTCGATATCCGTCCGGTAGAGCGGGACGGTGACGAGGTTGATGTTGGTGCTGAGGGGATTGGCCGTCAGTTCGACGTCGGTAATAACGGGCAGGGGTTCCCCTTCCAGTGTCAGGACGTCCTCCGCGCCCGCGGCCATTTCGATCAAATAGGGGGCGCCGGGGACAATCTCGAAATCGACTTCTTCGTTGGCGACATGCCGCTGGGCGCCGGCGTCCCATTTTCGCACCGAACGGCATCCATCGATAGCGGAAATCAGATCCAACGCCGTTTCGATCTTGACGACTTCGTCTGTTCCGACCCTGGCGTAGGCGTTGCCCAATGGCATGGAAATGGCGTTGAATCCTTCCGAAAGCGTAAATTGCCTGGAAGCCGCTTCGGCTGTTTGAACCGAAAGGAACGCGGAAAAGACGATGATCAGGCCGGCCGCCAAAAAGCGTTTGCGGCCATGCTTGGCTATCCGAACGGCCAAAAGACCGCCGATGATCATGAGAGCGATCAGCGTCATGCCGTATCCTGTGAAGCCTCGGTTGTTGACCGTTTGGATAAAACAATTATTGCTATCGCCGCTGTTTTTGTGCCCGTCATCATTATCGCCATCGTCGCCGGCCCCGCCGCCCGGCGGTTCGGTTGCCCACTGCCGGCCTTCCAGGGTCAGCGTGGCGGATTCATCCTGGCTTTCGCCGGTGTCGAGGTTGGTTGCGATGATGAGCAGCTTTTCGTCGGGTTGCCAAGGGGTTTGGAAATTTCCCACTTCGATCCACCATCGGTCGTCATCATGCCCGCACCCAGGGTCGTGTTGGGTTAACACGTCGTCGGGCCGGGAGGCGATGTACGCCTCGAGCGTCACATCGTTTTCGCCCGCGCCGGCGACGTCGAGGCTCCCGATCACAAGGTGGGGCGTCCCGACGGCATGGGCCATGGACGCCAATCCGAGGAGCAACAAGGTAAAAAGTAGCGTCCGTCTGGAAGACGCAAGCAAGGAGTGCCTGATCATTTTTTTCTCCTTCTTTTAGGAGGTTAAAAAGAATTTATAGAAAACCTGATGATTCAGAAAGACGCCGCCGCCGGGGCGGGCGTTGACGCATCGTCGCAGACGCCGCACCGGGAGCAGCCGTCCGCGGGGCAGGGCGGGGTGGTCCTGCCGTTCAGCCCCCGCTGGTATTCCCGCCACAGATAGGCCCGGTCCACCCCCGGATCGACGATCTCCCAGGGGAACCGTTCCTCCCGGAAACGGGGCCGGGTGGTATAAAATGCCGGCGACAGCGGTGTTTCCTTGAGGGTTTGGGCCCAGTTGCCCCGGTTTTCGTGGGCCAGCTCAAGAATCCGGGCGACCCTTCGATCCCCCCGGGACAGAAGCCCCTGCACATGGGCGGTTCGCGGAGAAGCCGCGCTGATCCGGAGATTGGCCACCCCCTTGAGATCCTTTTTGATTCGTCCGATCCGTTTTTTGAGGATCGCCACGTCGGCCATGGGGGCCCACTGAAAGGGGGTGAAGGGCTTGGGAACGAAAGGATTGACGCTGACCGTGATGGTTCCAATGCGCCCCCGGTCGCGGCTGGCGGCCAGGAACCGTTCCTTGATCGCCTTGCACAGATCGACGATGGCCGTCACATCCGATTCGGTCTCCGTGGGGAGGCCCACCATGAAATAGAGTTTCAGGTTGGGGATGCCCCCGGCGACCAGGGTTTCGGCGGCCTTTAGAATTTCGGCCTCGGTCAGATCCTTGTTGATGACCCGGCGCATTCGCTCGGATCCGCCGTCGGGCGCGATAGTGGCGGTTTTGACGCCGCTGCCTTTGAGGGTCGCCAGGAGGTCGTCGGTGAGGGCGTCGGCCCGGAGGGAACTGAAGGAAAACCGCACGCCTTTGTTGTCGAACCGGGCGCAGATGCCGCCGATGTCCGGGAAGTCGGAAACCGCCGCGCCCACCAGGCCGATGTGCCGGGACAGGCGGCTGCCTTTTTCGATGCAGGATTGAAGGGTGTCCCCGGATCGGAACCGCGCCGGCCGGTAGACGTAGCCGGCGCCGCAGAACCGGCAGCCATGGGGGCATCCCCGGCTCACTTCGATGAGGAAGGCGTTGTCGAAGGTCGTCTCGGGCGCCAGCACCTCGCTGCAGGTGGCCACGTCGGTGAGATCCGCCGGGTACTGACGCTGGACGGTTTCCGGAACCCCCTGGGACGGTACGACGTCCCGAAGCCGCCCGTCGGGATAATAGGACGGCGTGTAAAACCTCGGCGCGTAAAAGCCCGGGACGGTCCGGGCCAGGCGGGCCAGAAGGGACGACCGGTCCTCCCGGCGCAGGTCCCCGGCGAGGATGTCGAAAAGCGGTTCCAGCCCCGCTTCGGCTTCGCCCAAAAAAAATCCGTCCATGAAAGGGGCGATGGGCTCGGGGTTGATGAGGCAGGCGACCCCGCCGGCCATCACCAGGGGGTGAGCCTCGGTGCGTTCCCCGGAAAGAAGGGGCAGTCCCGCCGCTACGAGGAGAGTCAGCAAGTGGAGATAGTCGTTTTCAAAGGAGATGGAAAAAGCGATCACATCCACGTCCGCCAGCCGGTGGCCGGACTCCAGGGTGACGATGCCGGTTGCGTCGGCAGGGGCGGGGGAGGGGAGAAAGGCCCGTTCGCAGGCGACGCCGTCCATCCGGTTCAACAGGCCGTAGACGGTCTGAAACCCCAGGTTGGACATGCCCATGCCGTAGGCGTTGGGATAGACCAGGGCCACCCGCAGATATGCGCCGCCGTCCTTCCGGATGGCCCCGGTTTCGGCCTTAAGCAGCGCGTCGTATGATCTGTCCGGTTTCCATGTCATAGCGTAAGCGGCGTCAGCGGAGGGAGGCCCGGCGGGGGCGCGTCCCGCCTGGTTTCGTCTAGTCGGCTTTTCTCCTCAGAAAGGTCGGGATGTCCAGGTCTTCGTTGTCGATCTCCATCCCCTTGGGGCCGCGGTAGGGCTTGTCGATAGCCTCGGCGGCCTCTTCCCGGGATTTTTCTTTTTCCTTTTTCTTCTTCCGGAGAAAGGTGGGGGCGTCGTAGTCTTCCGCCTGGGGTTCCGGTTTGGCCTCCCTATGCTTCCGCTGTAGTTGGGGGACCGGTTTGTGCCGTTCGGGCAATGCCGATTCCGGCCCGCCGCCGATGCCGGTGGCGATGACCGTCACCCGCATTTCGTCCCCCAGGTTGTCGTCGATGACCGCGCCCCAGATGATCTCGGCATCGCCGCCCACTTCGCTGTAGATCCGTTCGGATGCCTCGGTCATCTCCTCCATGGTGAGGTCGCTGGAGGAGGTAATGTTCATCAGCACGCCGGTGGCCCCGGTGATGGAAAGGTCTTCCAGGAGCGGGTGGGAGATGGCCCGCTCGGCCGCTTCCACGGCCCGGTTTTCGCCGTGGGCCGAGCCGATGCCCATGATGGCCATGCCGGCCTTGAGCATGGTGGTCTTGATGTCGGCGAAGTCGAGGTTGACGAGGCCGGGCATGAGGATCAGATCGGTGATGCCCCGGACCGAGTGGAGGAGGATCTCGTCGGCTTTCCGGAACATGTCGATCATGGTGGCGTTTTTGGAGGCCAGCCCCCGGAGCCGGTCGTTGGGGATGGTGATGACGGTGTCGGCGATCTCCTTGAGTTCCTCGATGCCCTCCTCGGCCTGCCGGAAGCGTTTGCGGCCTTCGAAGGAAAAGGGCTTGGTCACCACCGCCACGGTCAGGGAGCCGAGTTCCTTGCTGATCTCGGCGATGACCGGCGCGGCGCCGGTGCCGGTGCCGCCGCCGAACCCGGCGGTGATGAAGACCATGTGGGCGTCCTTGAGGGCGTTGCGGATGGCTTCGGCGCTCTCCTTGGCCGCTTCCCGGCCGATCTGGGGGTTGGCGCCCGCGCCGAGGCCTTCGGTGAGTTTGTCGCCGATCTGTATCTTCTGGGGGGCCTTGGAAATGCCCAGCGCCTGGCCGTCGGTGTTGGCCACGATGAAGTTGACGCCCTGGAGATTGGAATCGATCATATTGTTGATGGCGTTTCCGCCGGCGCCGCCGATTCCGATGACTTTTATCTTGGCGGATTTTCCGTTGTTCTCTGGATAGCTAAACATCGTGCCCTACCTCCTGAAAATTGACTGAACGTATACGGATTTCAGATGGCGACAGCCTACCCGATTTTTCTTCAGGGGTCAAATTATATTATCTCTTTGAACCACCGCTTCATCCGGGTCATGACGCGGTTGAAGATGTTGGCGTCCCGGATGCGGAACTTGTTGGCGCTCTGGTTCCGGGCGCCGTACATCACCAGTCCGACGCCGGTGGCGTACATGGGATTGTTGACCACGTCCACCAGGCCGCCGATGCCCCGGGGCTTGCCCAGGCGGGTGGGCAGATTGAAGATGGATTCGGCGACGTCCGTCACGCCGTCCAGCAGGGCCGATCCGCCGGTGAGCACCAGGCCAGACGCCATGACGTTTTCCATGCCGGCACGGTATATTTCCCGCTGGACCAGGGTGAAGATCTCCTCCATCCGGGGCTCCAGGATTTCCCCCAGAATCTGCCGGGACAGCTTCCGCGGCTTCCGGCCGCCCATGCCCGGGACTTCGATCATTTCGTCGCTGCCGATGTTTTCCGAAATGCAGGTGCCGTAGTTCTTCTTGATGTTTTCGGCTTCGGCCAGGGGCGCCCGGAGGCCCACGGCGATGTCGTTGGTCATGTTGTTGCCGCCCAAAGCCAGAACGAAGGTGTGCTTGATGTTCTTGTTGGAGAAGATGGCCAGGTCGGTGGTGCCGCCGCCGAGATCCACCAGCGCCGCGCCCAGCTCCTTCTCCTCGTCGGCCAGGACCGCCTCGCCCGACGCCAGGGATTCCAGGACGATGTCGCAGACGTCCAAGCCCGCCCGGTTGGCGCATTTGACGATGTTGTGGGCCGAGGTGACGGCGCCGGTGACGATGTGGACCTTGGCCTCCAGCCGCACCGCCGCCATGCCCACCGGGTCGAGGATCCCCGCCTGGTCGTCCACGATGAACTCCTGTGGCAGCACGTGGATCACCTCCCGGTCCATGGGGATGGCCACGGCCCGGGCCGCGTCGATGACGCGGTCCACGTCGTGCTGGGCGATCTCCTTCCCCTTGATGGCGATGATGCCCCGGCTGTTGAACCCGGTGATGTGCCCCCCGGCGATGCCGGCGTAGACCGAGGAGATTTCGCAGCCGGCCATTAGTTCGGCGTCCTCGATGGCCTTTTTGATCGACTGGACGGTGGATTCGATATTGACCACCACGCCCTTGCGAAGCCCGATGGAGGGGTGGGTTCCGATCCCGATGATGTTGATGTCGTTACCGGAGAGTTCGCCGACTACCGCACAGATCTTTGTCGTGCCGATATCCAGCCCGACAATGATATCTTCCTGTCCATGCACTCTAAACCTCCTTTTGGTCTTCGGAGAGCGATTCGGTTTCCCGTCCTCTGTCTTCCGCGGCATCCCCCGCGGCGGGGTTGATCACGATGCGGTCCAGGTCCTTGAGGTCGATGGCCTCGATGCGAAGCCCCTCTCCCTCCCGCCGGAAAAAATCGATGATCTCCTGGAGCCGTTCGTATTTGACGGCATACCCGCGATGGTTGGCGTGATCGTCGAAACCGATTCCCACGGCCCTGAACGGTCCGGGCGCGGCGTCGGACAGGTGGAGGGTCAGCCCCATCTCCCGGTCCACCCGGATATCCCGGATGGATTCGTTCGACAGCACGCCGGTCGCCCGCCGCCCCATGGTCAGCGCCGTTACCACCGCCTGAAACGGATCGCCGCCGGGCCGGTCCGGCAGGGGGATGTCGATGAATTCGAGCCCCCGCACCACGGGGGCGTCCAGACGGTCGGACGCTTCATATGCCTTGAATATCTCGCCGTCGAGATTCATGATGTATCGCCGGCCCTTCCCCATGTCGAGGACCGCCAGGGGCGTATGCTCCTGAACCCGGATATGGATCGCCGAGGGGAGTTCCCGGCTCACCTGGGCGTCGGCGATCCACGGATGGGCCAGCAGCCGCTTCCGGGTCAGGGTCAAATTGACCGACAGGATGTTGATCCCCCGGGCGACCCGGGCCTGTTGCAGCACATCCCCTTTTTGGAGTTGCCGGCAGCCCTCCACCGCGACCTCGTCGGCCCTGAAATAATCGCACTGGGTCAGAAAATCGTGGGTCAGGAGAAAGCCGAGGCTCATGGCGGCCGCCAGGGCCAGCCCGCCGACGACCCGGGCGGCCGGGGCCAGCGCGGTTAACCGGGCCGGCCAGTCCCCCGATCCGCCGAACCGATGGGCGTGGTTGTTCTTCCGGACCCCTTTCCGGGCGGATTTTCCGTTAGACCGGATGCCGTTTTTCTCCGACAATCTCCACCTCCGGCGACAACCGGATGCCGAACCGTTCCCGGACGGTCTCCTGGATCCGGTCCTTCAGGGCCAGGATGTCCGCGGCCGCGGCATCCCCAGTGTTGACGATGAAATTGGCGTGGCGCGGCGAAACCATGGCCCCGCCGACCCGGACGCCCTTAAGGCCGGCCCGGTCGATGAGAGCCCCGGCCGGGGGCCCGTCCGGCGGATTTTTAAAAAAGCAACCGGCGCTCCAGCCGCGCCCGTGATCCGGCTGGCCCCTTCGGCGTTCGGCCAGGATCTCCCGGGCGCGTTCCTTCAGTTCACCCGGAGAAGCGCCGTTCCGCTTGAGACGGAAGACCGCGCCCAGAACCACGCAGCTCTCCATTCCATGGAGGCCCCGGTACCGGAAATCCAGCTCGTCCCGGCCCATCTCCGCCACCCGCCCGTCGGGCAAAAGAAACGCGACCGAGCGGATCACGTCGCCCACCGCGCCCAACCCCGTGCCGGCGTTCATCCGGACGGCGCCCCCCACGGTTCCGGGGATCCCCAGGGCCATTTCCATTCCGGAAATCCCGTTTTCCAGGGCCGATCGGCAGAGGGCGGCGAGCCGGACGCCGGCCATGGCCCCGATGCGCGGCTGATCCTCGTTTTCATGGCTATACCTAATGGTATTCAGGGCGTTTGTCAAAACAATTACAACTTTCCGGAGACCGCCGTCCCGAACGAGGAGATTGGTGCCGTCCCCCACCGCCATGAAGGGGATGCGCCGCTCCCGAAGCCCGGCCGCCAGCCGTTCCAGGATCGCCTGATCCCCGGGCCGCGCCAGGGCCGCCGCCGGCCCCCCCACCCGAAAGGATGTATGGCGGGCCATGGGTTCGTCAAAGGCGACGCCGTCCCCCAGAATGCCGCGGAGCCATCGCCGGGCGTCTCTGTCAAGCATCGAGGAAGGTCTCCCCGATCTTCCAGACATCGCCGGCGCCCAGGGTCAGCAGTACGCTGTCGCGGTCCCCGGAAGCGAATTCGCTTTTCAGACGCTCGACGGCGCCATGGAAATCGTCCACGCAGGTCACGTCCCGGTGGCCGTGGGCGCTGATGGACTCGCACAGATCCCGGCTGGTGGGGCAGTCCGGGATCGGCGTTTCCCCGGCCGAGTAGACCGGCAGGAGCAAAAGAACGTCCGATTCGTAGAAGGCCCGGGTGAAGTCGTCGAAAAGGGCCTTGGTCCGGCTGTACCGGTGGGGCTGAAAAACCACCACGACCCGGCGGTCGGGCCAGCTTGACCGGGCCGCCTGGAGGGTGGTCTTGATCTCCGTGGGATGGTGGCCGTAGTCGTCCACCACGATCGCCCCGTCCCGTTCGCCCTTGATCTCCAGGCGCCGCTGAACCCCGTCGATGGTCTCCAGGGCCGACCGGATCGTGTCAAAGGGGATGTCCAGCTCCGCGCCTACGGCGATGGCGGCCAGCGCGTTGGAGACATTGTGGAGACCCGGCAGGCTCAATTCGATCTCCCCCAGCCGGCGGCCTTCGTGAACGACTGAAAAGCGGCTGGAGAGCCCTGAAAACCGGACGTCCCGTGCCTGAAAATCGGCCTGGGAGGTCATGCCGTAAGTGGTGAACCGCTTTTTGATGCGGGGGATCAGCGCCTGGACCGATTCGTTGTCCAGGCAGAGCACCGCCAGCCCGTAAAACGGAATCCGGTCGATGAACGTGAGAAAGGCCGCCTTGATTTCGTCCAGGTCGCCGTAATGGTCCAGGTGCTCACGGTCGATGTTGGTCACCACCGCGATGGTGGGGGAGAATTTGAGAAACGAACCGTCGCTCTCGTCGGCCTCGGCCACGATGAACTCCCCGCCGCCCAGCAGGGCGTTGGTTCCCAGGTTCTTGAGCTTCCCGCCGATGACCACGGTGGGATCCAGGCCCCCGGCGGCCAGCACCGACGACACCAGGGAGGTGGTGGTGGTCTTGCCATGGGCGCCGGCCACGGCCACGCTGTATTTGAGCCGCATCAGCTCGGCCAGCATTTCGGCCCGGGGAATGACGGGAATCGCGGCCGAGTGGGCCGCGGCCACCTCGGGATTATCCGGCCCCACCGCCGATGAGGTGACCACCACGTCGGCCCCCTGGATCTGGTCCGCGGCATGGCCGGCGTAAACCGTCCCGCCCAATTCCGCCAAACGGTCGGTGATGTCCGACCGCTTCAGGTCGGAGCCCGAAACCCGGTACCCCAGGTTGAGCAATAGTTCGGCGATGCCGCTCATGCCGATCCCGCCGATGCCCACAAAATGGATGCGATATTTTTTTCGATACATAAATTATAAATTACCTAACAATTGATAGATATCCGCAACGATCCGCCGGGCGGCGTCCGGTTTTCCGAACCGGCGCGAGTGATCGGCCATTCGACGGAGGGCTTCGGGGTGATCCGCATAATAATCGATCCGGTGGGCCAGCATCCCGCCGGTGGCCGCTTCCTGGGGGATCAGCTCCGCGCCGCCCGCATCCGCCGGCCCCCTGGCGTTGAGCGTCTGGTGGTCGTCGGCGGCGAAAGGGAAGGGGATGAAAACGGCCGGCTTGCCCAGGGCCGTCACCTCGGCCACCGTGGTGGCGCCGGCCCGGCAGATGATCAGATCCGCGGCGGCGTAGACCGGTCCCATATCCTGGAAAAACGGCCGGACATCCGCCGAAACCCCCGCCTCGCGGTAGCCCGCGGCCACCGCCTCCGCATCGTTCGGGCCGGTCTGATGGATGAACCGCACCCGATCCCGGTCTTTCAGCAACCCCGCCGCCTCGACCATGGCCATGTTCACCGCATGGGCCCCCTGGCTTCCGCCCAGCACCGCCACGGTCAAAGACAGTCCATTTCCCCTTTGTCCCTCTGTCCCTCTGTCCCTCTGTCCCTCCTCCAAAACTTCCGCCCGCACCGGATTCCCAAAAACCCGAACCCGGTCGGCGTATTTCCCCGGAATCCGGGTCGCCCCGAAGGAGACGTAAATCCGCTTCGCCAGGGGGGTCAACGTCCGGTTGGTGACGCCCGGCAGCATGTTCTGTTCGTGGAGGACCACCGGGATGGACGCCATCCGGGCCGCCGCGGCCACGGGTCCCGCCGAATATCCTCCCACCCCGATGACCAGATGGGGGCGGAATCCCCGGATGATGCGGGCGGATGCGGCCAACGCCCTGGGGAGTTTGGCCAGTGCGATGGCCTGGTTCCGGAATCCGCGTCGTTTGAGCCCCGCCACATCGATGGCCCGGCCCTCGAACCCGGCCGCCGCCAGGGCGGACCGCTCGAAGGGCCTGCCCGTGCCCACGAACAGGATCCGGTTGTTCGGGTCCCGCGATATCAGTTCCCCGGCCAGGGCGATGCCGGGAAACAGGTGCCCTCCCGTGCCGCCGCCGGCGACGAGAACCCGGAGAGGACGCCCGGTCTTCATTCCGTTTCCGCGACCCCGATCTTCATGAGGACCCCCACCGCCATCATGTTGAGCACCAGGGAGGTGCCGCCGTAGCTGAGAAACGGCAGGGTGAGCCCTTTGGTGGGGAGGAGCGCCAGGGCCACGCCCGTGTTGACGCAGACCTGGAGGGCCAGGGCGAAGGTGATCCCGCCCGCCAGCAGGGAGGAGAACATGTCCGGCGCGTCGAGGGCGATCCGGATGCCCTTGTAAACGATCACCCCATAGAGGACCAGGATGAACAGCACCCCCAGCAGTCCCAGTTCCTCGCCGATGACCGAAAAAATGAAGTCGGTGTGGGGTTCCGGCAGGTAGAAGAGTTTCTGGTACCCCTGTCCCAGCCCCTTGCCCCAGATCCCGCCGGAACCGAAGGCCATGAGGGAATGGATGATCTGGTAGCCGCCGTCCGCGGCGTACTGCCAGGGGTCGAAAAAGCTGATAATCCGCTCGATCCGGTAGGATTCCACCACCAGAAAGACGTAAGCGGCCGGGAAAAGAACGAGCAGGGACAGGCCCAGATGCTTTATCGGCACTCCGCCCATGAACATCATGATCCAGGTGAGGGCCCCCAGGATCACCACCGATCCGAAGTCGGGCTGGAGCACGATCAGAAAGGAAAAAATGCCGAGAACGATGAGGTGGGGGAGGAACCCGATGTAGAAATCGTCCAGCTGCTCCTGCTTCCGGCTCAGGGAATAGGCCAGGTAGAGGATCAGGACGAACCGCGCTAATTCGGCGGGCTGAAAGGAGATCCCCCCGATGTTGAGCCACCGGGTGGCGCCGCCGGCTGAAAAACCGAAGGCCGGAATGTGGACCGCGAACAGCATGATGAGCGTCAGCGCCACCAGCGGGTAGGTGAGGTGGCGGATGGTCCGGATGGGCGTCCGGTAGGCGGCCAGCAGCAGCAGTATCCCCATGACGGCATAAATCGCCTGTTTTTTCAAAAAGTAGATGTCGGACCCGAATTTTTTAAGGGCCAGGGCGGAGCTGGCGCTGTAGACCATGACCACCCCGATGCCCACCAGCAGCAGAACGGGCAGAAACATGTAAAAGTCGAAGGTCGAAAAAAAATCCCGGGGCGCCGCCGTGGTCCGCGGAACGGGCGCGATGTTCGCCATGGCCCGGGGCGCGGCCGGAAGATGCGGGATCATCGGTCCCCGGACGGTTTGAGTTCTGAAACGCATCGACAAAAATCCTCTCCGCGCTGGGCATAGGAATCGTATCGGTCAAAACTGGCGCAGGCCGGAGACAGGAGCACCACATCCCCCGGCCCGGCGGCCTTGAAGGCCGCCCGCACCGCGTCATCCATATCGGCCGCCGTTCGGGTGGGAACCCGATCCCCCAGGTCGGCCTTCAGCATCCCGGCGGCTTCCCCCATGAGGAACAATCCCTTGACTCGCTTTCCGACGGCATCGGCCAGGGACTTGAACCCGCCCCCCTTTGTCCGGCCCCCCATGATCAGCAGGATGGGCGAATCGAAGCTCTCCAGCGCCCGGGCCGCGGCGTCCACGTTGGTGGCCTTGGAATCGTCGTAAAACCGGACCCCGTCGATCTCGGCCACATGGGTCAGCCGGTGGCCGAGCCCCCGGAATCCGTCGATGGCCGCCTGAATCCCGGACGGCGTCGCCCCTGCATGGAGGGCCGCCAGGGCCGCCGCCGCCAGGTTCTCCAGGTTGTGGCGGCCGGCCAGTTTCACGCCGGACAGGTCGAAGGAGAGTTCATCTCCGTCGGTCCCCTGGATCGCCAGCCGGGGGTAGTGGGTTACGGCGTCGGCCGCCCCGCCGTCCGATCGGAAGGTCCGCCGGGTCGCGCCGGCGGGAATCCTGTCGGTGATGGACCCGATCCGGGAATCGGCGCCGTTGAAGATGGCCGTGTCTCCCGTTCGCTGATTTTCGAAGATCCGCGCTTTGGACCTTGCATAGGCTTCCATGTCGTCATACCGGTCCAGATGGTCGGGGGTGATGTTGAGCAGCGCCGCCACATGGGGGCGAAACGTCCGGATGGTGTCCAGTTGAAACGAACTCAGCTCCACCACGGCCGCGTCAACCCGATCACCGTCATGGGCCAGCCCGATCAGGGGCGCGCCGATGT
>JAABTM010000461.1 GCA_011389855.1 Desulfobacteraceae bacterium
TTGTAGGGTAGAGACGCAATGTTTGTAGGTAGAGACGCAATGCATTGCGTCTCTACCTATTGACATCAACCGTCACTAACGATACCTTGCCTGACAATTACGGCTTGAACCGGCAAACCGCGTTCACGGCCATGGAAAGGGTCCCTTTCGATGGAAAAACCGAAAGAGATCTTCAACGTAAATGAACAATCCAGGCATTAAGACGCCGAGGATGGACGACATGATGCTTTGGGGCCGATTCCGGACACGACGCCCGACATGCTTCTTTGCGGCGGTTCTTATAACCGTCACGATTTTTTTCATGGGCGCTCCGTCCGCGGCCGGTGAAAAGCCGGGGAAGACGCCCCCTGTTCGTTCCGCGGCCGAAATCGACTACCCGCCCTTCAGCATCGTGGACGAAACCGGCGAGGCCGGCGGGTTTTCGGTGGAATTGATGCAGGCGGCCCTGTCGGCCATGGGGCGCGAGGCGTCCTTCCGCACCGGGCCGTGGGCCGAGGTGCGCGGCTGGCTGGAGCGGGGCGAAATCGACGCCCTGCCCCTGGTGGGGCGGACGCCGGAGCGCGAAGCCCTGTTCGATTTCACCGTGCCCTACATGTCCCTGCACGGGGCCATAGTGGTCCGGGCGGAAGAGACCGGCATTCGCGATCTGGCCGACCTGCGCGGCCGACGGGTGGCCGTGATGAAAGGCGACAACGCCGAGGAGTTTCTGCGGCGCGAAGAGCGCGGCATCGACATTGACGCCGCGCCCACCTTCGAGGTCGCCCTGCGGGAACTGGCCGGGGGCCGGCATGACGCGGTGGTAATCCAGCGGCTGGTGGCGCTGCGGCTGATTCAGCAGACCGGCCTGACCGATTTGCGGGTGATCGACCGGCCCATTGAAGGCTTCAAACAGGATTTCTGCTTCGCCGTCCGGGAGGGCGACCGCGACACCCTGGCCCTGCTCAACGAGGGGCTGGCCATCGTTGTGGCCGACGGAACGTATCGCCACCTGTACGCCAAGTGGTTCGCCGCCATGCAGTTGCCTTCGGACCGGCCCATTGTGGTCGGCGGCGACCGGAACTTCCCGCCCTATGAGTTTATCGACGAAAACGGTCGTCCCGCCGGCTACAACGTGGATCTGACCCGCGCCATCGCCCGGGAAATGGGCCTGAACGTCGAAATCCGGCTGGGGCGATGGCCGGAACGGATGGACGCCCTGAAGACCGGAAAAATCGATGTGATGCAAGGAATGTTTTACTCGCACGGCCGGGATCTGCTTTTCGATTTCACCCCGGCGCACACCGTTGTCCACTGCATCGCGGTGGTGCGAAAAGGCGATGGCCCCGCGCCGGAGACCGTCGAAGCGCTCGGGGGAAAACGCATCGTGGTCGAGCGCGGGGACATTATGCACGATTTCGCGTTAGAGCGCGGCCTGGAAAAGCGGATCACCGCGGTGGACGACCAGGAAGAAGCGCTGCGCGAACTGGCCGGGGGCGAACACGACTGCGCTCTGGTATCCCGGGTCACGGCTCTTTTTCTGATGGAAAAACACGGCTGGTCCCACCTGGTTCCGGCCCAAAAGCCGCTGCTGGCGCCGGAATATTGCTATGCCGCGGCCAAGGGGCAAAAGGCGCTGCCGGCTCAATTCGGCGAGGGGTTGAAAACATTGGAAAACAGCGGCGAATACCGCAAGATTCATGACAAGTGGCTCGGCGTGTACCAGGAGACGCCCGCCTCTTTGGTCACGGCATTGCGCTACTCCGCCCTGGTGATCGTCCCGCTGCTGGTGATTCTGTTGCTCGCCTTTGCATGGACCTGGGCGCTGCGCCGGCAGGTGGCGGAAAAAACCAGGGCCCTGCAGGATAGCCTGGACCGGTTCCAATACGTCTTCGAGGCCGCGAACGTGGGCAAGTCCATCACCCTGCCCACGGGCGAGGTCAACGCCAACCGGGCTTTTGCCGATTTTCTGGGGTATGAGCCCGATGAGCTGAAGGACAAACGGTGGCAGGACCTCACTCCAGCGGAAGATATCGACGTCGCCGAAAAAGCCATCGCCCCCCTGCTGGCGGGGCATGCGGACGCGGCGCGTTTTGAAAAGCGCTATATGCACAAAAGCGGCGAATATTTATGGGCCGACGAAAGCGCGGTCATGCGGCGCGACGCCGACGGCGCCCCGCTTTATTTCATGACCACCGTGGTCGATATCACCGCCCGAAAACGCAACGAGGCGGCTTTGCGCCAAAGCGAGGAGCGGTTCCGCTCGATCGTCGAAAACGCCCCCGAACCGATTTTTATTCAGACGGAATCGCGATTTGCGTATCTCAACCCCAGGGCCCTCGAGCTTTTCGGCGCAAACGACGCCCGGGAGCTGCTCGGAACGCCGGTGATGGAAAGATTTCACCCCGATTTTCACGAGCAGGTGAAGGGACGCATCAAGACCCTCAATGAAGATCGAATGCCGGTAAAAGATTTGTTTGAGCAAAAATACCTTCGCATGGACGGCTCGTCGGTTTGGGTGGAAACAACCGGTCAACCGATCATTTACCATGGCAAAAACGGGGCGTTGCTCTTTGTGCGGGACGTCACCGAGCGCAAAGCGGCCGAACAGGAGCGAAAAATGCTGGAGGCCCAGTTGATACAGGCCCAAAAGATGGAATCCGTCGGCCGGCTGGCCGGCGGCGTGGCCCATGATTTCAACAATATGCTCAGTCTGATCATCGGTTACGCGGAGCTTGCCCTGAACAGGACGAATCCCGACGACGCCATTAGAAGTTATCTGAACGAGATCCTCGACGCGGCCCAACGCTCCGCGGACATCACCCGGCAGCTCCTGGCTTTCGCACGGAAACAAACCATCAGTCCTAAAGTGGTCGATCTGAACGAAACCGTGGAAGGGATGCTCAAAATGCTGCGCCGGCTCATCGGCGAAGACATCGACCTCTCCTGGCGACCCGCCCCTGGCCGGACGCCGGTCTTCATGGACCCGTCCCAGCTCGACCAGCTCCTGGCCAACCTGTGCGTCAACTCCCGGGACGCCATCAGCGGCGTGGGCAAGCTGGCTATCGAAACCGGCCGCGTCCGATTCGACGCGGAATACCGCGCCGATCATGCCGGTTTTATCCCGGGCGAATTCATCATGCTGGCCGTGAGCGACGACGGTTGCGGCATGGACAGGGAAACGCTGAAAAATATTTTCGAACCGTTTTTCACCACCAAGGGCGTGGGCGAAGGCACCGGCCTGGGGCTGGCCACGGTGTACGGCATCGTCAAACAAAACGACGGGTTCATCAATGTGTACAGCGAGCCGGGAAAGGGCGCGACCTTCAAAATCTATCTGCCGCCCCATGCAGAGGAAG
>JAABTM010000166.1 GCA_011389855.1 Desulfobacteraceae bacterium
CAATTTGAACCGGCTTTTAGCCGGTTTTGGATGATTGAGCCTGGGGTTTCAACCCAAGGCGGCGCGGCCAGGGCGTTGAATTTTAATTCACTCCCGCGCGGCCGGCTCAAAAATCTTTTCCGCATCGGTCAGATGTTTATGGAGATACAGTTCCGCCGGTGACATTCCGAAACTGTAGCCCATGAGCTGGGTGAAATACAGAATCGGCATCCGGGGATGTGCGCCGAATCTTTTCGCCATATCATCCTGACGCGTATCCAGATTGGCATGACACAACGGGCATGCCACGGCGATGGCGTCCGCCCCCGCCGATTTGGCTTCCTGTATCACGTCGTGGCTCAATTTCACCACGATGTCCGGTTTGGAAAGCGCGAATGAAGCGCCGCAGCAGATCGTCTTGTACGGCCAGTCAACGGTCGTCATGCCGGTTGCTCTCAGCACATTGTCCATGGTCATCGGATATTCGGCGACATCGAATCCGGTGATTTTCGGAGGCCGGGTTAAAAGACACCCATAGTAACATGCCACTTTGAGTCCTGAAAGATCGCGTTTCACGAGATCCGGAATCCTGGAAACCAGCGGCTCTTGAGAAAAAATCGATAGGGGGTGGGTCACCCTGGCCTCATGGTTGCAATCCTTATGGATGGCCTCCACCACTTTTCTTCGGATCTTTTTATCCGTTTTTATGCTGTGCTGGGCGATCTTGAACCTGGAAAAACATGAGGCGCATGGGATGATAACTTCTTCCAGCCCCATTTCGGGCAAAAGCGCCAGATTGGTCATCGGCAATGCGGTGCCCATCAGTTGGGAAACGTTATGGGCGGCGCCGGCGCCGCAGCAAACCCATTTGTCCAGCTCGACCAGCTCAACGCCCAGCGTGTTGCAAACAGCTTTTAACGATTTATCGAACTCTTGTCCCGTCGAATGAAGGGAGCATCCCGGATAATAGCCGTATTTCATTTCTTTTCCTGTTTTTTCAACCGCTTGCGTATTTTGCGCACGACGCTGCCGCCTTCGAACCTGGGAAGGAGATTGAATTTGTCTTTCCTGAGCATCTTCATTCCCATTGCCATGTCCTCGGTATATTTCCCTGTCTTCAGTTTGAGCATGCCCACCATCCCCAGTTCATAAATCCGCCCAAACAGATTCAGGTTCTGAAGGAAGTTCTTGTTGAACTTGTGCACTTCCGGGAGCCGGGGTTTCCGTCGTTCGCGGTCCATCAGAATTTTTATCGTACTCAACGCCTCGGCGATATCGATGTCCTGGGGACAACGGGTCGTACACATCAGGCATGAGGCGCACAGCCACATGGTTTTGCTGTTGTAAACCACATCTTCCATTCCCAGCTGAATGGCGTGCATGAGCTGTGCCGGCACAAGATCCATTTTATAGGCAACCGGACACCCCGTGGCGCATTTTCCGCACTGGTAGCAGTAACTGACATCCACGCCGCCCGCCGCGGACACGACATCCGTGAACCGGACGCTGTTTTCGTTTATTTGGATCGCGGTTTCATTCATGGTCTAGGCGGCCTCCTTCTCTTCGCTCTTTTTGACAATGGCTCTTTTCCCTTCAGGAGGCGGCGGGGGAGCGGGCCGGCCGACCATTTTCGTTACCGCCGAAAACTTCGTCGGGCAGACGTCGATGCAGGTTCCGCATTTGATGCACGTATCCTGATCAATGACATGGACCTCCCGTTTCGCGCCGGTAATCGCGTCAACAGGGCATCTTCTTGCGCAAATCATACATGCCTGGCACTTATCGGGTTCGATATAATAGGCCGGCGCTTCATTGAGCAGTTGGGCGATTTCGTCTTCGGTAAAATACCCTTCATACTCTTCCGGGTTCAATCGCCGGTTCAACTTCTCCTTTTTCGCTATCTTGATATAGGAGACCAGTTTTTCAACCCGCGCCAGCTTCGAGCGAACCTCGCCGTCGACCAACCCTTCACTGTTACCGATAGGACCCAAATCCTTGATGGTCTTTATAAAGCTGTTTGTTGACGCGACGAACACATTGGCTTCCGCTCCGGACATGAACTGCATTCTCAATCGATCCGGATTCAGTCCGACGTGCGCCATGATCTTTTTGACCAACAGCACCATGTTCTTGGCAAGAAAATTGCCATGCGTGATGTAATTGCATTCGTTTAAATGACAGGCGCCGATAAATACGCCGTCCATACCATTTGAGAACGCTCTGAGTACATGCGCCATGTCGACTCTTCCCGAGCACATCACCCTGAGAACTCTCATGTCGGTTGAATATTGCAGTCTGGAAACTCCAGCCAGGTCAGCAGCGCCGTACGCTCACCAATTGCATGCAAAACCCAGGATTTTCGGCTTGAATTTAAGACCCGCGCTCATCGTAGGCGCCTTTCCGTGTTTATTAGTTAAATTTATGGATCATTTTAGAGTCTAATCGATGCCGGTTTATGCCGCGGAACGATTCTTTCCATCGGTTTGCTCGACATCGGTTAACGCATCAATTTCCGAAATGATCTCTTCATCCGTATAGTGCTTGAGCACAATCGCGCCCGTTGGGCATACGGTATTGCAAAGGCCGTCCCCTTTGCAGAGAACCGGGTTGATGGTCGCCTTTTGACCCCCTTTGGTATCCTTGAGATTCAACGCCTCATAACTGCAGACCTCGGCACATGCCCCGCAACCGATGCACATCTTTTCGTTTATTTCACATACGGACCCGGATGCGGTGACAACATCATTGGATAGCAGCGTCAGCACTCTACCCGCGGCCCCATAGGCCTGATTGATCGTTTCCGGTATAAATTTGGGATAATGCGCCATGCCGCACAAATAGACGCCATCGGTCGCGAAATCGACCGGACGCAGCTTTACATGCGCCTCTTTGAAATAACCGTCGGGGCTCAGGGTGACCTTGAACAATCCGGCGATTTCCCGGGTGGCCTTCGAGGGAATCACGGCCGCGGCCAGAGAAAGCGCATCCGCATCGATGGACACCTTTTGCTTCAAGGTCTGATCCGTCACGGTAATTCTCAGGGATCCCTCGCCGGTTTCTTCAACCGCGGGCGGATCCTCCGGCACGTAGCGGATGAACCGCACCGCCTTGCCCCTTGCTTCCCGATAAAAATCCTCGTTGAATCCATAGGTCCGAATGTCTCGATACAGGACATATATATTCATCTTTGGATTGATCTTCTTCAACTCGAGGGCGTTTTTTACGGATTCACCACAGCATACGCGACTGCAGTAATTTCTTTCTTCATTTCTGCATCCGACGCACTGAATCATGACCAGATTCCGTCCATTGATCAGCGTCTCATCTCTTTCGGCGATTCTGGCTTCCAGTTCAAGCTGGGTCATGACCCTCTCGTGCCGGCCATAGAGATATTCAGTCGGCGTGTACACATCGGCGCCGATCGCCAGAACCGCCGCGCCATGCGCTATCGTTGTCTCACCTCTATCCGATGCAACCGTCGTCACGAAATTGCCGATGTAGCCATCCGCCTGCGTAATCGCAGCATTATGGTATACATGGATCATCGGATGCGCATAGATTTTCCGGGTCAAATCCTGCAGAAAGGCCTGGACATCCATGCCGTCCAGGGTTGAATGAACCTTTCGTGCGGTTCCGCCGAGGTCTTTTTCTTTTTCAACCAGATGAACTTCGTGTTTCTGACTGGCGATGGAAAGCGCCGTCGTCATGCCCGCGACACCGCCGCCGACAACCAGCGCCGCTTTGTTTACCGGCAAATCGAATTCCTGTAAGGGCTCCAACCGGGCCACCCTGGCCACCGACATCCGGATGATATCCTTTGCCTTGGCCAGCGCATCTTCCATCTCTTTCGTATGCACCCAGGAATCGTGCTCCCGGATATTGGCCATTTCGAAATAGTATTGATTGATTCCGGCCTCGCGAAGCGTATCTCTAAACAACGGTTCGAGTGTTCTCGGTGAGCACGCGGCCACAACGACCCGGTTCAATCCCTTTTCCTGTATCGTATCCGTTATCTCCCTTGCGGAATTTGTCGCGCAGGAGAAAAGCTGCTCCTGGGAATGAACGACATATGGCAATTCCTTACAATATTCGACGGTGTCGGGAACGTTGACGACCCGGCTGATATTGGCGCCGCAGTGGCAGACAAACACCCCGATTCTCGGTTCTTCTTCGGATACGTCCTTTTCTTCCGGATAGGTTCTTTCCGTGGAAAGCTTGCCGCGTCTGTAATTCAACAGTTCGCCAAGCTGTGAACCGGCGCCGCTGGCGCTGAACACGGATTCCGGAATGTCCAGCGGACCTTGCAGGCCGCCGCTTACGAATATGCCCGGCCGGGTTGTCCGCATGGGATTTTCGGGATCCAATTTGGCGAATTCATGATCGCCGAGGTCGATGCCGTAAGTATCCGCGATCTTCTTCACATCCGCGGGAGGCGTCAACCCCACGCACAACACCACCATATCGAATTCTTCTTCGACGAGTCCCGCTTCAGGCGTCCAGTATTTAATGACGATATTCCTGGTCCCGGGCATTTCCTTGCCGATGGTTACATAGCTTTTAATGAACCGAACACCCGGAAGATCTTCAGCCCTCTGGTAAAACCGCTCGAAATCCTTTCCAAAGGAACGAATATCGTTATGGAAGACGACGCATTCGGCTTCAGCGTCATGGTCCTT
Organism: Desulfobacteraceae bacterium; assembly: GCA_011389855.1. Taxonomy (GTDB): domain Bacteria; phylum Desulfobacterota; class Desulfobacteria; order Desulfobacterales; family JAABSP01; genus JAABTD01. Next base: position 4,656 of record JAABTM010000166.1, read on the forward strand.
GGTAAGAATCACCTGTTTTTGGGCATACGTACAACACACACCGGAGCAATAACTGTTTCCACCATCCGTCGCCTGCCTGGATCCCACGCATGAAATCCATGCCAGCTTGCGCGGATGCTTCAGATCCGTTTTACGCAGTATGTCGCCGCCATACGGACCGGTTGCGCACAATATACGCTCATAATCCATACTGGTAACGACATTGTCGTATTGACCATACCGGTATTCCGCTTTCAGCCTGGCGTCAAATGGCTCGATGCCCTGGGCAAGAAGGATGGCGCCTGCTTTTATCTCTATTTTCTCGGCTTCCTGCTTTAAATCGATCGCTTTGTTTTTACATACATTTTCACAAATTTTACATTTTTTCTCCTTCAAATACAGGCAGCTCTCGTCAATATAGGCGATCAGGGGAACGGCCTGTGAGAAATAGATGTGAACCGCTTTATTTTCAGATATTTCCTGGTTATAGGGGTCGGGAACCTTTACAGGACAATATTCCACGCAAGTATTGCACCCCGTGCATTTGTCCTCCCGGATATATCGGGGTTTCCTGGTCAAAGATACCGTAAAGTTCCCTGCCTCCCCCTCGACGCGTTTCACTTCCGTGTAGGAAAGAACTTCAATATTTGGATGCCGGCCGACCTCGACCAGTTTGGGCGCCAAAATTCACATGGAGCAGTCGTTGGTCGGGAAGGTTTTGTCCAGTTGGGCCATGTGGCCGCCGATGCTCGGCGCTTTTTCCACCAAACAGACCTTGAAACCGGAGGTGGCCAGATCCAGGGACGCCTGAATGCCGCTGATCCCGCCGCCGACAACCATCACATCGGCAAAATTGTGGTCTCCCGAGCGGTCTCCCAATGGGTTGAAGCCTCCCTGCAAAACGGGTTCCGGAATGAGTTCGTTTCCCACTTTTCAATTCCCTCGTCGTTGGATGAGAGGCCGGCCCACGGATAGAGCGGCTCCCAAAATAGCAATTTCCCGGCCCGTCGGGGCGGGGCTTGACGCCATTTATAGCTATAAATGAGCTACAAAATGACTATAGTATAGCTTTAGGGGTTTTGCCTGGGTTTGTCAAGGAAAAACCCGGAGGAAAACCTGCCGGTTCGCGGGATAACCCTTGACGCCCTTCCCCTAATCGATTAATTGAACATTTCAAAACCGAGACTTCGACGACATTCAGCACCCCGGCGAGCGATTCCGGAATCACCTGTTCAGTGATCGCCCACCAGAATCTCAACGGTAGTTTCGAGCTGACGGGATGCTTTTGTGGACGAGGTGGACACGGTGGACAGAGTGGACTTTGTGGACGTGGGAAAGCTTCGGCGTCCACCTTGTCCACCTAATTGAAATCTCAAGATCGGCTACACGAGAATGCTCATGCCCAAAACCCACACCACCACCCCCCGCGCCGACGGCTTCCGCATGCCCGGCGAATTCGAGCCCCATGCCGGCTGCTGGATGCTCTGGCCCGAGCGGGGCGACTCCTGGAGGCTGGGGGCTAAGCCGGCCCAGGACGCATTCACGGCCGTGGCCGGGGCCATCGCCCGGTTCGAGCCGGTGACGGTGGGCGTCTCCCACGGCCAGTGGGAAAACGCCCGGAACCGGCTTCCGGAGGCCGTCCGGGTGGTGGAGCTGTCGAGCGACGACGCCTGGATGCGCGATTGCGGCCCGACTTTCGTCGTGGACGACCGGGGCGGGGTCCGGGGCGTGGACTGGGAATTCAACGCCTGGGGCGAACTCTATTTCCCCTGGGACAAGGACGAAATGGTCGCCCGAAAGGTGGTGGAAATGCTGGGTTTCGACCGGTACCGGGCCCCGCTGGTGCTGGAAGGCGGTTCCGTCCACGCGGACGGCGAGGGAACCCTGTTGACGACCGAAGAGTGCCTGCTCAATCCGAACCGGAATCCGGCGCTTTCAAAGGCCGAGATCGAGGGGCTTTTGAAGGATTACCTCAACGTGGAAAAGGTCGTCTGGCTGCCCCGGGGCGTCCACATGGACGAAACCAGCGGTCATGTGGACAACCTCTGCTGCTTCGTCCGGCCCGGCGTCATCGTCCTGACCTGGACCGACGATCCGGCCGACCCCCAGCACGAAATCTCCGCCGAGGCCCTTGAGGTTTTAAAGCGGGAAACCGACGCCCGGGGCCGCCGCTTCGAGGTTCACCGGATCATCCAGCCCGGACCTTTGTACATGACAGAAGACGAAAGCCGGTCCATCGAGACCCGGGAGAACTCGATTTCCCCGGAGGCCGGGGAGCGGCTGGCCGCATCCTACATCAATTTTTATATCGCTAACGGCGGGATCGTGGCCCCCCGGTTCGACGATCCCATGGACAAGCCCGCGCTGGAAGTTCTGGGGCGGCTTTTTCCAGACCGGGAGGTGGTGGGAGTATCCTCTCGGGAGATCCTTCTGGGCGGGGGGAACATTCACTGCATCACCCAGCAGCAACCGCTTGGGAATTCAAAGGAAACGCCATGGGAAGCGTGACAGTAGCCGCCATCCAGATGGCCTGCGGAAAGAATCGCGACGACAACATCGCCAAGGCCGATGATCTGGTCCGCCGGGCCGCGTCGGACGGCGCCCAAATCATTCTGCTCCAGGAACTCTTCGAAACTCCCTATTTCTGCCAGACGGAAAAACCGGAACTCCTCGCCTGGGCCGTGGAACTGGAAAAGAGCCCGGCGGTGGCCCATTTCGCCGACGCGGCCAGATCCCTGGGGGTGGTGCTGCCCATCAGCTTTTTCGAAAAACGGAACCAGGCCCGGTACAATACGGTGGCGGTCATCGACGCCGACGGCGCGGTGATGGGGACCTACCGCAAGACCCACATCCCGGACGGGCCGGGATACGAGGAAAAATTCTACTTCAACCCCGGCGACACCGGCTTCAAGGTCTGGAACACCCGGTACGGCCGGATCGGGGTGGGCGTCTGCTGGGACCAGTGGTTCCCCGAAGCGGCCCGGAGCATGGCCCTCATGGGCGCCGAGATCCTGTTTTACCCCACCGCCATCGGCTCCGAGCCCCCGGACCCCGGCTACGATTCCAAGGACCACTGGCAGCTCTGCATGAGGGGCCACGCCGCCGCCAACCTCATGCCGGTGGTGGCGGCCAACCGGGTGGGCGCTGAAACGGCCGACGGATCGGAGATCACCTTCTACGGCTCGTCTTTCATCACCGACCACCAGGGCCAAATTATCGCCGAAGCCGACCGGACCAGCGAGAGCGTTATCCAGGCGGAATTCGACCTGGAGGCCATGGCGGCGGCCCGGGCCGCCTGGGGCCTGTTCCGGGACCGGCGACCCGAAACCTACGGCGCGCTTTTGACCAGCGACGGCGTGTCGCGCCGGCGGCCATGGCCTCCGGCTTGACACCTTCGGACCGGATCGATATATTCCCGTGGTGAGTAGCGGCGGGTCTTTCGGGGCCATATCCATCCAAGATCAAAGGCAAAACGGCGGATCATCCATGACTAATTTCAACCCGGTCGAGAAAAACATCTTCGTATCCCTTTACGGGATCGACATAATCGATAAAGAGAACTTTTTCATCCAGTTTTCCCTGGGCAACATCGAAGACATCATCACCTCCTCGGGCGCCCACATCGACGGGCGGCTGTCGGACTTCCGGAACCGGGAACCGATGCCGGAGGAAGAAAGCGACTTCGAACGCAAGCGCTACATCGCCATGCTCTCGGAGTCCACGGCGGCCATCGGAATTTTCCCCAGGCACCGGTACGCGTCGTTCCTGCTCTCAACCTGCGGCGGGCCGAACCCCCTCAACTCCCTGGAGCCGCTGATCTACCTTTTCCGGCCCATCAAGGCCGAAGTGCGGTATTTCACCTCGTCGTCCATCGATCAGGTGATGGGCGCCGATCTCCAGCACGCCGACGAAGACAGCTTCTGGGAGGCCATGAACGAAAAGCAGACCCCTTTTTACTACGATCTCAAAAGCAAGGAAAAGGAGATCAAAGGGATCTACTATGACCTGGTCAGCACCATCCACAATCCGCGCGCCCTGGAAATGCTTCCCCGCGACGAGCGGAACCCGGTGGAGAACAACATGCTGGTCTCCATGTACGGCGTGCCCTTCGAGGTGATCAAATCCCTGGACCAATGCTGTTCCATCCCCATCCTCGAAAAGATCATCCTGAAGAGCAACACCCGGGTCATCGGTCGCATGACCAAGGAGTTCGAGGTGGAGGGCCGCGACGACGTGTCGGGGTTCAGCTACGTCGGCCAGCACCTCGACGGGGTCACGGCGTTCCACATCACGCCCGAGAGCAGCTACGTTTCTTTTTTCATCTCCGGATCGGAAGGGAGCGTGCCCATCCTGTGCCTGAAATCCCTCATCGAGCTGTTCCGGCCTACCAAAGCCGAGGTGCGGTATTTCAGTTCCAGCCCCATCAGCAGCGTGGACGTGATCAAATACAAGAACAAGGCATTCTGGGACGATTTCGACAAGGCCGAGATCCCGGACGAGTATACGTCGGCAAACCAGGAAAAGCTCATCAACGAATTTTATTTCGATCTGATCAAATCCGAATCGGGAGTGGAGGTCCATGAGCAACCAGACGAAGAGACTAACTGACCCGATCGCCGCGTTGGGCCACGCCTTTCATCTTCTTGAGCCGCGCGGTCGGTGAGTTTCGGTCGGCGAGCCCGGATTTATCATGAATCCAAATCCGGCAGCCGCCTCAGTCCGACCATTTCCAGCAGGTTGTTCAAATCCGCCCCGTCGGACCAGAGAACGCCGTTTTCCCGCATCAAATCCGCCGCCTTTTCCGTCACGCCATTATGGGCGAACAGCCACAGCCGGAGGGTTTCAAGACCATCGCCCTCTCGTTCTTTCATAATCTCGCCCTGGCGGATCAAATTCACCGCGGCATCCGGTCCGACCGGCTTGTTCCACCATTTGCTCTCCCCGAGCCATACATGTTTCCCGGCGTCGGCGTAGATGTCGATTTCCATTTTAGGGCCCGCGCCGGGCCGGTGCCGTTGATCGATAAAAATGAACCGGTCCGGCACGACAATGTCGTCTTCACTGTGGAAACATTTTCCGGGCAGCCGTTTCCCCTGGCCGTTCCAAAGCAACTGAATCATGAACACTTCGGCCAGATATCCCTTGTAATCGTGAAATCGTCTTTCAATAGCGCTGAAACTCTGGATGGTCTTTTTCTCGACCCAGGCGGGGTTTTGCCGCCTGACCTCGGTTTCCCCCCACACCCGCAGAAACTCGTTTAAAATTGGGTCGTTGATCTTCCCGAACCAGTTGCCGAAGGCCTTGTACTCCAACAGGTCGCCCCTTGCCAGCTTGACCAGGGTTTCCTTGATTTTCTGAAGCGAAACCTCGACGCCCTCTTGTTGCTTCAGTTCGGCCTGGATGCGCTCCAGGCTGATTTCCGGTTCATCTTCTATGGCGGCCAGGTAAAGAATCCATTTGGTGGCGCCGAATTCGTTGACCCGTCTAATCCATCGGTTGACCTGGTCGCTCAATTCGCCCCATATAAACCCGGAATTGATGTCAACAGCCAGCATTTCGGCCAGGGTTTCCTCGTCGGCGATTCCCTTCTCCTGCCTGGCGGCCTGGCGAATCGCGGCCGTGATGTAAAACGGATTGCCGCCGCACCGGTCGGACAGGACCGGGGCCATGAGTTCCGGCAGGTCGGCGCCGTAATACCGGGCGCAGCGGAGGGCCAATTCGGCGCCCCAGTAATCCGTCAACGGCGCGATGTGCTCATACTCAAAGCGGCCGTACAAGGCCCCCCGCCCCACCATGTCGTCGGCCAGAATGGACATGGCCGATCCGGTGACAAAATGGGGGCACCGGGGAGACTCCACGGCTTGCTGGAAAAATCCGGTCACGCTGAAATCGAGATGGGGCAGCCGGGTGTTTTGGAATTCGTCCAGGAACACGGCGATGGCGCCGTCGTCGATGAAGGCCACATTCCTGGGCAGATTGATGGCCCTTTGCTCAGGGATCACCACCCCGTCATCCAGCACGGCTTTTATAAGATCAATGGCGAGCGCAAAGCCTTCCGAAATGGTCATCCGGCCTTCCACCATCTTGATCAGTTCTTGAATGTTTTGATTTTTTTCAATCAATTTTAAATCGTTGAGGCGAAACGCCGCGAACCATCGAATAAAATTTTCAATATAATCAACAGCAAAATCTTTCCGGCTCACCACCTCGTCGGGAAATTCAAAATACACGGGGACCAGGGCGGCCGGATCGTCGTGATCCTGTCCAAAAAACAGCCGGTTGACAACCCGTTTGAAGATTTCCGTTTTCCCCATCCGCCGGTGGCCGAGCAGGACCGCCGACATGGATCGCCGGGTGATGGCGCTCAAAGCGGCCTTGTAAAAATAATCAATGAATTCCCGACGATCCGTGTAGATTTCGTCGGGGACCATGGTTTCAATCACGCGAAGACGTTGCGTCATTTTCGCCTCTCTATCCAAGCGTTAGCCATATTCCTCATGAATCCAAATCCGGCAGCCGCCTCAGTCCAACCATTTCCAGTAGCTTGTTCAAATCCTCCCCGTCGGACCAGAGAACGCCGTTTTCCCGCATCAACTCCGCCGCCTTTTCAGTCACACCATTATGGGCGAACAGCCACAGCCGGAGGGTTTCAAGACCATCGCCCTCTCGTTCTTTCATAATCTCGCCCTGGCGGATCAAATTCACCGCGGCATCCGGTCCCACCGGCTTGCTCCACCATTTGCTCTCTCCGAGCCATACATGTTTCCCGGCGTCGGCGTAGATGTCGATTTCCATTTTAGGGCCCGCGCCGGGCC
>JAABTM010000462.1 GCA_011389855.1 Desulfobacteraceae bacterium
TCACACCCTGAACGAGGCCATGGCTTCCATGTTCAGGGGCGAGCGGCGCTTCGGCCCGCCTTCCCGGTTTCGGCATCCCCTGACCACCGACTGCCCCGTTTTCGCGGTCGCGGACGGCTTTTTCGTCCCCGGGCGATTCAGCGAACCGGTCCGGGTCCGCACCGTGCGACTGGCCCTCACCGCGGCGGCGGAAGCCCTGGCCGACGCGGGCCTCGACCGCCGATATCTGACGGAAAAACGGGTCGGGGTCTGCATCGGCACCAATGTGGGCGGGTCCGTCAGCAATCAGGCGATCCTGGGGGAGGACGAGGACACGCCCGTTCCCTCCCTCACGCCGGACCAGCGCTTCCGGGCCGCCAATCCCGCCGTCTTCATGGCCCGGGAATTCGGCTTGTCCGGCCCCATCCAGACCATCGCCACCGCCTGCTCCGCCGGCACCGACGCCATCGGGCTGGCGGCCCTCTGGATCCAGTCGGGGCTCTGCGACCTGGTCATCGCCGGCGGCGCGGACGAACTCTACGAGGTCACCTACAACGGCTTTTACTCCCTCATGAACAGCCACGACGGCCCCTGCCGCCCCTTCGACGTCCACCGGAAGGGCCTCAATCTGGGAGAGGGGGCGGCGGTCATGATCCTGGAATCCAAAGACGCCCTGGACCGTCGGGGAGGCCGAGCCCGGGCCCGC
>JAABTM010000463.1 GCA_011389855.1 Desulfobacteraceae bacterium
ATCTCACCAGCCCCTCCCCGGACGGAAAAGGGCTGCGGGGGGCCGTCGAAGAGGCGATCCGGACAGCGGGCATTCCGCCTTCGGCCATCGCCTTCATCAACGCCCACGGCACCGGCACCCCGGACAACGACCGGATCGAGGCCGAGTTGTTCAACGACACGTTTCCCGGCGCGCCCTTCCTTTCCACCAAGGGCTACACCGGTCACACCCTGGGGGCCGCCGGCGCCGTGGAGGCCGCCTTCACCGTCGCCTCCCTGGAAGCGGGACGGATACCGGCCAGCGCCGGGTTCGAGACCCCGGACCCGGACCTGCCCGCCCATCCGGCGTCGGAACCGACGGCCGTCCATGGATCGGCGGCCCTGTCGGAGACCCTGGCCTTCGGCGGCAACAATTCGGCGCTGATTTTCGGCCTGGAAGGGACGGTTTCCCCATGAAGGCCGCAGTCTGGGGCGTCGGCGCCCTCGGCGGGTTCGGGTGCGGCATCGGGGATCTGGCATCGGCCCTGGAACGGGGCGCATCCCCTGCGGGAACGGTGAGGATCAACACCGTGGATGAATCCTTCGAAGCGCCCGGCCTGCTGGCGGACACCCGCCCCCTGGGGGACCGGGTGGACCGGCGCTTCCTGCGCCGGACCGAACATTTCACCCGGATGTCCCTCCTGAGCTGTCTTCTGGCCGCCGAGGACGCCCGGAACCATGGCGCGCCGGAGGCCCGCCGCCGGGGCATCATTCTCGGCACCGGCTACGGGTCCACCTGCAACGCCTTCGACTTCAAGGGGCTGGCCGCCGACAGCGACATCCGGAAATTTTCGCCCATCAGCTTCTCCAACTCGGTCCACAACGCCGCCATCGCCCACATCGCCACCATCCTCGAGGAACACGGGCCCGGACTGGCCATCAACCATTTCGACATGTCCGTCCCCCTGGCCCTCATGACCGCCTGCCAGTGGCTGGACGCCGGACGGGTCGATGCGGTCCTGGCGGGCGGGGCCGATGAATACTCCCGGATCATGGCCTGCCACCGCCGGCGCCGTCTGCCGGACGGCACGCCCACCGGCGCCGACCCGATCATCGTCGGCGAAGGATGTGTGTTTTTTCTCCTGACCCGGCCCACGGAAGAAACGCCGCCCTACGGCTACATCGAATCGGCGGCCACCCGCGTCATGGGACGGACGCCCGACCCCGCCGTCGATGCCGACGGGGTCTATTTCATCGGCGCGGACGGCTTCAACCCGGACGCCGACGCCCACGCCCGCCGCATCGGCGGGGCCGCGCCGGCGGCGGTCTACACCCCGCTCTACGGCCAGCTTCCGGCGGGGACGGCCTTCGACGTCGCCATCGCGGCTCTGTCGGTGAAAACCGGGATCCTGCATCCATCGGTTCGGGGAATTTCAGCGCCGGGCGAAATCCGGGCCGCGCGGTCGCTGGGGGACCGGCGCATCCATTGCGTGAAACCGGGGGCGGCCGGGGAGTGGGGATGTGTTTCCATCAGCGCCGCGCGGGAGTGAACTCCCGCGCGGCCTATTCTTTTTTCGGCTCGAAACTGTTCTTGGCCGCGATGAGCGTGGGCAGGTGTTTGAGGGCGTAGAAGATGCTCCAGCGGTGTTCCCAGATTCGGTTCCGGAACCGCCGCCTCCAGTTCCGGTCGGAGTAGAACCGCTTGACGTGGGTGTTGTAGAGCTGGTCCAGGGCCTCCCGGGATTCGATTCCTTTGGGAACGAAGACGAAATTGAGGCAGTTCATCAGCCGCCAGTCTTCGGTGAAGTCGCCTTCTTCGTGGATGGTTTCCCAGACCGGCGCGCCGTGAAACGGGGTGAATTTGGCCATGTTCATGTCGTCGAGGTCCAGGGACATGACGAAATCGCTGGTCTTTTGGATCGATTCCGGCGTCTCCCCCGGCAGCCCCATCATGAACAGGCCCTTGGCCCGCAATCCCCTGGCCTGGATGCGGCGGACCGTGTCCCGCACGTCGTCGAGGTAGACGCCGGGCTTGTGGGTCTCCAGCAGGTCCGGGTCGCCGCTTTCGATCCCCACCGAGAGCATGAGGAACCCGGCCGCCTTGAGCATCTCCAGCAGCTCGTCGTCGGCGTGGCCGACCCGCACCGCGCAGTTGAATTGTATTCCCAGGGGATTGGCGGTGAGCAGGTCGCACAATTGGGTGATCCGTTTTCGGTTGGCGGTGAACAGATCGTCGTAGATGTTGATGTGGCGGACCCCGAACCGGGTCCGGAGGTGCTTCATGTGGTCGTAGATGTATTCCGCCGAATTGTACCGGTAGCCCCGCTTGAAGACCGACCGGTCGCAGTAGGAGCACTGGTAGGGGCATCCCCGGCTGGTGGTCATGGTGGCGCCCGGCGTGAGGATGTAGCTGAAAAGGGGCAGGTTGTATCCTTTAGGGAAGCCGTCCAGTTTATCGTAGGCGGGAAACGGCAGATCGTCCATTTCGGGGATGTGGGTCCGGGGCGGATTAACCACGATCTCGCCGTTCCGGCGCCAGACCAGACCGTCGATCCGGGCCGGATCTTCTCCGGCGGCGAGTTCCGCCAGGGTGACCTCCCCTTCCCCCCGGCAGAGGAAATCGATCTTTTCGTAATGTTCCAGGAGAACCCCGCCCATGGCCGAAATGTGAACCCC
>JAABTM010000167.1 GCA_011389855.1 Desulfobacteraceae bacterium
GGTCACCGTGGACCGGCTGGCGGCGCTGAACCCGGCCGGCATCGTCATCTCTCCGGGTCCGGGGCGGCCCGAGAGCGCCGGAATTTCCCTTTCCGTCATCGAACGGTTTTCCGGCAAGCTCCCCATCCTGGGGGTCTGCCTGGGGCACCAGGCCATCGGCATGGCCTTCGGCGGCAAGGTGATCCCGGCCCAACACCTTATGCACGGCAAGACCTCCACCATCGCCACCGACGGCCAGGGGATATACAAAGGCATCAAAAAGCCCTTCCAGGCCATGCGGTACCACTCCCTGGCGGTCTCCCGGGACGGACTGCCCGACTGCCTCACGGTGGTTTCGGAATCCGAAGACGGCGAGATCATGGGGCTGCGCCACGAGGACCATCCCACGGAGGGGATTCAGTTTCACCCTGAATCGATCATGACGCCGGTGGGCAAGCGCCTGCTGCGCAATTTTCTCAACAGCACCCGGAACGGGACGGAATCGGAAACGCCTTAAAAAAAGGAGATCGATATGAGCTTCAAGGAGAACCTGAACGCCATTGTCCGGAAACAAGATCTGTCCGAAGAGGCCATGGCCGAAATGATCGCCGACATCTTCTCCGGAGAGATCACCGACGCCCAGATCGGCGCCTTCATGGCGGCCCTGGCCACCAAGGGCGAAACCTTCGAGGAGCTGGCCGGGGCGGCCCGGGCCATGCGCCGGAAAGCCAAGCGGATCCATACCACCGCCTCCACCGTGGTGGATACCTGCGGCACCGGCGGCGACGCCTCCAACACCTTCAACATCTCCACCACCACCGCCTTCGTGGTGGCCGGGTGCGGCGTGACCGTGGCCAAGCACGGCAACCGCTCCATCACCAGCCAGTGCGGCTCCGCCGACCTGCTGGAGGCCATGGGCATGAAACTCGACATCGAACCGGAGATCGTGGAAGAGGCCGTGGGGGAGATCGGCATCGGGTTCCTGTTCGCGCCCCGGTTCCACGGCGCCATGAAATACGCGGCCAAGGCCCGGAAGGAGGTGGGGATCCGCTCCATCTTCAACATGCTCGGCCCCCTCACCAACCCGGCGGCGGCCAACTGCCAGCTCCTCGGGGTCTTCGCCCCCGAACTCACCGAGATGTTCGCCAACGCCCTGAAGCTGCTGGGCTCCAAACGGGTCTTCGTGGTCCACGGCCACGACGGCCTGGACGAGATCTCGGTCTGCGCCGCCACCCGGGTCTCTGAATTGAACGACGGCATGATCCGGACCTACGATATTTCACCGGAACAGTTCTTCGGCAAACCCGCCGCCCCCGAAGACCTCGCGGGCGGTACCCCCATGGAGAACGCCGCCATCACCAAAGCGATTCTGAGCGGCGAAGAAAAAGGCGCCAAACGGGACGTGGTCCTGCTCAACGCCGGCGCCGCCCTGGTGGCCGCCGGCCTGGCCTCGGACCTGAACTCGGGAATTCAACTGGCCAGGGAATCCATCGACGGCGGCGCGGCCCTTCAAAAGCTGGATGCGCTGGTGCGGTTTACGCGGGAGAATGGTTAGGAAAGAGAGATTTCAACCCCTGATGAAGCGGCGGTGGGCGATCGAACAATAGGCGCCACGGGTTGGTGTTCCCGCAGTTGATGCCAGAGATCCCAGTCCCTCTGGAGATTGAGCCAGAACTCCGGCCCCGTGCCGAAAGCATCGCCCAGCGCCAGCGCCGAATCGACGGTGACGGCGCGCCGGCCGTTGATGATCTCATTGAGACGCCCATAAGGCCATGCCAGATGCGTCGCCAGGGCTTTCTGGCTGAGATTGAGCGGCGCCATGAATTCTTTCAGAAGCATCTCTCCTGGGTGGGTCGGGGGTCTGTTTTTTGGCAGCATAAAATTAACTCCTAATGATAATCCAGGATGCCGACATCATACGCATCGTTGCCTGCCCATCGAAAAACGACCCGCCACTGGTCGTTAATTCTCAGGCTCCAGTGTCCTGACAGGTCGCCATAGAGCTTTTCAAAGCGGTTGCCCGGCGGGACAAGGAGAAAATCGAGCGATGGGGCGGCATTCAATTGATCCATGAGACGCCTTGCTTTTCCATGGAGTTCTCGGGGCAGTTTTCTCGCCTGTTTGCTGTTGGCCCCATGGTACACATCACGAGCTGTTTTGTTGGCGAATCCCCTGATCATTGTCTTTTTAAAACTATAGTATCCTGGATTGATAGTCAACCGTTACAGACTGAGCTTATGCCATCCGATATCCCTAAAATTCTGATCGTGGACGACGAAGCCGCCAATATCGATATCCTGGCGCGCATCCTTGAATCCGATTATGAGCTTTATGCCGCGAAAAGCGGAGAAGAAGCCCTGGTTCGCCTGGACCGGGGTCTTTTGCCCGATCTCATGCTTCTGGATGTCCGGATGCCGGGGATGAACGGGTATGCTCTGTGCAACCACCTGAACAACCACCACCGGGCCAAAGATGTGCCCGTGATATTCGTGACCGCGGTGGAAGACAGTGAAAACGAAACCCTGGGGCTGGAAATGGGCGCGGTTGACTATATCAAACGGCCCTTTAACCCCGACATTGTCCGGGCCAGAGTCAAAACCCACCTGGAACTGGGGCGGGAACGGCGAGAATCCGAGAACCGGTATCGCACCATCTTCGAGAACATGGCCGACGGGATTGTCATATACGATTTAGAGAACCGTTTCATCGCGGCGAACAAGAGTTTTTACCGGAATACCGGCTACTCGCCCGAAGATCTGCGCGAGATGACGCCCGCCGACATCCATTCCGAATCCGATATCCGTCTTCACGCCGAGCGGTTTTCAGAGGCCCGGCGACACGGAAGCGGACGTTTTGAAACCCGCCATGTCCGCAAGGATGGGTCTGTTTTTCCTGTTGAAGTCAACACCAGGATCATTGAATTCGAAGGCCGGCGGGCCGCTTTGGACATTTGCCGGGACATCACCGTGCGCAAGCAAGCCGAAGCGGCCCTGGCCCGTGACCGCGAAACACTGGAAGAGCTGGTGCGGCGGCGCACGGCCGAACTGCGGGAAAAAGAACGGCGCCTGGCCCAAATGGAGAAGGTCCTGACGCAACGCCGTCGGTTTCATCGCATTGTGGGCAAAAGCGAGGCCATGCAGAGTCTGTACGATCAGCTCGAAGAGCTGGTCGATGTGGGCTCAACGGTGATTATCACCGGGGAAAGCGGAACCGGCAAGGAGCTGGTGGCGGAAGCCCTCCATCACGGCGGTTTGCGTCGAAACCGTCCGTTTTCCAAAATCGTTTTTTCGGATATATCGGACCATCTCATTGAAAGCGAATTATTCGGTCATATCCGCGGATCATATACCGGCGCGATCTCGGACCGGAGGGGGCGGCTGGAAAAGGCCGGCGACGGCACCCTTTTTCTGGATGAAATCGGCGACATCCCTCCCCATTTTCAGAAAAGACTGCTGCGCGTCATAGAGGATCGGCGATTTGAACGGGTGGGCGCCAGCTCGCCGATAACCATGAACGCCCGAATCGTGGCGGCCACCAATCTGGATTTGCGGCGACAAGTCCAGGAAGGCCGTTTCCGCGAGGATTTGTATTTCCGGCTCAAAGTCGTGGAGCTGAAAATCCCGCCCCTCCGGGAGCGCCGGGAAGACATCTCCCTGCTGGCGAGCCATTTTCTGGCGATCTTCAGTAAGGAATTGCAAAAGGAGGTCGCCGGCATAGATGCGGAAACCCTGGCGCTTTTCATGGGGCATTTTTGGCCCGGCAACGTTCGGGAGCTGAAGCATGTTCTGGAATACGCCTGCCTGACCTGCAAATCATCCACCATCGGCGCGAACGACCTGCCCTCCGGAATCGCCCAAAAGCGAAAAAACCGGAGAGGGCGGGATGTATCCGAAGAGGCCCAGGCCATTCAGGACGCCCTGCGCCGGACCCAATGGAACAAAACCCAGGCCGCCGAACTGATGGGGATCAGCCGCCGGACCTTCTACCGCAGGCTGGCGCGGCATCTGCCGGATGCGATTTCCATTAAAAACAAGACGTAAGCGGCTCATGGCCGGGCGCGATATCGTCGCGGTTCCAGGAATTTTGCTGTTGATATCGGCACTGCTTGCACTGAGCGCCTCCCGGGTCGCGGTCGCCGCGCCCCCGACCATCCTGAAGCAGGGCCGCGATGCATACCTGATGGGGCTTCACCTGGATTTCCTGGAAGACCCCTCCGGCCGGTTGACGGTCGGGGATGTCGCATCTTTACCCCATGAAGCCCGCTTTACGCCCGCCCGCAATCCCGCGCCCAACCTGGGGTATCCGGATTCCGTTTACTGGGCCCGCTTCCACCTGGTCAACCTGGACCATCAGAGCGCGAACTGGTATGTGAAGATCCGGTTTTATTTCATCAACGATGTTCGCCTCTACGTCCCGACCGGCGACGGACCGGGATTTTCCGAATACCGTTCGGGCAATCTGATCCCCCTGGACCGGCGGGACATTGTCTCCCCCTACCCGGTTTTCAAATTGTCGGCGCCTCCCGGGACCGAACAAACGATTTATCTGCGGTTCCGTAACAAGAACCCGCTCTTCCTGCCCATGGCGCTTTTATCCGAAGACGCCTTTTTCCACCGCCACATGATGGAATACGGTTTCCGGGGCGCTTTTTACGCTATCCTGTTGTTTATGATCGCCTATAACATGTCGGTTTTTTTCATGTTGCGGGAAAAAAGCCATGGCTGGTTCGTGATTTTCCTCGCATCGCTGACCCTGACCCATGGCATTTCCGAAGGCTTTTGCCAGTTGGCGGTCCCCTCCTTTCACGATTGGCTGACCCTGAAGGGGGTTTTCGTGGCCTTCGGGCTCCAGCGAGCGGCGTCGCTCACATTTGCCGCGTCTTTTCTGGAAACCCGCGCCAGGACGCCCCGCTGGCATCGGGTGATCGTATGCCTGACGGCGGCCAACGTCGTCGTCATTCTGTCGGTTCCTTTCCTTCCGATAAAAGCGCTGGGCATTGCGTCCTTTGGATTAAGCCAGGTCAATTTCCTGGTTTTTATCTGTATCAGCGGCCTGCTTTGTATAGAGCGGCACCGTCCGGCCTTTTACTATTTGCTCGCCTGGCTTTCGACAATGGCCAACGTCGCCATGATGTTTCTGGTGCGGGTCGGCTGGATCGAAAGCCGCGCGTGGATCGAAAACGGATACCCGCTGTCGGTGGTTCTGATCGCCTTTCTGATTTCCCTGGCCCTGGTCGACCGGGTCAATATCTTAAAAAAAGAAGAGGACGCCAATCAAGCCAAAAACATTTTCCTGGCCAATATGAGCCATGATATCCGCACGCCCATGAACGCGGTCATCGGGTTGAGCCGACTGGCGCTTAAAAAAGCGGCAACGCCCGAACTGAAGCGATATCTTTCCCATATTCACGATTCCGCGCATTCGCTTCTAGGACTTCTCGACGACATTCTCGATCTGGCCCGGATCGAATCCGGCAAACTCCGAACGGAAACCGTGGCGTTCGATCTCGATCAGGTTCTGAAATCCGCGGTCGATCCGGTCCGGATCATAGCAGTGGAAAAAGGGTTGAACTTTTGCGTCAACGTCGCGCCGGAAACTCCCCGGCTTCTGGAAGGCGATCCCCTGCGTTTGCGGCAGGTGCTGTTCAATCTGGCCGGCAATGCCGTCAAATTCACGGAAACCGGCGAAGTCGGCATATGGGTTGACCCCGTGGAAACCATGCAGAATCAGGTCCGGTTGCGCTTCAATGTCCGGGATACCGGCATCGGCATCGGGGCGGAGCGACAGGCGGAATTGTTCGCCCCTTTTGTCCAGGCGGATTCGTCCACCACCCGACGCTACGGGGGCAGCGGCCTGGGCCTGAGCATCTGCAACCAACTCGCGGCCATGATGGGAGGCGACATCAGCGTGGAAAGCCGCCCGGGTCGCGGCAGCGTCTTCACCTTTACGGCTGTATTCGGAACGCGGGCCGACCCGGCCGGGACGCCCCTCCCCTTTTCCCCTGACCCGGACGACGCTCCGGAACAGTTGCGCGGGATGCGGGTTCTGCTGGTGGAAGACAACGATATCAACCGGATGATCGCCGAGGAAACCCTGACCGACGCCGGGTGCCGCGTGGAAAGCGTCCCGGACGGCCCCTCGGCCCTCGCGGCGATCGGCCGGACCGGTTTCGATCTGGCGCTCATGGATATCCAGATGCCGGAAATGGACGGATACGAACTCGCGGCCCGGATGCGGGACGCGGGCGCCGACCTGCCCATCATCGCGTTAACGGCCCGGGCCATGGAGGACGAACGCCGGAAATGCCGGGACGCGGGAATGAACGATCACATCGGAAAACCGTTCGATCCCGAACAGTTGTTCGCTATTTTGAAAAAATGGGCTCCCCCGGACCTCCAACCCCCTCCGGCCGAACAGGCCGACCCGGCGGGCCGGGATGTAGATTCCTTCCCACTTTCCGCCCTTCACGGCATCGATACGGCCCGGGGGCTGAAACATGCCGACAACAACCCCCGGCTCTACCGGCGGTTGCTCAACCGGTTTCATTCCGACCATGCCGACGATCTCCGGATCCTGCGCGATCGATTCTATAAAAAGGATGCGGCCCGGATCGCCCATACCCTCAAAAGCGTTTCGGGCAACCTGGGCGCGACCGCGCTCGCCGAGTCGGCCGGGAAGCTGGAGGCCGCCCTCGACCAGGGCCGCTTCGCGGATGCGGAAGCGATCATGCCTTCTCTGGAAACCGCTTTAGAGTCGGTGCTGGGGGGCATCGAAGCCCTTGAAACCTCACAACCGGACACCGCCCCGGAAGACCAACCTCCCCCCCCGTCCCCAATCCATCCGGAGGCCGGCCGCCGAACCCTCGACGCCCTTGCAAACGCCCTGAACACTGGCAGCATCCGGGCCGCTTCGCACATCCCTTCCCTCAAACAAGCACTTGCGGGATCGCCGGCGGCGGCGTTGATCGATGAACTGGACGCCCATATCCGGAACTTCGACTTTGACGCCGCCGAAAAAATCCTCGATGAAATCCGCGCGATGATGCCGGACTGACGATCATCCGGATTAACGGGCCGCCTTGTGCCATGGCACAATATGTGTCGGCGCGGATTGTGCCATGGCACATTTAGCACAGGGACGCCCTCTCATTGCTTTCTTCTAATAAACCTTTTTGTTCTAAATAGTTACAATTGTATTGATTAAATGTCGATCCCCGGCACGGAGATTGCTGAGACTTTGACAGTGTCCATGAGGCCATGGATAAAGGAATTTTTAAGAATGAAAGTCCGATAAAACGTAAGGAGGCATGATGAAAAGAGCGCGGATGTGGCCCCTGGCCTTGTTTTTAACGATGGCGCTGACCGGTTCGCTCCGGGCGGATGCAACCCGGACCCAGACCATCGACCTGGTCGAGGGCTGGAACGCCGTGTTTCTGGAGGTAACGCCCGCGGAAACCGACCCGGAAGCAGCCTTCGAGGACACGCCGGTGGTACAGGCCGCGACTTTTTTCGCCGGGCATTCGCCGGTCCTCTTCATCCAGGACCCGGAGGAGACGAACTGGTCCCGGCCCGGATGGCATCGATGGGCCCCGCCGGGCACCCCCGCGTCCCGGCTGAACAACCTCTACGCCCTTCAGTCGGATCGGGCTTACCTTCTCTATTCCACCGCCGATTACACCTGGCGGGTGACGGGAACGGTCCGTTTCCTGAAAAGAAGATGGATCCCCGATTCCTTCAATCTGACCGGCTTTCATGTGGATGAGACCACGCCGCCCACCTTCGCCCAGTTTTTCGAGGGCTCCGACGCCCATTCGTCCCTTCGGATCTATGGACTCACGGGCAACCAGTGGACCCGGATCACCGACCCATCGGCCACGAATATCGCCTCGGGCCGGGCCTACTGGGTCTATTGCGACGGCGGTTCCAATCATCAGGGGCCGCTGAAATTATCGTTGCCGGGCAGTGGCGACATCCTTGATTTTTCCGGCCCCCTCCACGAGCTGGAAATCGAGATTTTCAATGGATCGCCCAACCCCCTCTCTTTTACGATCACGCCCGTTGTCGGAAATCCGGTCCCCCTTTTGCTGGCCAAAAGAAATATCAGGGGGGAAAGGGTCGTCACCTATGAGCCGTTGACCACCTATGCCCCGGCGGCCCTGGAGAGGGGCGAAAAAGACCGGATCAGGCTGGCGGTGCGGCGCGGGGAAATCACCGATGAGGTGGTCTTTGGGCTGTTGAAAATCGCCGACGACCTGGGGAACCGGTTTTACATCCAGGTTCGGGCCGAGAGACTGTAAAAAAATCCGGAAAAGGAGAAGTTGAATGGAATCGATAAAGGGAAATAGAGCAAAACACATCGGCTGCCTCCGGCTTTCGGCGGCGATCATCGTAATGGCGGCGGTCTTGGCGCTGACGGGGACCGCGGAGGCGTCGCACTCCCTTTCCTTCGACGGGGTCGACGATTTCGTGGATTGCGGGCAGGGGCCCCAGATCACCGGTAACGCGCCGCGAACCATCGAGGCCTGGGCCTATACGCACAGCTTCGATGACGGTGGTATTTTCCAGGCGGGGAAATGGGGTTGGTATTCATATGATGAGGGTTTTTCGCTCCGGACCCTCACCGAGAAAGATAGATGGCGGGTCCAGCTCGGGGCTTATTATGATCTGGACGTCACCCTCCCAGGAAGCCTGAACCAGTGGCATCATTATGCCATGACCTATGACGGGGCCACCGTCAAACTCTACTACGACGGTGTACTGGCGGGATCGAAATCCGTCGATTTAGATACCGGCGCCCATGACCTCTGGTTCGGCAGGTGGGAAAACCATTATTTCAACGGTCTGATCGACGAGGTGCGGGTATGGAACACCGCCCTGGACAAATCGATTATCGCGGCATGGAAAAACCGGCCCTTGACATCGTCTCACCCGAATCATGAGGACCTCGTGGCGCATTATCCAATGGATGAGGGGGCGGGCGGGACCGCATCCGACCTTGGTGGGGGCAATGATGGAACGCTTCAAAACGGTCCGATCTGGTCCTCCTTTATTCCTTCCAAGACGCGGTTCCTCTCTTTTGACGGAAGCAACGATTATGTGTATTGTGATCAGATTCCCGAGGTTGCCGGAGACGCTCCCCGAACCATCGAGGCCTGGGCTTATGTGCGCAGCTTCAATCACGGCGGCATTTTCCAGGCCGGGCCGACGGGGGCCGAAGGGAGGGATTTTTCACTCCGGACCCTAACCCAGAAAGATCGATGGCGGGTCCAGCTCTGGGGACCTGCGTTTGATTTGGATGTCACTCTTCCCGGCGGTCTCAACCGGTGGCGCCATTACGCCATGACCTATGACGGTGACACCGTCAGATTATACTATGACGGTGTCCTGGCAGGGTCGAAATCCGTTGATTTAGACACCGGCGCCCACGACTTCCGGATCGGCAGATGGCGAGACGATTATTTCGACGGCATGATCGACGAGGTGCGGGTGTGGAACGCGGCGTTGAGCCAATCGACCATCGCGGACTGGGACAACCGGCCGGTGACGCCGTCCCATCCGAATTATGACGACCTCGCGGCCTATTATCCCCTCGATGAAGGGGCGGGAACGACCACGTCCGACATCAAGGGGACGAACCATGGAACCCTTGCGAACGATCCCACATGGTCGTCGACGTCCCCGTCGCTCATGGCCACTCCTTCCATGACCCCGACCCGGTCCATCGCCGTCGGCGGCTTTCACAGCCTTACGGCAAAACCCGACGGCAGAGTTTTCGCATGGGGAAACAATGAATACGGCCAGTTGGGCGACGGTACCATGACCCAGGCGACGGCCGTTTCCGCAGGCCGGTTCCACAGCCTGGCCCTCAAGTCAGACGGCACGGTCTGGGCCTGGGGGGACAACCGGTACGGTCAACTGGGCGACGACGCCACCACCAACCGAACCGAACCGGTTCAGGTGTCGGGTCTGACCGATGTGGTATCGATCGACGCAGGCGGATTTCATAATCTCGCGCTCAAGTCGGATGGCACGGTCTGGGCCTGGGGGTATAACGGCGCCGGCACATTGGGCGATGGAACCGAAATCCATCGACATCAGCCCGTTCAGGTCGCCAATCTTTCGGACGTAACCGCCATCTCCGCAGGGGCCTACCACAGCCTGGCGGTCAAGTCGGACGGCACGGTCTGGAGCTGGGGAAGCAACTATTACAATCAATTGGGTGATAGACAGTCCGTCTCGACGAACATCCCATCCAGGGTAAAGAACATATCCAGCGTGAAGGCCGTTTCTGGCGGCGGTTCCCACACATTGGCGCTGAAATCGGACGGCACGGTCTGGTCCTGGGGGGACAATCGCCGGGGCCAACTGGGCGATGGGAGCCAGGAGAGCGATCCAACACCGAGGCAGGTTTTGGGCCTCGACGGGGTGGTGGAGATATCCGCCGGTGGGACTATGAGCATGGCCCGTCTAATCGACGGCACCGTATGGGCCTGGGGTGGCGGTTTTTTAGGCGACGGGAATTTCCATGGCATCTACTCGCTGGCGCTGCACCCGATCCGGGTTCCGGAAATCGACGACGCGATCGCCGTTGCCGCCCGTGGACTGTATGATTGGACGGGCCACAAGCAGTTCAATCTGGTTTGGGACGCGACAGGCCGAGGCTGGAGCTGGGGAAATAACGACGCCGGCCAATTGGGAAATGGCACGACGACCGATCAAACGCAGCCGGTGGCGGTCTTGAGCAGCGAAGTAGTTGTAAAATCCCCGCCGACAACGGACGCGTTAACGGTTCCGGGTACGGCCGATCATCCCCTTTATCACCTGACGCTGACGCCGGACGAGGATGTCGACCTGACCGGCGTCGCCTTCAAGACCGGCGGAACCTATCTGACCGACGACCTCACGGAATTTCAACTCCGGTATTCCGAAGACGAGATCCTCGATGCGGATGATCCGGTGCTCGACACCCTGCCGTCGAAGGCCCCCGGGACCCGGCTTTCATTCACCGGGTTATCCCAGGCGATGTCCGAAGGCGCCGACCACCATCTTTTCCTGACCGCGGATATCGCCCCTGCGGCGGGAGGCGCCAGAACCGTCCGGATCCTGGCGCCATCCGCGGACGATATCGCCTTCAGCCCAAAGATGATCCTGACCGGCGTGCCGGCGCCGGGCGGTATTCAAACCTTTGAATCGGCGGTGGTGACGGTATCGAGCAGTCCCGTTGACGAGACCACGGCGCTTCAGGGCGTTTCGGATCATCCTCTTTACCGCCTCGAGCTGAGCGTCGACGCCGGACTCGACACCGTTCTCACCGGCCTGAAGGCCGTTATGGCCGGCACCGGCACATACG
>JAABTM010000464.1 GCA_011389855.1 Desulfobacteraceae bacterium
GCGCAAGACCCGGGTCGCGCTCTTTTCCTCATCATCGCCCCAAGCGCTCCCATCAGTCGGCGCACCTTCGTAACTGTTGTGCCATTGGTCCTCGCACCACTCCCACACATTTCCGTGCATATCATAAAGTCCCCAGGCATTGGGCGGATAATCGCCAACAGGGGAGGTTTTGCCCGGATTGACGTCTTTGCATTCTTTGGCAATTTGGCTGTTGCCATAGTTCGCCCTTGAGCAATCCGGATCATCCCCCCAACTATACCTCGTGGTCGTCCCCGCCCGGCAGGCGTATTCCCATTGGGCTTCGGAAGGCAATTGCAGCCCGGCCCATTCCGCGAATTTTTTGGCGTCATGCCAGCTCACGCCGACGACGGGCTGCTTGGACTGGTTGAATTTACGGTCCGCCCAAAATTTAGGCTCATCGTAAGCCGTCGCCTTCAAAAACCGGGCATACTCTTCGTTGGTCACCAGATAACGGCCCATGTAGAAATCGGGGAGAGTCACTTCATGGACGGGTTTTTCAGGATCGTTTTCCTCCGATCCCATCATGAACGTACCGCCCTTGATCAGCACCAGTTCATAGCCGGACGGTTCGGGATGGATAACCTCCTGACGCGCTTCCTTGAATCGTTCATCGACCCATTGCCGAATTTTATCGTAGGGATGGTTTTTAAGCCGCTCCATGATCGTTTCAAGGGCGCCGCCGTCCAGACGTTCCAGAATTCGCAAAGCGGCCAACTGACGCCGCCATAAATCGGTATATATTCCGGCCTCAGCCTCCAACACATCCAAAAAGGGGCGAACGGTGGTTTCCGTTGATTCTTCAAGGCACAAATCCACCAACTGCAAATTGGCCCAAAAATCCGTTCGCTTGACCAGCTCCGCCATAAAGGGTTCGAACATCGAGTGATCTTCCAGAGCCAGCAGGAGCAAGATCACCTCCTGCCACCAACTGTCGCTGAAATACTTGGCCAACTGTTTGAGAACCGGCGTATTGCCGAGGTCCTTGATGAACAACCGCTGAATTTCCCGCGCCGTCAGATACTCCTGGAACCCCAAATGAATGAAGCCGTAATGCTCCTGACTCCACCCGGTCAGGAGACCGCTTTCGTCGCGGATGGTGTTTAAAAACCGCTCGGCCGTCCCGCCCTCCCAGCCAACCGCATCCAGCGCCGGCTGAATCACCGGCGCCAGTTCTTCGGCCGTCGCCCGGGTTCGGCCGTCCTCCTGGTGCAGCCAGTAGGCTGCGGGCTGCAAAACTCGACGGCCATCCTCGGCGCTGATGTCGATGGCGAGCCCTTTGGCTTCCCGCCAATGCTCAATCAACACATCGATGCATTCCCGGTACAGCCGCGCCCGTTTTCGGGGAAGGCTTCCACGATGCCGGTGAACCAGGCAGATGTTGGTCAGGAGCAGCGGATTGCGGGTGAGTTCAAAAACGCGGGCGGACCGGAAATCTTTATCCCGAAGCCGGTCGATGAGTCTATCGGCTTTTTCTTCGGCGATGCTCTGGGCCTGGTCGACGTCCCGGGCCAGGCTGCGCTCGACGATGGCGTACCAGTTGCGGATAAATCGCTCGGATGCTTCCTCGGTCAGGGGGCGAACATGCATCTCGAGGAATTTGGCGCTGAAATGGACCGTGGGAACATATCCGGAAAACCGACTCGTGACCACGAACCGGCAATCCGGAAAATCGTCGATGGCCGCCTCGATCCACCCCACCGCCTGTTCCCGCTGACCGAGTTCGGCCACCTCGTCGAGACCATCGAGGAGGATAAGGAGGTTTCCCCGGTCCAGCAATTCCGCCCCAAAACCGGCCGGGGTTTGGAGGTGCCGGCTTTTCATCTGCGTCTGGATAAAATCGGCCAGACTGGCGTCGGTGGTTTCCAGTTCCCGAAGGGGCAAAAACACTGGGAGCATGTTCCGGGGCAGCCCCATGGTCTCAGGCGTCTTTTTCAGGCACCACAGGAGCATCCGCTTGAGGTGCGTGGTTTTGCCGGATCCAGGATCACCGAGAATGATCAGTCCTTTTTTTCCCCGGTTCTGAGCTTGGCCGAAGGCGTCGATCAGCGGTATTTCAAAATCGGCGTCGCACCTTCTCAACATCTCCTCGGCGTGGGCCGCGTCGGTAAAGCACTCTTTTTCATCGATGCCCCGCAGATCGAGCATGGCCCGCAGGGGAATGTAAATATCCTCTAGGTTGATGGTTACCTTCAGGTGAGTGGCGAAACCGGCTACGGGCAGGGCTTCGTGAAAGGATTCGGCTTTCCTGCAGTACCGGTCGATTTCTTTTTCAAAATCGTATGATAGATCGGCGCCTGCTGCCCCGGAGGCGTCGCCAGTGGAATGGTGTATGTGTGTGACGCGATCTCCGAAGTGGAAATCGCCGCCGCTCTGAATCTTTTCCAGAATCGGCCCCGATCGCGAAGCATTCCCGCCCCGGTCGGGGCCGGTCATTTTTTTGAGGAAGACCCCGTCTCGCCTTTTGACCGATGGATGTCGATGTTTTTGTCCACTTCGACATCCTCCATGGACATGCCGTGGCCGGTGTCGTCCTGATACGTCAATGCGCCCTTTCGGCTCTTGAGTCCTTTCATGGAAGAAGTGGGCGCATCGGGACCGGCCGCCTTGGAGCCGTCCACGTTGACTTCCGCATCCTTGATTTTGAGGCCCAGTTTGAGGCGGTCCCGAAATACGAAAATCGCCGCTATCGCGACCAGGGCTAAGATGCCGGCGATCCAGATGAGTGGGCTAACGGTTGTGGTTTCCATGCACGCTCCTGTTTGATCGGGTTGCGGGTGAAAAGGTACGTTTATCTGTCCATATCTGAAAGCGCCCGTTGCGTCAATTCCATGGCGGAATTTTGTTCCTGACCGTCGCCGCCTCGGAATGAAATTCCGAGGCTGAATCATCCAAAACCACGCTGAAAGCGTGGTTAGGCTGGAACGGTTCATACGGACGAAGACCTGCGAGGTTTTGGAAACCTCGTAGGTCTGGGTTCATGAATGCCCGATTTGGATTGAGGTTAAACCAACGCAAAAAGGGCCGCCCACCCGAAGGCGGACGGCCCTTTTCATTGGCCTGATGGTTTATTTACAGTTCAGGAGCGGACGTTACTTCCCCGCCCTCCCATCATCACACGCCTCACCGGACTTCGGATCAGTGGACCGCGAATGCTCCGGATCGTCGGCGATGGTGCAGGCATCGGTGCCGCCGCCTTCGCCCATAGCGCTCGATTCCACCTCGATGGGTTCAAGCTCGGACAGCCGTTTGAGGGCCTTGTACCGGGCGTTGAAC
>JAABTM010000465.1 GCA_011389855.1 Desulfobacteraceae bacterium
CTGATCGCCTATGCTTCCGGGCATTCCCTGTCCGAATTGATGGTCAAGGCCCTGGACGAAGTCGAGCCTTTTCTGAACAGCTCCATCAGTTTTCTGCATTTCGTGGCGCCGGATCAAAAGTCCCTGTCGCTGCAACAATGGTCCACGGCGACGAAGGAACGCTTCTGCGATGCGCCGGGCCAGGGCCTGCACTACGACATCGACCGGGCCGGAGTCTGGGTGGATTGCGTCCGGGAGCGCCAGGGGGTGATCCATAACGACTATGCCTCACTGGCGCATAAAAAAGGGCTGCCGGACGGGCACGCCGCGGTGGTTCGGGAAATGGTCGTTCCGGTCATGCGCCAGAATGTGATCGTGGCCATCATGGGCGTGGGCAACAAGCCCGCGGACTACAGCCGGGAAGACCTGAACGCCCTGTCCATCCTGGCCGACGTGGCCTGGGAGGTCGTCAGACGCAAACAGGCTGAAACCGAGCTGACGGAGATTCTGGCCCGCTACGACGACCTGATCGCCCAGGTGCCGGTGGGCGTCTATGTCTTCTGGACCCGGGCGGATGGGCGCATGGAGTTTGAGTACGTCAGCGACCGCTGGTGCGCGATCCAACAACTTTGCCGCGAAGATGTGCTGGCCGACGCCACACATGCATTCAACTGCATACACCCCGATGAACAAGAGGAATTTCTGGCCCGAAACCGCGCGGCTTTTTTCGATCGAAAACCGTTCTTCTGGGAAGGACGGTCCCTCATTGCCGGCGAGATCCGCTGGCTTCTCATCGAATCCACGCCTTCGGCATTTGATAACGGCGACATCCGCTGGTTCGGCATTATGCAGGACATCACCGGGCGCAAGCAGGCGGAAGAGGCGTTGGTGCAATCCAACAGGGACCTGGAAGCCGCCACGGTGCTGGCCGAGGATCTGGCCAGCCAGGCCCGTGCCGCGGATCGGGCCAAGTCCGATTTCCTGGCCAATATGAGCCACGAGATCCGCACGCCCATGAACGGGGTGATCGGCATGACCGGCCTGCTCCTGGATACGGAGCTGACCGACGAGCAGCGCTGTTTTGCCCAAACCATCCAATCCAGCGGCGAGTCCCTGCTGAACCTGATCAACGACATCCTGGACTATTCCAAAATCGAGGCCGGTCACCTGAGCATGGAAGAACTGGACTTCGACCTGCGATACCTGATGGACGATTTCGCCGCCGCCCAGGCCCTGCGCGCCCACGAGAAAGGCCTGGAGTTCATCTCCACCATCGATTCCCAAACCCCCACCCTCCTTTGCGGCGACCCCGGACGGCTGCGTCAGATTTTGACGAACCTGGTCGGGAACGCGGTGAAGTTTACGGAAAGGGGGGAGGTTTTCGTGAGGGTTTCCGGTGAACGGTCGGACGGTCAAACCGCCCTGCTCCGGTTCACGGTGCGGGACACCGGCATCGGCATTCCCCGGGACAAAGTCGGCCTGCTGTTCAATAAATTCTCGCAGGTGGATGCGTCCGTTACCCGCAAATTCGGCGGGACGGGGTTGGGGTTGGCTATTTCCAAGCAACTGGCGGAAATGATGGGCGGCCAGGTGGGGGTGCGCAGTACGCCGGATCAGGGGTCGGAGTTCTGGTTCACGGCCCGTTTCGTCGTCCAGGAAGCGACGGACGTTGCGCCGCCCAGGGCCGCCGTGAGTCTGACGGGGCTGCATGTTCTCGTAGTGGACGACAATGCCACCAACCTGCAAATCCTCATGAAGCAGCTTACAACATGGGGGATGCGGGTTCAGGCGGTCGCGGGCGGGGATGAAGCATTGCGGGCCGCGGCCGAGGCCCGCGACCGGTCCGATCCATTCAGCCTGGCGGTGGTGGACTTCCAGATGCCGGGCATGGACGGCGCGGAACTGGGGAAGCGGCTCAAGGCCGATCCACGCTTCCAGGCCATTCCCCTGGTCATGCTCACCTCCCTGGGCCGGCCCGGCGACGCCCGGAAGTGCGAGGAGCTGGGATTTTCCGCCTACCTGAACAAACCCGTGCGCCAATCCGATCTGTTCGACACCCTGGCCCTGGCCATGGCCGACACGGGTGAGCGCAATCCCTCCAGACCCATCATCACCCGCCACATGGCCCAGGGCAACCAGCGCCCCCAGACAACCTCGATGCGTTTTTCCGGCCGGGTCCTCGTGGCCGAGGACAACGCCGTGAACCAGAAGGTGGCCCTGGGCATGCTCAAGAAACTGGGCTTGCGCGCCGACGCCGCGGCCGACGGCCGGGAAGCCCTCCACGCCCTGCGAACCCTGCCCTACGACCTGGTGCTCATGGACGTGCAGATGCCGGAGATGGATGGGCTGGAGGCGACGAGAAGGATACGGAAGGATGAAGGCGAAAGGTTTCATCCTTCCCGCCCCCGCCTGCCGGTGATCGCCATGACCGCCGGGGTCATGCCGCGGGATCGGGAGTCGTGCTTCGAGGCCGGGATGGATGATTTCGTGGCCAAGCCGGTGAAGCCGGAGGAGCTGGCCCTGGTGCTGGGAAGGTGGATGGAAAGCGACATGAGCCAGGAGTCCGGGGTCGGAAGTCAGGAAGGGAAGGATCGTGGCCGTCAGGAGGCGAAAATCGATAAGTGGACGAAGAAAAGCGAGGCCGACCCCGTGTTTGACCGCGCCGCCCTTCTTGAGCGGTGCATGGGGGATGAGGATTTGGTCCAGGACTTGCTGAAACTGCTCCTGGAAAACATGCCCCGGTGCATTCAGGAACTCCAGGACGCCCTGGACGCCGGCGACGCCGCCCCGGCCCGCCTGGCGGCCCACACCATCAAGGGCATGGCCGCCAATATCAGTGCTGAAACCTTGCGAGCCCTGACCAAGGAAATGGAAGACGCGGCCCAGGAAGGAAATCTGGAAGCTGTGCGGGGAAGAATGGAGAGGCTGAAGGTGATATTCGAGCGGTTGCGAACGATTATTGAAGCCGGTCTGGGGAAGGATATAGAGTTATAGAGGAATGCGGTTTCTCGCCCTTAGCAAGCAAGCGTCGGGAATACGCCATGAAAATGTGGGGCGCCGCTTTTGATCATCTGTTGCAATCGCCTGGATAAAATGTTAATTTTAAAACGGTCCCAGGGCGATGCCCTGGTCTGGTATGTGACGCCCTTTCAGGGCCGACTCCAAAATCCGTTATAGTCAGAAAAAAATTATAAATAATGAAAAAACCCGCCCAATATCCCCTGCCGGAAAGCATCGGCGACCCTGACCTTTTGGTGGGCCGGGAAAAGGAGTTCGCCACATTCGGCAAATGGATCGAGCGCATTCCC
>JAABTM010000466.1 GCA_011389855.1 Desulfobacteraceae bacterium
GCTGGAGCTGTTCAAGGATTTCACCGCCAACATCACCCTGCCGGCCGGGGAAAAGATCGGGTTCTCCAAGCTGCTGATGGTGGACGAGACCGCCATGTTCAACCTGGAGGACGAACAGATCGTCGACCTCTTCCGGAAGGGCTATCTGGCCTGGATCTACGCCCATCTCTATTCGCTGTCCAATTTCCGGGTGCTGATGAATCTCGCCGGCCATGGAGATGCCGCGGCGGCGGAACCGGCGACGGAACCGGTGGCGAAACCGGCGTCCGGGCCGAAACCGGCCCCGAAATCGAAGCAATCGGCCAAATCCAAATAACAGACCTTGTCAGGCGGACCATGCCGGAACGACTCCATCAACTCAACCTCCACTTCGACCCGGTGGAGGACCGCATCCTTTTGCGCATGACGGTGGGCGCATCGGAGGCCCTTTCCGAATTCCGCATCTGGTTGACCCGGCGGTTCGTGGCGCTGTTGTGGAAAAGCCTTCAGGGGGCGGCGGCCGAATCCATCCGGGCGGACGAACGGATCGCGCCGGCCAGCCGGGACGCCGTGCTCCGGTTCCAGCAGGAATCGGCCCTGGCCCAGGCCGATTTTTCGACCCCGTTTTCCCAGAGCGAGGTCGCAACGCCCCTGGGCGATGCGCCGATCCTCGTCTCCAGGGCCCGGATCGCCCGGACGCCCCAGGGCGGGCATGTCCTCTCCCTGCAGGCCGCCGTCGGGCCGGCGCTTCAGATCAACATGAACGACCAGCTGCTCCATTCCTTTATGAAGCTGCTGTCCGAGGCCGCGGGAAAGGCCCAGTGGGGGCTGGACCTCGGATTGACCTCGGAACGGGAAGGGACGCCGGGTCAGCATGTACCGGCGCGCCTCTCCTGATCGCCATGACCGCGAACGATCCATCTCCGCCGGCGCCCCCCCTGGAAATCGCCTGTCCGGACTGCGGCCGTTCCCTCCGCATCCAAGCGGCGGTGGACGCGTTCTCCTGCCCCGGCTGCCGTCGGGAACTGGAGATCGCCTTTGCCGAGGGCGGAGTCGTCCTGGTGGCGCCGGGGCCCGGCGACCGGCGGCGGCATGCCGGGGGCGGCCCGCCGCCGGATGATCCTGTTCTGGAGGATCTGGGTCGCTGGCAGACAGGCGGGGTCTTCGCCCTGGTGGCCGGCGCGGCCGGAGCAGTTATGCTCGCGCTGGCCGTCCTCCGGGATCTGTCCGCCTATGGGGTTTCGTTTTTCAGGGGCGCCCAAAACCTGATCATCCCTTCGGCCATCGGGGCCGTCGCCCTGCTGTGTCTGGCGGGGGGAAGCTGGGTGCTTTATTCCGTAAGAAAGGAGCGACAAAAATATGATGCGTACATTCAAAAGAAATACGGTGATCGGCCTCGTCCTGCTGCTGTCGGCGATGTGGCCGGCGACGATCCTTGGGGCCGGAGCGGATGACGCCGCCGCCGCGGCCCTGGACCCGCAATGGACGGAACAGAACCGGCAGGTCCTTTCTCTCATCAAGGAAAAAAAGGTGGACGAGGCCCTGATCGCGGCCCGGAAGATGATGAGTTATCTGCGGCGAAACAGCCGTCTGAAAGGACAGGAGGCCGCCACCACCTTCAACAACATGGGCATGATCTACCTCTCCAAGGGGCAGTTCGACATGGCCCACCAGTACCTGTCCAAGGCACTCCAGTTGCGCACCGAGTTGTTCGGCCCCCAGAGCATCGAGGTGGCCACCGTATGGCTCAACCTGTCCCAGCTCTACAAACTCCAGGCCGAGCACATCTTCAAACTTCACCGGAAAGAGACCCAGGAAACCGGGGAGCAGTCGTAGCCGACCATGTCCATCCTGAGCCGAAAAACCCGCCAGACCGCGGCGCTCGACTGGGACGAAAGAAATCGGGCCCTGGTGGCGCTCATCAACGCCGGCCGCATCGACGAGGCCCTGGCGCCGGCCCAGGAGCTGGTGGATTATGTGGACCGCCGGTTCCGGCGGGATTCCAGGAAAAAGGCCACCACCTACAACAACATGGGCATGGTCTTCATGCTGTCGGGTGACCACGAACTGGCCGAGGAGTGCTTCCGGGACGCCCTGGAGATGCGGAAGCGAATCTTTGGCCGGGACCACCAGGAGGTGGCCGTGATCCTGCTCAACATGGCGCACTTGTACAAGCTCATGGCGGGCCGGATTCTCAAAGAGACGGCCGTCGAAGCCGATTGATCCCGTCCCATGTCCCCCGACCGGCTCTATCTGGCCCCTCTCCGGGGGCTGACCGACGTGGTGTTCCGCACGGTCTTCAGCCGCCATTTCAGCGGGTTCGATCTGGCCGTGGCCCCCTTCATCTCCACGGTCTCCACCCCCCGGGTCAAGCCCACTCTCCTTAAGGACATCCTGCCCGAACGAAACCGGGCCATGCCGGTCGTCCCCCAGCTCCTGAGCAACGACCCGGAGGGCTTCATCCGCATGGCCCGGCGGATCGCCGACCTGGGCTACGGGGAGATCAACCTGAACCTGGGCTGCCCCTTTCCCATGGTGGCCAAAAAAGGCCGGGGGTCGGGGATGCTCCCCTTCCCCGACCGGGTCGCCGCGTTTCTGGACCGGGTCGCGCCGGCCATCCCCTGCTGGCTCTCCGTCAAAACCCGGCTGGGCTTCCATGACGCCGGCGAGATCTTTCGGCTGATGCCCGTCTTCAACCGCTACCCGCTGTCCGAACTGATCTTCCACCCCCGCACCGGGGTCCAGATGTACGGCGGCCGGCCCGATCTCGAAACCTTTTCCGCCTGTCTCGCCGAGTCGGCCCTTCCGGTGGTCTACAACGGCGACATTCGTTCGCCGGCCGCGTTCCAATGCCTCAAGGACCGGTTCCCGTCCGTCCGGAGGTGGATGATCGGCCGGGGCGCCCTGGCCGACCCGTTTCTGGCGGAACATCTGAAAGCCGGTTCGGGAAAGATCCCGCCGGATAATAGCCGCTTCCGCGTTTTCCAGGAAGACCTGTTCCGATCCTACGACGAAATCCTGTCCGGACCTGCCCATACGGTTGATCGAATGAAGGGATTCTGGTATTATTTTTCCCAGTCATTCCCGGAGAACCGACGCGACATCAAAAAAATCCTGCGGTCCAGGTCGCCGGACGGGTACCATGACGCGGTTTCGGCGTTTTTCAGCGCCGATCCGGTTTGGCGGCCCGCCGAATCGGATCCGCTGACAGGAGGTTGTTTTGAAGATACAGATCGATAACATACCCGAGGAGGGGATCCTCCTCTGGAGCAAGGAAGCGGCCGACGCTTACCCGGTGCTGGCGGAC
>JAABTM010000467.1 GCA_011389855.1 Desulfobacteraceae bacterium
TATCCGAGATCACCGGCCTGGACCGGAATAAGCTGGAGGAACTGGAAAGGCGGTTGAAAGCTGAATCAGGATGGTCAGGATGATGAAAGGATGGTCAGGATGCCGCCCCCTCATCCTGATCATTATGATTCGAAATGGCGCAAGAACTTGGAAACATTGTCAGAACCGCAGATAACCATGATGATTATGATGCCGCGGATGTCGGCGAGCATCATGGTTCATCCGCGGCATCAGGGTAATCCGCGGTTCTGACAACCATCCCGGCCATCCTGATTCAAAAACAATGGAGACTCCAAATGAGCCGATACCTCAACCCATACACGGATTTTGGCTTTAAAAAACTGTTTGGCGAAGAAGCCAACAAGGACCTGCTTTCGGATTTTCTCAATCAACTGCTGCCGGAAAACCACCAAATCGCCGAACTGAATTTCAGAAACACGGAACAGTTGCCGGACATTCCCTTGAGCCGCAAAGCCATTTTCGACATCAACTGCGTCAGCCAAACGGGGGAGCGTTTCATCGTGGAAATGCAAAAAGCCAAAATCCATTTTTTCAAGGACCGCTCCCTGTTTTACGCCACTTTTCCGATTCAGGACCAGGCCAAAAGGGGCGAGTGGAATTTCAAGTTACAACCCATTTATTTTATTGCGATCCTTGATTTCAAATACGACGAGGCCGAAGAAAAACGAAAATTCCTGCGCGACGTGGCCCTTAGAGACCAGGACGGCGACCTGTTTTACGACAACCTGCGTTTCAAATTTCTCCAAATGCCGTTGTTTAACAAAACAGAAAACGAACTGGAAACCCGGTTCGACAAATGGGTCTATTTTCTCAAAAATCTGGAAAACTTCGACGACATCCCCGCCATCCTGAACGAGCCGATTTTCCACAAAGCCTTTGCGACCGCGGAACTGGCCAATTTAACCCGGGAGCAGTACAACGCTTATGAACAAAACCTGATCGATTACTGGGGAACGAAAGCGGCGGTTGACACGGCAAGGGATGAAGGCGTTCGACAAAACCAGGCCGAAACCGCCCGCGCCATGCTAACGGAAGGCTTTGACGAGGATGTCATCATCAAGCTGACCCGAATTTCACCCCAAGAGCTGGCGAGTTTGAAAAATATCCCGGCCGAGGAATTCGAGAAAAAGCCGTCGAGAATCCCCTGAATGAAGGGATCCATCCACCGATTCGCCGCGTTGCTGTTCCTGCTGTGCTTCCCGCCGGCCGTCAACGGTCTTGTGGAAACGGACGGGCCGGGCCGTTCGGCGCCGCCGCCAATTTTCGCCAAGTTCCATCATCTCACCACCCAAAACGGGCTGTCCAACGACCGGGTGTGGGGCCTTGCCCAGGATCGAGACGGCTTTATCTGGTTTGGAACCAGCGGCGGCTTGAACCGGTATGGGGCGAACACCCTGAAAGTGTTCCGCCACGAGCCGGATGATCCGCGCAGCCTCGGCGGCGACGGCGTCCGGGATCTTTATGTGGATCGCGGCGGGATCCTCTGGGTGGGGACGTGGTTCGACGGCCTCAACCGGTTCGACGCGTCGACCGAGCGGTTTGTCCGCTACCGCCACGACCCGGAGGATCCCGACAGCATCAGTGGCGACCAAATCCGGGCGATCCATGAAGACCGGCGCGGGCATCTGTGGGTCGGCGTCCAGGGCGGCGGGCTCAACCGGCTTGACCGGCGGACCGGACAAGTCGTCCGTTACCGCCACGACGCCAGCAATCCCCGAAGCCTGATCCATGACAGCGTCTTCGCCATCCATGAAGACCGATCCAACACGTTATGGGTCGGCACGCTGGGAGGGCTGGACCGGTTCGACAGGGAAACGGAAACCTTCGTCCATTTCCGGCACGACCCGGCCGATCCCCACGGCATCAGCGACAACGGCGTGCGGACGATGTATGAAGACCGCCATGGCGGGCTGTGGATCGGCGTCGGGGACGGCATCAACCGGTTCGATCCGCGCGCCGGGCGGTTTACCCGTTATCGGCACGACCCCGCCGATCCCGGCGGCATCGGCCCCGGGGTCGTTTACGCGATCGTAGAGGATAACGCCGGTTTTTTGTGGGCGGCCACCGAAGGCAACGGGCTGAATCGCATGAACCGGCGGACGGAAACCTTTGTCCGCTATCGGCACAACCCCGCCGACCCGCACAGCCTGATCAACAACAACATCTGGTCCATGATCCGGGACCGGACGGGCGTGCTGTGGATCGCCACGGACCGGGGGGCGAGCGTTCTGGACCCCGGCGAAAAACCGTTTCATCATTACCGCGCCATCCCCGGCGAACCGAACAGCCCCATCCGGAATCCGGTTCACGAAGTTTATCAGGACCGGGCGGGCATGATCTGGATCGGGACGGTCGGCGCATTGAGCCGATGGGACCGGTCCACCGGGCGGTTTGTCCATTTCCAGCATGATCCCCACGATCCCGGAAGCGTGCCCAATTTTCCCGTGGAAGCCATCCACGAAGACCGGGACGGGACCTTGTGGCTTGGCGCCTCCGGGGGCGGTTTGATCAAGATGGACCGGGAAACCGGGACATTCGCCCATTTTGTCCATGACGACGCGGACCCCGCCAGCCTGAGCCATAACGTCGTTGACGCCATTCAGGAAGACCGGGACGGCGTTCTGTGGGTCGGCACATGGGGCGGCGGATTGAGCCGGTTCGACCGGGCCGCCGGGCGATTCTCCCATTACCGGCACGATCCGGCCGAACCCGGTTCCCTCATCGACGATCAGGTGAATGCCATTTATGAGGACCGGCGGGGGGCGCTTTGGGTGGGAACCATGTCGGGGCTGGATCGCTTCGACCGCGGGACAGGGACATTTATCCATTATTATAACGGCCCGGGCAACGACGAACCCCTGGGGCGCGGCATCGCCGCTCCGGTCTTTTCCATGGTTGAAGACCGGTTGGGTCGGTTCTGGATCGGCACGGGGAAAGGACTGGGTCAATTCGACCCGGAGAAGGGGCGATACGCGCACTATACGGTCGAGGATGGCCTGCCCAATGATGTCGTTTTCAGTATTCTGGAAGCGGACCCTCCCGCCGATGGCCGCGAAGGCGATCTTTGGCTCGGCACGTCCAACGGGCTGTCCCGGTTCAATCCCACGACGGAAACCTTCCGCAACTACGACGCCGGCGACGGGCTGCAAAGCGATTCTTTTTTCTGGGGGGCCTGCAAAACCCGGGACGGCGCGTTGCTGTTCGGCGGCGCCGGGGGGCTGACGGCCTTTTACCCGGAACGGATTCAGGACAATCGCCGGGTTC
>JAABTM010000168.1 GCA_011389855.1 Desulfobacteraceae bacterium
GGGCGCCTGTCGGAAGCGGCCAGGCGGTTTCCCCGTCGATGTCGCCGGCCGCGTCGAGCCGGGGTCGTCCGGATTCAAGCGGATACCAGCCTCCGCCCGGACGGCCCATCCATCCCATGGCCGCGGCCAGGGTCGGCCAGGACCGGTAGTGGTCCAGGTAGGCCAGCCGCTTGCCGGTGATCACGGTGACCGGACCTTCCCGTTTGAGCATCCGGCAGAGGCCGACGATGTCGTCGGCGGAGAGGCCGGTGATGGCGGGGGCGTCGTCCAGGGACAGGTGGGCGAAAGAGGCTTCCCATCTTTCCGGGGCGTTCAAAGCGGCGGCGACCGCTTCCGGGTCCTGGAGGGATTCGTCCAGCATCACTTTAAGCAGGAAGAGCCCCAGCGCGTTGCCGGAACCGGGGGCGATCATCAGGGGATGATCCGCCTTGGATAAAGTAGTGGTAAACCGGGCATCGGCCGCCACGATCCTGGCGCCGCGCCGCCGGGCCTCCAGAACCCATCCGAAGGCAACGGGATGGGTGGCGGCCAGATCGGCTTCCACGAGAAACAAGGTACCGCTGTTCACCCAGTCGGCGCAGGGCATGGCCGGGCTGTTGAGGATCCCGTCGCCGGCCATGGCCGGCGGCATGTCCAGGGGATGGTAGACGTGGGGCGTCCCCCAGAGCCGGGCGAAGCGCATGGCCCCGAGGTAGAAATCGAGGCCCGCTTCGGGGTCGCAGCCGATATACAGGGACGCCGGCCCGTGGGCCTCCCGGATCTTTCTGAGCCGATCAGCCAGATCGTCGAAGGCCGCGTCGAGGTTGTCCACGGCTTCGAAGGGACCGGCCAGCCGGCGCCGGGACGCCGGAAACATGATCCGGTCGGGGCTGTTGATCCCCTGGACAAAGGCCGTCCCCCGGGCGCACAATCGCCCCCGGCTGACCGGATGGTCTTCGTCGCCCTGGACGTCCACGATGACCTCGTCCCTGACCGAGGCGATCAGCGCGCACCCGACGGTGCACTCCCGGCAGATGGACCGTACCTGGCGGTCGTGTTTTTTCCGCGTTCCCGATACCCGCTTCAAGGGTTTAGATCCGATCATTTGCGATGTCTTCCCGCGTTGCATTGACAGTTGAGGGGTGTTCCACACCGACGGTGGAACGCCGTTGACCGAACTTCAGAAGCAAATGGCGTGCCGGAATTGTTGAAGGAGCTTCAATGAGTTAATATGATTGGGCTTGTGTAGAAGGATGCATTTTAGAACGGCATGTTTGAGAGGAAGATGGGTGTGGATAAACACCCCGTTGAAAAAGCCGGATTTCTGTTTATACGCCTGTAAAAATATGGAATTTGATTTTGGGGCCTAACGGGGCGGCGGATGTCCTGATTTGCCCCAGGAAGAGCGGCTGCCATTTTTTATAACGAGCGATCATTTCCAGGGTTGGATGTTCAAGGGATATGTAGTATTCACGGGGGGTGAAAGGAGAAACAAATGAACGACGCCTTGCAACTCAATCTTACTTTGAACGCAAAGTCCGGGCTCACCCCCTTCTACCCGCTCCTCCAACGGGGTTTCCAGGTGCAAACACGGCTTGGGTGCAGCGTGCATGCCTTCTTGTCGGAAGATCTGGGCATCGAGTCCGATTATATCGAAAACCGCATCCAGACCGTTTTTCTGGACGGTCATCCGGTGGACGACGTGGAAAAGACCGCAGTGACCGACGGGGCGGTGCTGGCCCTGTCGGCGGCCATGCCGGGGCTGGTGGGGGCCACCATGCGACGGAGCGGCGTGCTGGCGGGGTTTAGAGACACCATTACCTACCGGGCATCGGATGCCTGCGCGTCCGATGCAGAGGGGTTCGTGACCATCAAGCTGTTCAATTTGTTGGTGCGGGAGTTGGGCCCCGGTTTCCTGGAACGCGCCGTCCGGGTCGAAGCCGAAGTTCTGGCGGATCTGTTGGGCGCCCATGGAGAAGCGCTGGAGCGGCATTGCGAAAAGGCGGTGTGCAACGGCGAGGCGATCAGTATGAAGGATTTGGCGGAGACCGTTTCGTCCCAGGGAAAAGGGTTGGTGCGCCTGACCGTTCAGACGCCCAATGGGTGAATCCCACACCCGTCTGCTGATCCTTCTCTGTTCCCTTACTTTCGGGTGTTATTTCGCCGCCTTCATCCGGCTGCCGGTGGTGCCGCTCTATGCCAAGTCGCTGGGGATCGCCACCGGCCGCATCGGCATCATCAATTCGGCGTTTTTTCTCATGGCCGCGGCCCTGTCGTTGCCCGCGGGGCTGCTGTCGGATCGATGGGGCCGCAAGCGTCTGGCCGGA
Source organism: Desulfobacteraceae bacterium (assembly GCA_011389855.1). Lineage (GTDB taxonomy): Bacteria > Desulfobacterota > Desulfobacteria > Desulfobacterales > JAABSP01 > JAABTD01. Next base: position 2,307 of record JAABTM010000168.1, read on the forward strand.
GCCGGAATGCTGCTGCTGGCCGCCACGGCGTTTTCCCTGAGCTTCTGCCGGACCTTTCCGGCCCTGACCCTGGCCTACCTGGTGTTCGGCGCGGGCATGGCCGCTTTCGGGCCGACCATGATGGCCTTCGTGGCCCACATCTCCCCGGCGACGCACCTGGGGCGGTCCTATGGATGGTACACCACGGCGATTTTTTGCGGCATGAGTCTGGGCCCGGCGGCGGGCGGCTTTCTGGCGGGGGAGCTGGGTTATATTCCGGCGTTCTGGGTCGCCGGCGGGGTGCTGTTGCTGAATTTGTCCATTTTCCAATGGCGGCTGCCGGCGGACGAACCCCGTTCCGGCGAGGACAAGCCGGATCTTTTGCCGACGCTCAAATCCCTGCTGCGGAACCGTCCCCTGGTGGGGTGCTGGACCGTTACGCTCGGGGCCTGTTTCGGACTGGGGATGTTCATCAGCTTCATTCCGCTTCACGCCCGGGAGCAGGGGCTGGCGGTGGAGCGGATCGGGTTGATCTTCTTTGTCCAGGGCCTTTGCAATGCTTTGTCCCGGATTCCCTTCGGCCATTTGAGCGACCGGGTGGCCGACCGGGGGCGGCTGGTGATCGCGGGGTTGCTGGCCTTTGCGTTTTCCATGGCCGGATTCGGCGCGTCCCGGACGGCCATCCACTTTATTTTTTTCGCACTGGTGCTGGGCGGCGGCATGGGGCTGGCTTTCACCTCCATCGGCGCCCTGGTGGCCCAGTCCGCGGCGCCGAAATTGAGAGGCGTGGCCATGGGCGGCTACAACACCTGCATTTATTCCGGCATGATGATCAGCTCGGCGGTCATGGGCCAGGTCTGCGAAGCCATCGGGTTCCGGAACGGGTTTTTCCTGACGGCCGGGGTCAATCTGCTGCTCATCGGCGTTTTCTTCCTGTTTATGAAGCGGACGACGCTCCCAAAATCCCCTCCATGGCCGTGATGCCGTCCTGGATCGCCGTGAAGATCAGGTTGGAATGGCGCTTTTCCCTGATGGTCCGGTCCGGCTGGATCTCCATGTAGGACGGGCTGATGGAGCCGCCGATGGCGTAGATGCCCCTCCGGCTGGTCTGGAGGGTGGCGGAGAGCATCAGGAGCTGTTCCCCCTCCCGGGCGATCTTGCAGATCTCGCCGGTGCAGGTGATCTGCTGAAGGTTGATCCCGTTGAAGATGGCCGACGGCCCGTGGGTTCCGATGCAGGCGATGACGTTTTTCATGGGAAAGCTCATGCCCTGGTACATGAACACATCATCGCTGCCGTGGGCCCCGGGGCTCTGATGGATGTAGAGCCGGTCGATCCCTTCGGAGTCCACCTCGCCGATCTTGGGCACCGCGCCCTGAAGGATTTTGATCTGCCCGCCCAGCAGGATCTCCTCGCCCAGATCACGGGCCGTGTCTTTGTTGATCTCGAATTTTTCCTTGATGTGTCCCCAGTAGACCGGCGTGGGATCGTCGGCCTCCCGCTTCACCTTGGACAGGGCCGAGACCACGTCCGCCGCCGCGTTGCCGCCGCCGATGACCAGGGTCGGAATCCCGATGTAGTCCTGGGGATTTTCCAGGTTCCTCCGGACGGTTTTGGCCTCGCCGTAGATGCCCAGATCGTTGGGGATGTTGCTGCCGAAGGCGAAGATGACGTATTTGGCGAGATAGGCCCCGGCGCTGGTCCGGACGACGTACCCGGACCGGTCCTCGTCCAGGTCCCGGTATTCCTCGCCGTACCGGATGTTCAGACCGCCGGACTGAACAAACCGTTCCACCTGATCCACATAGGCCTCCACCGGGATCTTCTCCGGCGGCGGGGTCAGGCCGTCGATGGGGAACGGGCCTTCCAGGTGCCGGGGGATGGTGGGGTAGACCTTCTTGCCCTTGGGATAGGAATCGACGATACCCTGGAGAGGGCGGGGGCCTTTTTCCAGCACCACATAGGATTTGCCCGCTTCCTGGGCCTTGACGGCGGCGGCGATGCCTCCGGGTCCGCCGCCGATGATGACGATGTCATAGCGTTTCGACATGGACGATCCTCCTTGTCCGCTCAGTCAGGTCTGGATTTTTTTCAGCGCGATCCTTCAGATTTGTATACAATCGGAAGAGCGGATGCGCAAGGTCTAATTCGGCAATCCGGCCATTTGCACATTATAAAACAAAGGAAAACGCAATGGAGAACAGAAAGAAACGATATGCGGCCCGCATCGTTATGCTCCTTTCGATGCTGCTGATCGCGCTGAGAGGCGGGGATTGTTTGTCCGCCGAACCCGAACACGGCCCAGCCCCCCAATCCGACGCCATTCATCAGATGGAATCCCAAATCTTCTCGGAGGTCAACGCCGTTCGCCAAAAACACGACCGGCCGAAGCTGACGGAAAACCCGACCCTCCACGCCATTGCACGGGATTACAGCCGCCAGATGATTCGGAAAGAATTTTTCAGCCACACCGGCCCGTCCGGATTGACGGTCGCGGACCGCATCCAGGCGGCCGGAGTCTCCTTTCGAATGGTCGGCGAAAACCTTGCCATGACGGAAAACGTCGACCGGCCCGCCGAGGGTCTGGTCGCGGACTGGATGGAAAGCCCGCCGCACCGGAAAAATATCCTGGAAGGGGAATACACCCAGACCGGCGTGGGCGTTTGGAAAGAAAAGGGCCTCTATTATTTTACCCAGATTTTTTTTCGACCGCTGGATGCCGAATGACGCCACGCCATTTCTCCGTGCGTGCTTACATGCCGTAAACGCATCTTGAGCGGGTGGGGTGATCGCCGGACCGATGGGTCGCATGGAATTTGAGCTTGACCCCGGTTATACTTGCGTTCCACCGTCCCGCCCTGTATACCGTAAACCGATGTAGGGCGATTTTCTGGACAGGACGACCAAGCGAAAAGGACGGAACATGCACCTTCGAAAACGCGTAATGGTGACCGGCGGCGCCGGTTTTTTGGGATCGCACCTGTGCGAGCGGCTGCTGGCGGCGGGCCGGGACGTGCTGTGCGTGGACAATTTCTACACCGGCTCAAAGCGGAACCTCGTCGCCATGATGGACAACCCCTATTTCGAGCTGATGCGCCACGACGTCACGTTTCCCCTCTACGTGGAGGTGGACGAGATCTACAACCTGGCCTGCCCGGCCTCGCCCATCCATTACCAGGTGGACCCGGTCCAGACCACAAAAACCAGTGTCCACGGGGCCATCAACATGCTGGGGCTGGCCAAGCGGGTCAACGCCAAAATCCTCCAGGCATCCACCTCCGAGGTCTACGGCGACCCGTCGGTCCATCCCCAGCCCGAAAGCTACTGGGGCAACGTCAACCCCATCGGCCCCCGGTCCTGCTACGACGAGGGGAAGCGGTGCGCGGAGACGCTCTTTTTCGACTACTACCGGCAGACCGGTCTTGGGATCAAGGTGGCGCGCATCTTCAATACCTACGGCCCCCGGATGCATCCCCACGACGGGCGGGTGGTCTCCAATTTCATTCTCCAGGCCCTTCGGGGGGAGGACGTCACAATCTACGGGGACGGCGCCCAGTCCAGGTCCTTTTGCTATGTGGACGATCTGGTGGAGGGGCTGATCCGGCTCATGGAGACGCCGGACGAGGTGACCGGCCCCGTCAACCTGGGCAATCCCGGCGAGTTCACCATCCTGGAACTGGCGGAAAGGGTGCTCGCCCTGACCGGATCGGCCTCCAAACTCCGGTTCGAACCCCTGCCCCAGGACGATCCCCGGCAGCGGAAGCCGGACATCGCCCTGGCCGAACGCCTTCTCGGCTGGACCCCGACCATGCCGCTGGCGGAGGGGCTGAAGCGGACGGTCCCCTATTTCGAAGGGTTGCTGGAATTGTTGGACAAGTAAAAAAGGACAGCGTTTCGAAAGGATGGCAGCGCATGACGCAAAGTGAGCGAACGGGGCCGAAGACCCTGCTGAGCATACCGGAAACACGGGCGTTGATGGATGTGGCCCTGGGCCGGGCCGAGGCGGACCTGGTGATCGAAGACGCCGACGTGGTCAATGTTTACACGGGCGAGGTGCAATCGAACCTGTCGGTCTGCGTCAAAGGCGAACGGATCGCCTGCGCCACCCCCGACCCGTCCGATGTGGTGGGCCCGAACACCACGGTGATCGACGGCGCCGGCCGGACGGTCATTCCGGGCCTCATCGACGGCCACACCCACATCGCCTGGCTTTTCACCGCGGCCGAGTTCATCCCCTACGCCCTCAAGGGCGGGGCGACCACGGTGGTCTCCGAAACCATGGAGTCCTACCCGGTGGGGGGCGTCGAGGGGGTCATCGATTTTCTCGATTCCCTGAAGGATCAGCCCATGAAGTTTTTCGCCACCGCCCCGGCCATGGTCTCCATCAGCCGGGCCGCCGCCGGCATCGCCGAGGCGGACCTGGCGCGGCTGCTGTCCCGGGACGACATCATCGGCCTGGGGGAATCCTACTGGCAGTCGATCCTCCAGAACCCGGAAGGGATTCTCCCCGAGTTTCACCAGACCCTCATGGCCGGCAAAAACCTGGAGGGTCATTCGGCCGGGGCCCGGGGGAAAAAGCTCATGGCCTACGCCGCCGCCGGCGTCTCGTCCTGCCACGAACCCATCACGGCCGACGAGGTGCTGGAGCGGCTCCGGCTGGGGATGCACGTGATGATCCGCGAAGGCAGCATCCGGGCCGATCTGAAGCCCATCTCCCAGATCCGGGACGCCGGCATCGACTTCCGGCGGCTGATCCTGGCCACCGACGGCGTGGAGCCCGTTGACCTGATGGAAACCGGGTACATGGCGGCCGTCCTCCAGAAGGCCATCGACTATGGGTTTCCGCCGGTAACGGCCGTCCAGATGGCCACCCTCAACGTGGCCGAGCATTTCGGGCTGGACCGCCACATCGGCGGCCTCGGGCCGGGCCGGTACGCCGATCTGCTGATCCTGCCGAATCTTACGACCATCGATCCCGAATACGTCATCAGCAACGGCCGGATCGCGGTGAAGAAAGGGGAGTTGCAGGTCGAATCCCGGATCCACGATTTTTCGGACGAAAGCCACAGCATACACATCGACAGGGAGATGTCGGCGGCGGACTTCGCCATCCGGGCGGACGGCGACGCCCCGGAGGCCGCGGTCCGGGTCATGGACATGGTGACCGATCTGGTGACCCGGGAAGTCCATCTGACGGTCCCGGTCCGTTCCGGCGAAATCCACGCCGATCCTGAAACGGACCTCCTCAAGGCGGCGGCGGTGGACCGGCGCATCCATCCGGGCAAAACCTTCACCGGCCTCATCCGGGGATTCGGCCTCCGCAAAGGCGCCATGGCGGCCAGCGCGGCCTGGGATTGCTCGGACATCATCGTGGTGGGCGCCTCCGGGGAGGAGATGGCCGCCGCCGTCAACCGCATCCGCGAGCTGCAGGGCGGCATCGTCGTCTGGGCCGGCGGGAAGGTGGCCGCCGAACTGCCCCTGCCGATCCTGGGCCTTTTGTCCGACCGCTCCATCCCCGAGCTGGCCGACGCCATCTCCACCATCAAGGTGGCGGTGACCGAACTCGGGGTCTCTTTTCCCGATCCGCTGCTCACCCTGGTCACCCTCACCGGAGCGGCCATCCCCTATTTTCGGATCTGCGAGGAAGGGCTGGTGAATTTGAAGAATGGGGAGACGGTGGGGGTGGCGGCGGCAGATTAACTGTGTGAGGCCGCTGCATCGCCTTTCTGCGGATCACCGAATCCGCTCCTGCTCCGTCTGGAGCGTTCCCTTGATCCAGCCCTTCCAGCGATTAATGAAAGAGCCGCTTTTCAGTGTAAAAGAGATCAGGATCGACCGGCCCTCGTCGAGCAGCTTGATTTCTTTGAGGTCAAAGGCTTTGGCATCCATTTCCCGAAAGTCGTAACGAGCGATCCTGTAGCCCGGCTCCGCATCGAAAGTCATCGAATAGGTCTTGCTGGAAGCCCTCACGAAAGATGAATGATCGTCCTTCATTTGGGACACCAGGTAGGATTTTTCCATGGTTTCGGGCTGGTTGTCTCTTTGCGCCTCGTTGTCTCTCTGGTGTTGGGGAATGTCGATGATCAGCGGCTTATGGTAGATGGTTTTTTGGGAAGCGGGGTCTCGTTGGTTTTCCGGGTCGGTCGCATCGCGTCCGTCCTGCGCGTAGGCCACGCCGATCAACGGCAACCCCCCGGCGACGGAGGCGCCCTTGAAGGGGAACCACTGCTTGAAATCGCCGTACTGGATCAGGATGTCGCCGTTTTCGTAGACGTCCAACATCATCTCCAGGGTCGCGCTGCCGGTCTTTACTTCAATGGGCTGGGAAAAGACCGGGGACTCTTTGAAGTGGCGCTTGAACAGTTCGTCATTGGTCCTTTCCTGGATGCTGTCCGGGATATTCGCGATGGAATTGTAGACATCGATACCCGAATTGATCATGGCGGGGATGACCACGAACAGCGCCGTCAGCGAGAGGACGATGCCTTTGAAGGTGCTTATTTTGGCGATGATCCCTTTTTTCTTTTGAGTTCCGTCGCTTTGTGTTTCTTCGTTCATGGCGCACCTCCTTAAATCCGTCACACATACTGATCCACCAGCTCCGCGATCAACCGCTCCACGCCCGCTTCGCCTTTTTTCTCCGTCACTTCCTCGATCCATTCTTTGAAGTAGTTGTACTCGGCCGGGTTCCGGGTCAAATCCCTAATGGATCGGAATTTGCCGGCCCGGCGGCCCAGGCGGTAGATCCGGCGGTCGGTTTCGGAAAGGTTGAGGTAGTCGTCGATGACGCCCAGGATTTTATCCTTGTCCTCGGGCAGTTTTCCGGACACGTCCTCCAGCAGGTTCATGAAATGGTCGCTGGCGATGGCGCCGTGGATGCCCTCCAGGGTTTCGATGAAAAGCCGGATTTCCCGGATCAGGTCGTCGTCGGGCTGCATTTCAAAACGGCCGGCTTTCCGTTCGGCGAACAGCGGCGCCAGCTTGGGGATGCGCAGGCTCCGCAGCCGGATGAAGTGCGGATCGATCCGGTTGAGGGCTTTGGCGGTTTCCACCGCATGTTCTTGCCACATCGCCCGCCCCCCGAGACCGGGCATCACGTATTCGGACAGTTCCATGCCGGCGGTTTTCACCCGCCGGCCCGCATCGACCTGCTGCTCGGCGCTCACGCCTTTTTCGATGAACGTCAGCAGGGGATCGTACCCGGTTTCCATGCCGATGTGGACCCGGTCCAGTCCCGCTTCCCGAATTCGCGTCAGCGCGTCGACCGATTTGTTGACCACGGTCCGGGACCGGGAATAGGTGGTGACCCGCGAGATTTCGGGCAGGGTTTCCCGGAGAAATGTCAGGATCTCCACCAAATCGTCGGTTTTCATGATCAGGTTGTCTGCGTCCTGGAGAAAGCAGGCCCCCGCGCCGTAGTAGAGCCAGACCGCCACCCGCTTGTACCGCTCGCTCAGATCCTCCCGCTGGAAGATATGGTTCGCCACCGATGCGTCCACCGCTCCGCCGGCGCCGATGGATTCGGATGTCGCCCGGATATCGTCCACTATGGCCCGCACCGCCCGGATATCCCCTTTGATCTCCTCCACGTCGCGGAGAGAAAATTTCCGCCGCTTGTAGACCGCGCAAAACATGCAGCGGTTCCAGGGGCAGTTTCGGGTGATGCGGAGCAAGAGGCTGGCCGCTTCGTTGGGCGGCCGGATGGGGCCCTGTTCGAATTGCCATTCCCTGGGTTCCCGGGACGCCGCCATCCTAAACCCCCATTCCTTTGAGCCGGGGGTCGTGCTTGAGCCGCTCCTGGATGCCTCTGCCCACCTGGTAGGTGCGGCTGAAATCGGACCAGAACGCCTCGTGCTTCTCCTTCCAGCCCGGGCCGAACCGTTCGTCGAAATAGTCGCCCAGCTTGTCGAAAAGGAGCTTCCAGGGCGGTTCCCCGCGGTCGTGGGCGGAGAGCAACTCGTCCAGCAGCGTGTCCAGTTCGTCCAGCTTCTCCTTGGGAAGGTAGGATATGGCCCCTTTTCGGATGGAGGCCATGAGCGCGTCCGGGTTGACCGCATGGGCCGTGAGCATGACGGCGGGGATGTTCTTCTCGGTGGTCTCCTCCAGCAGCGTCAGGCCGTCGACGCCCATGATGTCGAGGATGGCCAGATCGTAGCCGCCCTTTTGGATCTTATCGGAGGCCGATTCGTAATCCGTCGCCGTATCGACCCTGGCCATGTCGAGGATGTCGATGATGGTCTCCAGGATATCGGTTTCGTCGTCCACCGCCAGAATGCGTTTTCCGTCGAGATGGGATGGGGTCATGCGCTGCTCCTTATCGGTTGAGGGTCATAGGCAGGGTCAGGCGGAAAGTGGCGCCGGCGCCGCCGTCGCTCCGGACCCCGATGTCGCCGTCGAGGGTTCGGGCCATGATTCGGGCGCCGGCCAGCCCAAGGCCGTGGCCCCGCCGCGAGGGCATGTCGCATTCGGCGGTCTCCACCTGGGCGTACCGCTCGAAGATCATGTCTTGGTGTCGGGGGGCGATGCCGGGGCCGTCGTCGGCGATTTCGCCGTGGAGGATGTCGCCCTCCCGGTACAGGTGTATGGCCAGCCGGTTTCGCCGGTGGTGAAGGCCGTTTCGGATCAGGTTGGACAGTATCTGGCGGAATTTGACCTTGTCCTGATTCAGTTCCAGATTCGCCACGTCGGACAGGTCCAGGTGGATAGCCTGCCGGGCGAGCGCTTCGGTCACGGCGGCCATATCATCGCCCAATTCCGGCGGGCCGTCCGGGCCGGTGACGATCATCTCCATGCAGTCGCCGAGCACATCGACCACCGCGGGCCCCACCCGGAAACGGGACGGGGTGACGCACCCGGCCTGGGACCGGCCCACCTCCAGAAGACCGTAGAGCATCTCCCGGGCTTTCCGGGTATTGCGAAGCGACCGCTGGAGGGTCTTTTCCTGGCGCGGGGTCAGTTCGCCGTATTTTTGCCGCCGTTCCAGCAGAGACCGGAGGCCG